>JAJFIU010000049.1 GCA_021774695.1 Alphaproteobacteria bacterium | reverse complement strand
GCCAGTGCCGCCGTGTTCTAATGGCCACAGCGGCGTTGACCAGCCTTTGTCGCCGAGAATTTTGTGCCAGCGCTGATGCTGTTCTTTGCTTAGATGACCACCCGTGGTCTGGGTTTCCTTGATATCCGCTGGTAAACTTTTCTTTAAAAAAGCGTGAACATCGTCGCGGAAGGCTGTCTGCGCCTCGGTAAGGCTAAGTTCCATTATACTCTCCAAATCGGCTCATATTTCGCCAGTAATGTAGATGGGGATCAGCAATTGTCCAACAATTAGCATATTCTTTTTTGATCAATGACTAGGCAACCGATTATGCTGCCTAAAGTGAGCTTGACCACTAAAGCGAACTCACTGAAGGTGTGGATTGCGGTATTTTTTTGATTGTGGAGACTATGGACGAAAATTGAGAAACTGTCTGGATTTTGACCTTTTACGCTCTATTCTTTGTGATACCGAGTGATGCGGGTACTGCGCTATCGCTCGCAAAAATTTACGCTAAAGTTCGCCTAGGCGGTTGCCCTAACGTTTGAAGGACGAGATATGACCACTGTTACCATGGAAAAGCGCGGAAATATTGCGCTGTTAATTGTTGATAACCCTCCAGTTAATGCTTTGTCGCATTCTGTTCGCGAAGGGCTGGTGACCCAAATGAAGGTCTGTGCCGACGATGACAGTGTTGAAGCGGTTGTTGTATCCTGTGCTGGTCGTACATTCATCGCGGGCGCGGATATCAAAGAATTCGCAACTGGTCCAAAAGCGCCGCACTTGCCAGATGTTGTGCAAAAAATTGAAAATATGGACAAGCCTGTCGTTGCTGCAATTCATGGCACAGCGCTTGGTGGTGGCCTTGAAATAGCCCTTGGTTGCCATTATAGGGTTGCGCTCAGCAGTGCTAAAATTGGCCTGCCAGAGGTCAAGTTGGGTATTTTACCCGGCGCAGGCGGCACTCAGCGTTTTCCGCGTATTGCTGGTGTTGAAAACGCGCTGGATGCAATTTTAAGCGGACGGCACATAAAGGCAAAAACGGCTGCTAGTTGGGGTACTATTGACGAAGTTGTTGAAGCAGACCTTGTAGATGCTGCTATTGAATTTGCTAAAGGAGCCATTGGCAAAGGACCACGCCGAACCGGCGAAATGGAAATCGATGGCAGTAAATATGGCCAAGCTTTTTTCGATGCATTCAGGAAATCAGTTGCCCGCAAAACCCGAGGCTATTTTGCACCGGAAAAATGTATCCAGTGTATTGAGGCGGCGGTAAACCTGCCGTTGAAAGAAGGGCTGGCCTTTGAGCGAGCTGCAATCGGCGAATGTTTTGTGCACCCGCAAGCAAGGGCGCTGCAGCATATGTTTTTCGCCGAGCGTCAGGTAGCACGGATTCCCGGCATCAGTAAGGAAACGCCGCGTCGAGAAATTAATAAAGTGGGTATTATCGGCGCAGGCACCATGGGCGGCGGCATTGCAATGAATTTCGCCAATGCGGGCATTCCTGTTACGATTTTGGAGGTTGAACAAGCCGTGCTTGATCGCGGCTTGGGTGTTGTGCGTAAAAATTACGAGCGTACCGCGTCGAAGGGCAAAATCAGTACAGAGGAAGTTGAAGCGCGTATGAGCCGTTTCACAGGCACTATGAGTTATGATGACCTTTCAGACTGCGATCTGATCATCGAAGCGGTTTTTGAAACCATGGAGATCAAAAAGAAAGTTTTCACAGCGCTGGACGCGGTAGCAAAACCGGGCGCCATTTTGGCAAGCAATACATCTTATTTGGATGTTGATGCGATCGCACAGGTTACCAGCCGACCAGCTGATGTTCTCGGCCTGCATTTCTTTTCACCGGCAAATGTAATGCGTTTGCTGGAAATTGTTCGCGCGGAAGCCACGGCACCAGATGTGTTGGCTACCTGCGTTGATTTGGCCAAGAAAATTGGCAAGGTCGGTGTTGTTTCGGGCGTTTGCCACGGGTTTATCGGTAACCGCATGTTGGCTCAATATGGCCGAGAGGCGGGTCTGAACATTATTGAGGGAAATATGCCGCACGAGGTTGACAAAGCTTTGTTCGATTTCGGCATGCCGATGGGGCCAATGACAATGTCCGATATGGCTGGACTGGATATTGGTTATATGAACCGAAAAGGGATGGATCGTGCAGACTATGATACCCGAGCGGCCGATTGGATTGACCGGATTGTAGAGCAAGACCGCAAGGGTTTGAAAACTGGCGCTGGTATCTATGATTACGATGAAGGTAGCAGGGTGCCCAAGCCTTCGCTCACGGTGATGGAAATAATCGAAGAAGAAAGCGCCAAATTGGGTATCGAGCGGATTAAGAAAACTGAAGAAGAGATCGTAGAACGCAGCGTGTTGGCCTTGATTAATGAAGGGGCAAAAATCCTCGAGGAAGGTATTGCATACCGTGCCAGTGACATCGATGTGGTTTATGCCAATGGCTATGGCTTCCCACCATACCGGGGCGGCCCTATGCATTATGCCGACCAAATTGGCCTTGCGAATGTCTATGCAAAAATATGTGCAAACGCGGAGAAGTACGGCGAACGTTGGTGGAAACCAGCGCCTTTGCTGAAGGAGTTGGCGGAAGCAGGTAGCTCCTTCGCCGACTATGACCGAAAAAACGCCAGCTAAGGTAAAATGGAACTGAGGAATAGAAAATGTCTGATTATTTGAACGAAATGTTTGGCCTAAACGGTAAAGTAGCGCTGGTTGTTGGAGCATCGTCGGGTATTGGAGCACAATTTGCGCGCGCGCTAGCTCGTGCGGGTGCCGATGTGGTTCTCGGGGCGCGCCGCGCTGAAAAAATTGAAGCCCTCGCAAAAGAAATTGCTGAGGAAACGGGTGCTCGCACGCTGGCGGTTTCAATGGACGTAACCAAGGCAGATACTATTGTCGCAGCGTTTGACAGCGCCGAGGCGGCATTTGGAACTTGCACAATTGTTTGCAATAACGCCGGTCTGGCCATTCCCAACTGGGCGTTGGATGACACCGAGGAAGACTGGGACATCACCATGAACACAAACCTCAAGGGGATGTGGCGGGTTGCCCGTGAAGCTGCCAAGCGCATGATGGCTGCGGGAACTGGCGGATCAATTATTAATACCGCATCTATCCTGGGTATAGGCGTTGGCCCCATGCAGACGACTTACTCGATCAGTAAAGCCGGTGTTGTGCAGATGACGAGGGCGCTTGCGCTGGAATGGCAGCGATTTGGTATTCGCGTGAATGCTATTTGCCCTGGTTATTTCAAGACTGAGATCAATGCTGAATTCCTGGACACAGAACACGGGCAGCAGATGGTGAAGATGACTCCTGCTCGGCGCGTTGGGAAACTAGAAGAACTGGAAGCACCGATGCTAATGCTGGCCAGTGACGCGTCAAGCTTCACCACGGGTGTTGCCTTGCCAGTAGACGGAGCACACACGGTTCGTCTTGCCTAGATCTCACTAGAGTACTGCATTAAAAAAGCGAGGGCAGTAGCCCTCGCTTTTTTTGTTTCAGCAATTTCCCGCTATGTTAGAAGCGGTAACGAATACCGAACTGAATGCGGTAGGCAGACGGTATGCGGGCAATATTCGGGTTTGCCGCACTGGCTGTTGCTGATCCAGACGGACTGTAAACATACTGCGTACCATCACCGCTAATTGCAACGTCAGCGAGCGGGATGTTGGATGGCTGGAAGATAGCGTCCAAACGGCCCCAGTCACTGTCAATCAGGTTGCCCAGGTTTTCGATGTCGAGGATAAGCTCTACCTTATGCCCGTCCATAACTTCGATTTCCTGCAGGAAGCGCATGTTTACCTGATTGACCCAGCCAGTTTTGCATGAATTTCGCGGGATAATTTCGCCGCGGTATTCGGACAGGCACTCATCGCCGTCAATCAATTGATCAAGGCTGGACAGGAAGCCTGCCTCACCAGTTACAATCGGGTCACTTATGCCAGTAGGTACATAAAACAGGTTGGGCCCCGGGTTGTCTGGAGAGGCACCATCAGCGAGGACGCTACCGCCAAACGCGCCAGTACCGTTGAAGATGTAGCTAAAGTTCCTGCCTGACCGTCCTGTGTATACAAAGCTCAATTTGGTCTTGTTTTCACCCCAAATTTCGTCTTCCCATGCCAGTGTCGCAGTCACACGGTTGGGAATTTCGAACTTAGACGCCGCAAGGCCTGGGTTGTTCAGGTCAGCCTGCGGGTCAAATGCAAAGCTTTCGAATGCCACAAACCGATTGTACGAACGGGTATCTTCAACATTTTGGTGCGTGTAGCCAATCGTCGCTGAAATATCGCCCCAGTCGGTTTCAAAGTCTTTCGCAAGATCGGCCGAAATTACGGTGCTTCCACCGAGGCTAGTGTTCTGGACGATATAATCTGAATCGTCAAAACCCTGGTTGCTATAAATAGGGCGTCCATCCGGCGCGGTTGCTACAACTGTGCGTCGACCTTCACGGATGTCATAACCGTCTTTAACGTCGGTGATGATTGCTTCCAAAGTGAAGCGCCAGTCATCGCCCAACCCATAGTCGCTTAAGTCGGCAACATAATCGAAAGCCAGATTATACTTCCAACTGGAGAGCAGATTGAAATCAGGGTCGATGGCCTCAACCGCCGTCGCAGGGTTCACGCCCAGGAATGGCTGGAAGCGTGAGGAAATTGCATCGGCATTTGGCAGATCACCAACCGCGTCATTAAACAGTGTTGTGAACGGCTCGCCGAAGAAGGGCGCAAAGAAGCCCGCGAATGTACGGGTTATGCCGTTGGCTGCATAGCTGTTGGACAGGAAGATCAATGGTGTTCCGCCGCCGAATAGGCCAGCGCCACCGCGTACTGTTAAGCGGTCAGTTGCGTTCCAGTTAAAGCCAATGCGCGGTAGAAACAGGTCTTTTCCGTCCAGGTTTTCGGTATTGCTGAAACCATTTCTATCGATGAAGGCAGTATTGAGCGGTACGTCGTCGCTGTTATGCATCCAGTCATAACGAAAGCCGAACTTGATGGTTAAATCATCTGAAGCTAACCATTCATCCTGCAAATAAACCGTGTTGGTGTCTATCTGGAATACGGCGTCTGCGTCTTCGGTTACACCGGTGTTGGACCCACCAAACAGCAGGAAGTCAGCTTGTCGGTTTTCCAAGTTATCAAGTCCAGAAAAGAGAATTTGTCCGCGAGAGAAAGGCAGGAATACGTTGTTTACGGAATTATGTTCCTGTTCAACCCCGAATGTAATTGTGTGATTGCCGGTTGTGTAATCAGCCTTCAATTTGATCAAGCGTGATGTGTTATCAAGCGTATTATTATGACGGAAGCGATCACCGCCAGCACCGATAAAGCCACCGGTTGGTAGGTTAATACCGAAATCTGGCGTCGAGCTGTCGATACTGACTTGACGGTTTTTCACGTCTTTGTAGCCAACTTTGATTTCAGTGGAGAAATTATCGGTCCAGTCGGAGAATAGTTGGAAACTATAGCTGTCCAGCCGCTCGTTGATATTATAACGGCCAGAGTTCAGGATCGCGAGTTCAGGGAAGTCATCGAAAATAACGTCGTCATCAGCGCGCTGATAGGTAGCAGATGCCCGGTGACTATCACTAATGTTCCAATCGATTTTCAGCAATATTTTTTCACTGCTGTCGTCGTCTGTTGTTGCAAACGGACCAGAGTCAAATCCGTAAACATCCTGAAAAATTTGCCGCGCTCTGTCGACATCGGCCTGGTCTACGCCAGGGATGTTGTCGATAGTTTGCGTATTGGCTGGGCGGGTAGTTTCAAATTTTTCATAGTTAGCGAAGAAGAATAATTTGTCTTCAATGATTGGGCCGCCAAAGGTGGCACCGTAGGTTTTTTCTTCAAATTCACCGATAGCCAAGTCTTCACCTTGGCTGGTGTTGCCGGTGAAACTATCATCAGTATAAAATCCGTATGCGCTGCCATGGAACTCATTGGTGCCCGATTTGGTAACAATATTAATGTTACCGCCCAAAAAGTTACCGTAGGTCACGTCGAAGGGTGCCACATTTACGTTAATGGCGCCGATGGCATCGATGGAGATGGGCGCGCGCTGTGTCGCTGAGGCATTCAGTGAAAGACCAAAATTATCGTTCTGGGCGACGCCGTCAATTGTTACGCTATTAAAGCGGAAGTTTTGACCGGCGATTGATACGGCAGGGCCGCGCGGAACACTATTATCAACCAAGATTTTGGAGTCTGTTGCCAGTGTGCTTACGAAATCTCGCGATACCGATGGTGTCGCGTCTATGGCGCCGCGGCCGAAATCTCTACCAGGGCCTGTACGCAAACCGGAGAATGTGCGTTGGCCGGTAACAACAATTTCTTCCAGAGTTTCTCCGGAAGATCCCGCTGCACCAGCAACAAGAAAGACGACTTCGGTTTCACCCAATTCAATGAATAGATCACTAACATTGCCAACGGTGTTGGGTATTGTTCGGGTTTGGTCGGTCAATCGTACAATGTAGGGGCCACCCACTGGCAACCCTTTGGCGCTAAGCAGCCCTGTAGCATTGGTTACCCGATTGATTGTTCGACCTGTCGGCACATGAACAATTGTGACAGAAACACCGGCAAGATTGTCGCCCGCCGCATCTTCGACAACAACACGGATGTTAGAGCTGGTGGACTGAGCGTTGGCAACGCTACTCATTGCTACGACGGATGAAGCTACCGACGCTAACAATGCTAATCGTCTGATTGTTTTCATTATGATTCCCTAGAGCTTTTTTTTGTTAAGCTTGTCCGAGTTTTAGCAATTGATTACGGCAAACTTAGATTTATTGGTGTATGTGTTTATTTTGTACGCTGAACAGGTGCCGGAACGAGGCTGATTTTAGTTTATTTATCTTGACCAATGAGTCAAGAATCTAATGAGAAAACGCAAAAAAAAACAGGGGCGTAAACCCCTGTTTTTCAGTTTCTTTTTTTAAGTCGGGTTAGAAGTCAACCCGGAACGCAGCGCCCATAACCCGTGGTTCGTTAAAGAATGCCGTCAGGTTATTGAAATCGATACCACCTTTGATGTTGGCTTCATTGGTGATGTTGCGACCAAAGAATGCCAGTTCATACTTGCTGTCTTCCCAGCGGTAACCAATTTTGACACCGCCCTCGAAGTCACCGTTTGAGGTGTATTCGATCGACTCGTACAGGAAGAAATTGGTACGTCCCTGGAACGCCCAGTCTGTAGACATGAACAACTCAGCGCCGTCGCCAACAGATTTGGTGTATTCCGCTGTGAAATTCAGGGTCCATTCCGGTGCTTGCGGCAGTGGGTTGCCGTCAACCAAGGCACGTCCATCAGCATTGATTGGATCAAGAATTGTACATTGTGCACAAATGCCAACCGCTAGGTTGCGGTCTTTGATCTCGGTGTTGTTGTAAGCAAACCCAGCTGTCAATATCAGGTTTTCAGAAGCGAGGAACTCGATGTCAGTCTCGAAACCATAACCAACTGCATTTTCAGAGTTGATCAACTCGATGAAGTTACCACCACCGCCAACGGCAGATATCTGTAGATCATCAACATCCCAGTAGAAAACCGAGCCGTTCCAACGCAGCCGATTATCGATTAACTGAGCTTTGAAACCAACTTCATAAGATATGATGGTCTCTTCGGTTGCTACAGACGGCGCGCCGAAGAATGCAATATCCCGGCCCTGAATGGTCGGTGCACGGAAAGCGCTTGCTACGCGCGCGTATACAGAAACATCTTCGGTTGCTGTATGGTTAATGGCTACATCCCAGCTCAGGCGATCAGCAGCAACATCACGCAGGAAGACTTGACCTGTGCCGCCGGACACTGAACGCATGTCGCGCTGGTCATCGGTGTAGCGAGCGCCGACTGTCAAAGTTGTTTCTTCGCTCAGGTCATACGCAACCTGACCAAATACGGCCCACGCTTCGTTGTTATGCGTTGCAAAGGTTGCAGGAATAAATCCTGGATCAGTGCCTAGCACGTTGGTGCTGTCGAAATAGTAAAAACCAGCTTGCCAGAATATTTCATCTGTCGCCTGCTGCGATAAACGCAGTTCCTGCGTAAACTGCTCTGCCTTATCGGTGATTCCAGCTGTAGTTGACTGGAACGGGATAAATCCTGGGCCAGTTGGGTTGCCGCCATCGATGTCGCCGAGGCTACTTCCGTCTGCGTCTTCATACGCTGTTACCGAGGTCAATGTAATGTCATTGCCGAATGTATAATTCATGCGCAAAGACATACCGTATTGCTCATATGCCTGCGGATTGTTGTGGGTGTCACCGAAGAAAACCGTATCACGAACGAAGTTGTCGTTCAGCTCATTGCTACCTTTGGTCAGGACATTGGCGCGAAATAGGGCCGAGGTGCCTGAATTATCGCGGTAGTGAAAGTTGGCCAGTGCGTTAAAGTTGTTTGTTTCATACAGCACTTGTGCACGAGCGGCTTTTTCGGTGTATCCACCAAGCGCGTCTTCGGTTCCGAGGAATGCATTGTCGATATAATCGTTCCGATCCTGGAACAGGGCAGACAAACGGAAGGAAACAGTATCGGAAATACCTTCACCGAACGCCGCTTCAATGTTTTTCTGGCCCAAAGAACCATAGCTGGCGGTCAGGTAACCACCAGGTTCCTGCGAAGGCTTCTTGGTATCAAATTTGATGATGCCAGCTGGTGTGTTGCGGCCAAACAGTGTGCCTTGCGGTCCGCGTAGAACTTCAACACGGTCAAGGTCGAAAAGCGGGAAGCTCTTCAGAACCACATTTTCCATAACTACATCGTCCATGACGATGGACACAGGCTGCGATGCGATCAGATCAAAATCAGTGTTGCCCAAGCCACGAAGGTAAAAGCGCGGCGCAACACGACCATTTGACGATTCTGCGTTTAAGCCGGGGATACGAGCGGACAGCAAGCGAATATCGGAGCCGCCAGTTGCAAAATCGTTAATCTTGTCGCCTTGCAGGGAGGATACAGAAATTGGAACGTCGCGCAGGCTTTGCTCGCGCCGTTGTGCAGTTACGATAATTTCTTCAAGCGCAAACTCAGTGTCTGCTTCTTGTGCGCTCACGCCAGCTGATATTGCCAACATTGAACATCCCGCGGCGAATTTTGCAGTTTGTGAAAATAGGTTTTTTATCATGGATAGTTCCTCGTGAAGGGGGTTCTTCAGGTGCCGAGCAAAAGGGGAAGATGTCCGGCGCCAACTCTCATTTTTCTAATAACTGTCATTTACTGCAGGAGCGGAATGAAAAGCGATACGAATCATGGAAATTCAAGGGCTGAAGGCGGCACATCGTCGGCGGGTGTTGCAGAAGCGCAACCAGATAGTCTAGGTATTCTGCAGTTAGTTTAAACCAAGGTGTGATTGTGAAGTTTTCCGGACCGCTGACTAAAGGCCGTTTGATCAAGCGCTATAAGCGTTTCCTGGCTGATGTTCAGCTTGAGGATGGTTCAATAGTTGTCGCTCACTGCGCCAATAGTGGCTCTATGTTGGGTTGCGCTGATGCTGGCAGCACAGTTTATCTTTCGCCGAACCAAAACCCTAAAGCCAAATTGGATTGGCGGTGGGAAATGATAGACATAAAAGGTTCCCTTGTTGGCATCAACACGTCGCGTCCTAACCGGTTGGTTGAAGCAGCAATTGAAGATGGGACCATTGTTGAATTGCAAGGCTATGCTGCCATGCGGCGTGAGGTAAAATACGGTCAAAATAGCCGTATAGATATTTTACTGGTGGATCCTGGACTTTGTTACGTGGAAATTAAAAGTGTTACATTAAAGATCGGAGATGAGGCGCAGTTTCCAGATTCCGTTACCACGCGCGGCGCAAAGCATCTTCGGGAATTAACCCAAATGGTTGCGGATGGGCACCGTTCGGTGATGGTTTACCTGGTTCAGCGTGACGACTGCAGCCATTTTCGTCCTGCATCTGATATTGACCCGACATATGCCAGTGAACTAAAAGCCGCTCAGAAAGCCGGTGTGGAAGTTTTGTGCTATCAATGTTCACTAACGCCGTCTGCCATTGAGGTAACCGGGCCAATGGCCTACACTATTGGTTAGACATCCATTAATGATGACCGTGAGTTAAATTGAAATGAATTATATAGACGGAATGTCCGCCCCCGAACTGCGCACCGGAGCGATTAAGTTATACGGCCCGGAAGCAATGGAAGGCATGCGTGCGGCTGGGCGCTTGGCCGCGGAAACGCTGGACTGTGTGACGCCTCATGTGAATGCGGGTATCACCACGGAAGAGCTCAATACAATTTGTCATGATTTCATCGTGGGTAACGGGGCAGTTCCAGCGCCGCTCAATTACAAAGGTTTCCCCAAGTCAGTCTGTACATCGATCAACCACGTTATTTGCCACGGTATTCCCGGGCCGAAGAAACTGCGAGAGGGTGACGCGGTAAACATTGATGTGACAGTAATACTTGATGGCTGGTTCGGTGACACCAGCCGCATGTTCTTTGTTGGCAAACAAAAATTATTGCCGAAACGGCTGTGCCAAGTGACATTCGAATCCATGTGGAAGGGTATTGAAGTCGTTAAGCCCGGAGCGCATCTCGGCGACATTGGTGCTGCAATTCAAAAACATGTCGAGGCACATCGCTATTCTGTCGTCAGGGACTTTTGTGGCCATGGAATTGGCAGAGTTTTTCATGATGAACCAAGCGTAATGCATTTCGGCAAAGAGGGCACTGGGCCGGAATTGAAGCCGGGTATGTTTTTTACCATCGAACCAATGGTGAATGCCGGAAAACCGGGGGCGAAGGTACTTTCTGACGGTTGGACAGCTGTCACCCGAGACAAGTCGCTTTCGATGCAGTTCGAGCATACATTGGCCGTAACCGAAGATGGTTATGAGGTATTTACTAAGTCTCCCAAGGGTTGGGAGTGCCCACCGTTCGATCAAGTGGACTGAGTTATCGCCGATCAATCCCAAGATAACCAACTCAAAGACCACCGCCACGGTCACCGCGCCCGGTTGCGCGAACGTTTTCTCAAAGGCGGTGCTGATGCGCTGGCAGATTACGAGCTGCTCGAACTTATCCTCATGCTTGCTATTCCACGCAGAGACGTCAAGCCGCTGGCAAAAAACCTAATAGAACAATTTGGTGGATATGCGGCCGTCCTCAGCACAGATAGTCAGATTTTGCTGAAGGCCGGCGGTTTGGGCGAAACAGCAGTTGCCGCGATCAAGTCAGTTCAGGCTTCGGCGCTTTTTCTGGCTAGGTCTCAAGCAAAAGAAAAGCCAGTTCTATCTAATTGGAATGCTGTGGCAGGTTATCTGCAAAGCACAATGGCATCGCTTGTTCGCGAACAGTTCAGGCTTTTGTTCTTGGACAAACAAAATAGGTTATTGGCTGACGAAATATTGAGTGATGGTACCTTGGATCATACCCCGGTTTATCCTCGCGAAGTTGTACGTCGGGCGTTGGCCAATAACGCGTCTGCACTTATTCTCGTCCATAATCACCCTTCAGGTGATGTCAGTCCAAGCAAAGCAGACATCACGATGACCAAGGAACTGAAAGAAGCTTGCAACAAAATTGGAATAGAAATTCATGACCATATTATCGTGGGATCCACCGGGCAGGCTAGTTTCAGGGATTTGGGCTTGTTGTGACGCTTTTGCCTTGGTATGAAACTGCCAAATTAGGAGTTGCGGCGTGTATTGGCAGCAGATTGGTTCAGAAAAACATTCGCTAAAGAAATTGCCCGTTTCCGCAAAAGCGGTTGTGGTCTCCAAAGACGGCCGCGTCTTGCTGATGCGAAAGTCAAGCGGACTAGTGGACTTGCCAGGCGGTAAAGTTGAAGAGGGCGAGGATCTGTATCTGGCGCTAGAGCGTGAGATATTGGAGGAAACCGGCCTCAAAATTGAAACCTTCGAATTCATTGCATCGTGGGTAAAGCATAATCCAGACTTGGGTGATCGGCTGATGGTCGTTTTTGAAGCGACTGTTCAGTCAAAAGCAAAAAAAATCGCCATAAAACTGTCCAGCGAACATGGCTGGTTTGATTTTATCTGCCCAACAATCGTCGATGAAATTGGCGACATGCCGCCCGGCTACGGCAATGCCATTAGCATTTGTCATGATCGCTTCCTTACACGGTCAAAATTGTAACGTCTTTCGTATTCTTAGTCCTTAACATCTTGTGCGATTTGATCTAGCCGGGCGTCAATGCCTGCGCGGCTATGCCATCGGCCTGCGGCCATAACGCCGACTTGTTGAAACAAAGCTGTGACATCATCGCGCGGGTCTTCGCTCAGCAAAATAAGGTCGGCTCGGGCACCCTCTGTAATCGTCCCAAACTTATCCTTATCAGCAAAATAACGACCAGGCGCGCTGGTGCCCGATTTCAATATTTGAGCCGCGGTGAGGCCTGCATCACGCATCGATTCTATTTCCCGCCAAATGGAAAACCCGGGCACCGAAAACAGCTGCGGCGCATCGCTTCCAAGCGCTAGGTTAACATCGGCGTCCGCCAGCGCCTTTAGAAGGCGGTTTCGGTTTTTGACAGCCAAAGGATTAGCATTGGCATTGGAGTTGGCTGCGCGGCGCTGATAGCTTGCCAGAGCGTCAGGTGTGAGATATCGGTTTTCTGGCCGTGCGGTCATGGCCGTCACGTCGCCGCCACCGATTAAAACATTGAACAATTCCTGCGTGGGAACAACCCAGGTGCCGCTGGCTTTTGTCAACGCGACCATTTTGGTGAAATCTTCCTCGGTCATTTCACGCTTGTCGCCGCCAGCCATTTCAAGATAACCATCCATATGATCGAGGGAAATTTGGCCTACTTCAACGGCGTGTTCTAGTCCCACATCGGCGGGAACATGGCCGCCAAAAGGGAAATTCAACTTGTTTGCTTCATCGGCGATGGCGTCATATTCAGCGCGGGTAAGGCCGGGGTGAATTTTTTGCAAGTCCCAACCCTGTGCTGCATAGCGTTTGATTTTGGCGCGACCATCGGCTGGCGATGAAACACTGTTGCCGTTCATACTTGGTGCCGCCAGATACAGAGTAGGGCCGTCCATCTGGCCGGCTTTGATCTGGTTGCGCAGGTCAAACTGGATAGGGTCGCCGAGCATGCCGCGCACCGTGGTAACACCGCCTGCTAAATAGAGGAATAAAATGCGTTCCTGACGTTCACGCGACCAATCTGAAGACGGTAAGTGCCCGTGCATTTCGGCAAGGCCAGGCATCAGGAATTTACCTGTGCCGTCTATGACATGGTCGGTGTACTCGAAAAGCGGTGCGCCGTCTTTAGGTCCAATATAAACTATTCGATCGCCGCTTACCGCCACAGTTACGTTTTGGTGGGTGCGATCAGCGTCCATTGTCAAGACGGTGACATTTTTAATATAGATATTTTCTGCTTTGGCTGCTAACGAGCCAAACGATAATATTACCAACAAAAACCAACGCATAAAACCCTCCCAAAGTTGCAAGCAGGGCGAATGCTCAACTTAGGGAAGCTTCTTGTCAAGGGAACTTGCGATTAGTGGCGGTATCTGGTAGCAGAACCGATGTTTTGTTTCATTTTCCCAAGTTAGGAAACCGCCCGATGATCGCACGTTATTCCCGCAAGCAAATGTCTGATATTTGGGAAGCTGAAAACCGTTTCCGCATCTGGTTTGAAATTGAAGCACATGCGTGTGATGCCAATGCTAAACTTGGACGTATTCCAGAAGCCGCGGCCAAAGCCGTTTGGGAGCGTGGCAAGTGGGAAATCGACCGCATCGACGAGATCGAGCGTGAAGTGAAACATGATGTGATTGCGTTTCTTACGAACCTTTCCGAGCATGTAGGCGACGAAGCGCGCTTTGTTCACCAGGGTATGACATCGTCTGATGTCCTCGATACCTGCCTGTCGGTACAGTTAAAGCAAGCGGCAGACATTATCATCGAAGACCTTGAGAAACTCTTGGTAGTTTTGAAGCGTCGGGCGGAAGAGCATAAATATACTATTTGTATTGGCCGCAGTCACGGCATTCACGCTGAACCGGTAACTTTCGGATTGAAGATGGCGCAGGCATATGCCGAGTTTGATCGGTGTCTGAAGCGCATGAAAGATGCACGGGCGGAAGTAGCCACTTGCGCGATCTCTGGCGCGGTTGGCACGTTTGCCAATATCGATCCTTACGTTGAAGAACATGTCGCCGAAAAGATGGGGCTAACGGTTGAGCCGGTTTCGACGCAAGTTATCCCGCGTGACCGCCACGCGATGTATTTTGCGGTGCTTGGTGTCATTGCTAGCTGTATTGAGCGCCTGTCGGTTGAGGTGCGGCACTTGCAACGCACAGAGGTCTTAGAAGCGCAGGAGTATTTCTCGAAGGGGCAAAAGGGTTCCAGCGCGATGCCGCACAAAAAGAACCCAATCCTGACTGAAAACCTGACCGGTCAGGCACGGTATATCCGTGCCATGTGTATTCCCGCGATGGAAAATGTGGCGCTGTGGCACGAGCGAGATATCTCTCACTCAAGTGTTGAGCGCTATATCGGTCCAGACGCCACTGTTGCGCTGGACTTCAGCCTAGCACGCCTCACGAACGTGATGGATCAGTTATTGGTTTATCCTGATAACATGTTGAATAATATGAACAAGATGGGCGGCTTGCCCAACAGCCAGCGGGTGTTGCTCGCGCTCACTCAGGCAGGCGTTAGCCGTGAAGATTCCTACCGGCTGGTACAGCGGAATTCGATGTTAGTTTGGGACAGTAAGGGTGATGTTCATCTGTTGGATTTGTTGAAAGCTGACCCGATCGTTACCGACAAGGTATCCGAAGCCGAGTTGGATGAACTGTTTAACATGGATTATCACACCAAGCATGTTGATACTATTTTCAGTCGGGTTTTCGGCGCTTAGAATTGATTGATTTGTATGGAGACGACTTTGAACGTGCGCCCTTCAATAGATAATATTGGTCCGGTGGCTATTGAGCTTGAGGCTCCGACAATTACTGTAACGCGGGGCCTGCATGCAATTTGGCTGGAAGCAAAAAAAGACAAGGTGATGCCGCGCCGAAAAGCGATGGCTCCGAACCAACTCAAAGAGTTGATGCCCTTCATATATATTATAGATATTTTGGACGACGGGACAGATTTTAGTGTGCGTTTTATGGGGTCTGCGATCGCGCAGTCCGTGGGCGAAGATTACACTAATGTAAAATTGAGTGATTTTGCCAGCCACCCTTCAACTTGGCGGGCGGATGTTTACAGGAAAGTTATGGCCCGAAAAGCGCCAATGGTCACAGCAGTTGATCTCGGAGATTTTGAACGTGATTACACAAAAACGGAATGTATTTTGTTGCCGTTAGCGAACGATGCAGGCGAGTTTACAACGATAATGTGCGCCGCCGCCGCATATTGAACAGCAATGGCTTGCTGTCGATACAAGCCGGTAAGTTTAACCCGACGACACTAAAACGATAAACTGGATATGAAATGGTAAGTGCGTCTTTGCTGATTATTGGTGACGAAATTCTTTCCGGCCGCACCCAGGACAAAAATCTTGCCTATATAGCTACTTGGCTAAATGAGGCCGGTATCCAGTTGGCTGAAGTCCGAGTTGTTCAAGACATACGCGAAGATATTGTCGGCGCTGTGAATGCGATGAGAGCCCAGTTTGACTATGTCTTCACCACAGGCGGCATAGGGCCTACGCACGACGACATTACCGCAGAAAGTATTGCTGCCGCATTTGATCTGCCGTTGACCACCCACCCGGAGGCCTACCGTATTTTAACCGAATATTACGGCGCCGAAGATTTTTCCGATGCACGGAAGCGGATGTCGAAAACGCCGGAAGGCGCGGAGTTGATCGATAATCCGGTGTCAATCGCGCCTGGTTTTCAGGTGGAAAATGTATTTGTGATGGCTGGCGTGCCTAAAATTATGCAAGCCATGCTGGAGATGCTCAGGCCGCGCCTGAAAACTGGCTGCAAAATATGGTCTCAGGCACTGACGATCCATGCGCCCGAAAGTAAAATGGCCAGCCGACTGGGTGATATACAAGAGGAGGTGGTCGGTGTTAGTCTCGGTAGTTATCCATTTTTTCGTGAAGGTAAAATAGGCACCCAGATCGTTGTCCGGTCTGCTGACAAGGCATTGATTACAACGGCCATGGAACTGCTGGAGGCATACTGTAGTGCCCACGATATTCTGCGTGAGGGCCGCGCCGATATAGTCTAGCGGCGCATCGGCGTTGCAATTAGCACTTTTGCGGGCAAAGAAATTCATGAGCGTCGATTTTTCCGTTGTTTTCACGCAGGCGTAGTCTATAAACCGTGTGGTTAATTTGCCCTGCCTTCAAGCATGCCCGCATGATGGAATTGGTAGACATACAAGACTTAAAATCTTGAGACCTTTATGGTCGTGCCGGTTCGAGTCCGGCTGCGGGTACCACTTTCAGCCAGTCAGAATTCATACATCAGCGAGTTAATACTGATGCAAATGTTCCATCAGCAATCCAGGCTACCAATCACCAACATCAGCCGCAGCACGGTCTCTTTTGGTATCCTGACCTCTTGCTCGGGGTTAAATTGCTGCACAACCAGTACGTCTTCCTGCCAGCTAACAAACTGTTTTATAAAGCCTTTGTGCTCGGTCGTTTCTACCAAGACATAGCGCTTTTTGGCGATTGAGCGGGTAGGGTGCACATAAACCAGATCACCGTTTTTGTATTTGGGAACCATGGAATCGCCGCTGACAAACACCGCGAAGGCGTCATTAACTCCTTGCAGGTCTGCGGGGCGAAATGTCCAGTCTATGGGTTGTTCCTCGATGACAAAATTACCATCCTGACCGCCTTGGGCACGTCCTCGAACCGGCAGGCAGCGGTTGTCGGTGAAGGCTGCTGTTCGCGTGTGAGATTTCGGCGCTAGACCATTGGATGAGAAGCGATAGCTGCGTAGCGCACCTTGACAATCGAATACAACCGGGTCCAGAAGCGCAGGTTCATCGACATTTATAGAGGAGCTTGGTGGTGTAGGGTGTATATTTTGCATAATTTGTTCCTGTTTTGTTCTAATTATACACAAACTAATCAAGCCGCAAACCGAAATCTGCACCACTTTAATCATTTTATTAATGCAAGCTGCGAATTGCAGGAACATGAAGGCAATCTGGATGGAACCTCTGCCGGGTTGAGAAATCCAACTTAACGCTAATCACCTTCGTCTAAAGAATGCTTGGCACGGCCTTTGCTTATTTCTCCCTGACTAAAAAGCAGCAATATGCTCATTGGCAGGTGATTGTTTGATGGAAAATCAAGTTAACATACTGATAGATATATTAAAAGTAGACCGGAAAAGCGCACGCAGCCTTTATCGCGGCCGGAAATTGAATGTGACTAAATTACCTGCAGGACGTACTTGTCCGGCAATTGCTGCCACGCCGCAGCTTAATAGTGCGGACGTTTTGTATGTCGCTTAATAATATTATATCAACGTCACTGTCTGGCCTCTTCACTAATCAAGCTGCCATTCGTGTAACTGCGAATAATATTTCCAATGTGAATACCGAAAATTACGCACGTGTTCGCGTAAACACCGAAGCCGCGGTTGTTCAGGGCACATCTGCCGGGGTTAATGTTGCGTCTATCGAGCGTGTTGTTGACGAGTTCTTGGAAACCGCACTTCGCACCTCGATTTCCAACACGGCAGAATATACAGCGCAGCGTGAATTCCATGACAGATTTCAGGGCATTCTGGGCGACCCCGCGTCCGATAGTTCGCTTGCAGCCCGGCTTGATCAATTTTATTCCTCGATTGCTGATCTGACCCTTAATCCTGCAGACGTATTAAGGCGCCAGCAAACCATTAGCGAGATGCAAAGTTTTCTTGATCAGGTAAAAGAAGTTCAAATCCAAGTTCAAAATCTACGGTCAGAAGCCAGCCAGCAGGTATCAGAGACCGTACAATCGATAAACGAAGAATTGCAGCGAATTGACGCGTTAAATCCACTTATCGTAAGGCAGCAGGCCTTAGGCCAAGAGACTGGTGGCCTGGAAGGTCAGCTTGCCCGGTCTTTGGCCAATTTGAGCGAAAATATTGATATCAGAGTCAGCAGAGCTGAATCTGGCCAGGTTACTGTCACAACTCAATCTGGCTATCCTTTGGTCGACAGCTCGTTGTCACAACTTAGTTATGATGCTCCGGGAATTGTCTCTTCCGGAACCTTTTTCCCGGCTGTCACTATAAACCGTGTGGATAGTGATACTATGGCGCCAACCTCATCGCTGGTTGATCTTACACCTAACCTGCGATCAGGGCGCTTAGCCGGCCTTATCGAAATGCGGGATAGCCAGCTGGTGGATTTGTCATTGGCAATTGGTGAAATGTCTGCTCGTTTGGCAGACGAATTTAATGCAATCCAAAATGCGTTTGTTGCTGTTCCACCGCCCAACAGCATGACGGGTGAGCCAACATTGGTTGATGGCCTTCATCAAACCAATTTCAGTGGCATGGTTTCATTTGCGGTGGTCGATGATCAAAACCGTTTGGTCTCAAACACAACGGTTGATTTTGATGGTGCGCCACCGACAGATTTCGACGCGTTGATTACTCAGGTAAACACTGCTCTGGGTGGTACGGGAACGCTTGCGCTGACGGACGGTGTTATGAGTTTCACCGCTGCCAACTCAACCGACGGCGTAGTGATTTCTGATGACGCTGCTGCTCCCAGTGACCGGGCTGGCCGCGGCTTTAGCCATTTCTTTGGCATGAACAATTTGATTACAGCCAACAAGCCCGGGATCTACGAAACCGGCATTGATGGCACTGAGGAACATCTCCTGACGGCAGGTGGTACGATGAACTTCCAGGTTACGAATTCTGGCGGAAGCGAAATTGATACTGTAACCGTGAATGTAACCGGCAATACGTATAATGAAATGGTCACCGAACTTAACAATGTTTCGGGACTTGGAGCCTATTTCACCTTTGCGTTAAACAGTAACGGCGAATTGACTTATTCGGAAAATGCAGGTTTCAACGACATTTCCCTAAAGGTTCAATCCGACACAACGGAATCCGGAAATACTGGCCTTAGTTTCACTCGAATTTTTGGGATTGGCGACACTTTCACTGTTGATGCGGCAAGAGATCTGCAAGTTCGCGACGATATTCAAAACGACCCAAACCTGATGGCACTTGGTTCGTTTGATGCGTCGGTGGCAGTGGGTGCGGTCGCGCTGACAAGCGGCGACCAACGTGGTGCGCTTGAACTGCAGAATCTTGAAACCAAACTGGTTTCATTTTCTTCGGCTGGTGAATTGAAAGCCGGCGATGTGACATTGTCTCAGTATGTCGCGCGCATTTTGGGTAACGCTGGTTTGATGGCGCAGCGCGCAGAAAATTTTGAAGAAGACAATCAGGCTTTGCAGCAAGAGGTCTTTCAGCGCAACGCTGATGTTTCCGGCGTGAATATGGATGAGGAGTTGGCCAACTTGGTCATTTTCCAAAACGCATACAACGCTGCTGCACGGATATTATCAAGCGTACAGGAGCTGTATGATTCGCTCCTGAACGCGGTTTAAGGAGTGGTTTGATGGTTGGCAGAGTATCAAGTTTTGGTCAGCAGCAGTTATTGGTGCGCAGTATCATCACCAATCAGTCGCGACTGTTTGAAGACCAACGCCAGGTCTCTACCGGTAAAAAGGCGGATGATTTCAAAGGCCTGGCAGGTCAAACCGGGACAATTCTTGGTGCTCGTTCATTCAAATCCCGCATCGAAACCTATGAAAATACGATTGCGACAATTCGGGGCAAGCTTGATGCCAACGATGTGCAAATTGGCGGTGTTCTTGATGGCATGGAAGACATGAAAGAAAATATCCAAACTGTCTTGGCGAATGGTCAGGCTCTGGGCTTTGAAGACTTGCTGGAACAGACGTTCCGCTTTACCGTAAATTCGCTGAATACCAATTTTGATGGCACATACTTGTTTTCGGGTGCTGAAACCGGAACGCAGCCAGTTAACGTCAGCACACTCGCAGAACTGTCGGCTGCGCCGTCTACGGCAGATGTTTTTGATAATGCGGCTATTGCTTTTGAAGCGCGGATAGCAGACGGCATTAGTCTGGAATTTGGCATGTTGGCCAGTGATCTTGGTAGCGACATATTTGATGAAATGAAAGCCCTGTATGACCAGCATCAGCTTACGCCGTTTGAGGGTGAATTGGACCAGACTCAATTTGATTTTCTTCAATCGCGGCTACAGTCATTATCTACTTCAATCGATGGCTTGAGGCGTGAACATGTATCCAATGGTCTAGCTTTTGAGCGACTTGAGGTGATCAACGAACAGCATAAAGATTCAGTCTTGTTCCTAGAAACATTTATCGGTGACCTTGAAGACGTGAATATCGCCGAAGCTGTTACCAATTTAAACAAAAATCAAGTTGCCCTTGAAGCATCGTACCAGGCAATCAGTTCGCTGAATCAGCTATCTTTGTTGAATTTCCTGTAGTGACTAGCCAATAGAACACACCTGCTAGTTGGTTTCGTCTCGCTTACACCCTGAAGAATTGCGATTGATTTTGCAAGTGGTGCCGTTAGAGTGCCGAAGTGGCTCTTAGAATAAGAAAAACCTGCCCTTTCGGAGTGGTTTTGTCGGTAACAACTTGCAGGGTTTAAATGTCCATTTCGGTAGACCAGTTCAAACAGGGGATGCGCAAGCTCGGCGGTGCCGTTAATATTGTAACGTCCAGCCATGATGGTATTCGTGCCGGATTGACGGCAACGGCGGTTACATCTCTTTCAGCGGACCCACCGAGATTGCTGGCCTGTGTCAATCGTCAGGGGGCTACTTACGATATAATTTCTCGTGGGCGAACTCTTGCTGTCAATGTTTTGGGTGTTCAGCACAAAGATTTGGCCATGCGTTTCGCAGGAATGGACGGCGAAACTGAAACTGAACGCTTTGATGATGGCCACTGGTCTTCCAATGGTGATGGCGCGCCTATTTTAAGCAATGCGCTGGTTAGTTTTGATTGCGAAGTTGATAGCATTATGGATGTTGGCAGCCACGGTATTGTTATCGGTAATATCCGGTCTGTAATTATTCCGGACGGTGCAAACTATTCTCCTTTGTGCTACGCTGACGGCGCGTGGGCCAGGCTGGAAATTATTGAGTAATTCTAAATGTTTGAGCAAATGACGTCGGTCCCCACGTCTTAAAAGCTCTCTTTTCAAAATAAAGTTTGTTTTCCGAATCGCTAAATATGGACTCATAGAATCACTTGATTCGATATGTTGTGTTTATGGTATTTTTTTTACAACTTTAAGGGAATCTAATTACCACCCTTAAAGCTAAGGTATTGATTCCTTGCCTTGAATCTGTATTCTTAAGGTTGCACAGGTCAGGGAAGCGGTAATCGAGCCGGACAATTGCAGTTTGCTTAGTCCCATTTGGTTACCTGTAGGAGGCATTGAGTGATCAGTAAAGAGCTACAGGACTTGCTGGTTTTAGCTAAAGATAAGTCGGAGCAGGCGCGTGCACGACTTGTTGAGAATATTACTGATCTTTTCCTTTCAGATGATGGCCGGCTTAGCGAGCACGAACGCGCACTGATGTCAGATATACTGGGCAAGCTTGTTTCACAGGTTGAGTCCGACATTAAAAAAGAGCTGGCGAAAGTTTTGGCGAGCGGTGATATCGACCTGCCAGACATAATTGTTCAGCTTTCCAATGACGATGCTGAGATCGCTCGCCCGTTACTGGAGCAAAGCGCCCTGTTGAGAGACCCGGATCTAATCGAAATTATTCGGATGCGGACCGATGAGCACCGGATGGCGATTGCCATGCGTGAAGAAGTGTCGGAAGCAATTAGCAATGCACTCGTTGAGTTCGGGAATGAAGATGTAATTGAAACTTTATTGAATAATCACGACGCGACGCTCAGCAAGCGCGCGATGGAGTATCTGGTGGCGGAATCGAGACGAGTGGATCGTTTTCAGGAGCCACTTTTACGACGGGCAGATTTACCCAGTGATTTGGCCTATAGAATGTATTGGTGGGTATCTGCTGCGCTTCGGAAACACATTTTAAGTGATTATGATGTGGATCCTGTTGTGTTTGAACGGGCAGTGCGCCGCGCTGCCAGTGTAGCGATGGTTGATCAGGAATCCGGGCAAAGTACATATGTGAAAGCCCAGCAGTTGGT
>JAJFIU010000048.1 GCA_021774695.1 Alphaproteobacteria bacterium | reverse complement strand
ATCATCGGCGGCACCGTTCCCTTGGAGGAGCCAAGCAGGTAATCACCGACAACGCCCGCGACTGTGAAGGCGTTGCTTCCGTTGAAGGTCTTGCCAACCGCCTCATCGGGAGTGCCCAGCCCAAGAACCCTCGCTGCGGTTTCATTGATCATAATATTGGACGTGTCCTGGTACTGTTCGTCGCCGATGCGCCGGGCAATATCAGCAGGTCTCTGCTCAGACAAGGCGCGCCCGGCAACCAGCTTCATGCCATAGGTCTGGGCGAAGTCTTGGTCGATAATCATGCCGCGCACGCTGATGGATTGTTCCAGCGCTACACCATTTACCTGGCTCACGCCGTCATACCAGCCATAGGTGCCGCCAGGGGCCTGATCGGTCAACGATACATCACTGATGTTCGGGTGGGCCATAAGTCGTTGCTTTAATATTTGCACAGACGGGTTAACCGACGGGTGCTGTAGCCCCTGCAGTAAAACCAAGTTTTCCTTCGCATATCCCGGGTCCATGGTCTGGCTGTAGCGAATTTGCTGGTAGATAATTGTAGTGGTGATGATCAGTGCAATAGCCACCGCAAACTGGATAGTAACCAGCGCCGTGCCCAGGCGAGACATGTTTTTGCTTTGTGATCGCCCGCCGCTGAGCACCGTCGCGGGGCGGATTTTTGACATGATGAAAGCCGGGTAAAAACCAGCTCCAAAAGCGACAGTAACCACCAGACCGATCATTCCAATGATAAAAATCGGGCTGACAAAAACACCCATTGACATCAGTTTGGAAACAAAATCATTAAACCACAACAAGGATAGCTCGGTTATCACCAGCGCGAGCAATAGAGATATCAGCACTGTCACCAATGTCTCGCTGAGGAACAAGCTGATTACGTTGCCCTTGCCGGCTCCGAACACTTTCCTGATCGCAACTTCCTTGGTTCGGCCAACTGCGCGGCTGATCGACATATTCATAAAATTGAAGGTGGCTATGGAAAGGATTACAATGGCGATTGCTGCAAACCCGGTCAAAATCAACGGGTCACCTGCGTCGGCTGCAGCAGTTTCAAAATGAACGTCGGCCAGTGCGATAACATTGAAGCCGTATACTTTGCTCATCGCTACGCCGGGTCTGATTTCCTCGCGGTGGCGATCAATAAACTCAGGCAACACGGCGTCCAGGTCGGCCGCAGTAACGCCGTTTTTCAACTGCACATAGGTGAAAAAGCGCATTTGCCACCATCCGGCGTCGTCTGAAACCAGGTCATAGTTGCCAGGCGCTAAAGGGAAAATCAGGTTGGGACGCAGGTGCGTGTTATCTGGGAAGTCCTTAAACACCGCGCCAATGCGGTAGCTTTTACCGTCATCCAGAAGAAGGGTTTGCCCCAATGCTGCGCCGGGTTCAAAATATTTGTTGGCGGTTGTCTCAGACAGCGCGACGCTGGACATGTCAGGCATTGCACTTGCCGCATTGCCAGCAACATATTCAATGTCAAACAACTGGAAAAAAGAGGCGTCGGCGCTCATTGCGGCTTCGCTAACGCTGCGGTCATCAACGGTTATTGTTGCGGTGAAGTTGTTCACCCGAGTAGACCCCGCAACAAGGTCCGGATAGTCTGCCAAAAGCCCAACCGCAAGCGCGCCCGCTGTGACACGGTTTTTGCGAACACCTCGGCCGCCGAAGTTGGTTTGCAGCTCAAGCTTGTAGAGGCCGTCGTTTTGCCCAAGATAACTATCGAAGGTAATTTCATCCCAGATATAGAGCGTGATCAGCATAACTGCCGATAGGCCAATCGAAAGCCCGGCAATATTGATGAAGGAAAAGACTTTGTTCTTCAAAATGTTCCGAATTGCGACCGCAAGGTAATTACTGAGCATGGAAAAACTCCGGTGGGTTGGGTGTGTTGATCATTTAAGGTGTCTATCTGCAGCAAGTTTTGCACCAAATGGACTACGCACATATTGTTGTTATTTATCATTGGGTTATAGTTTTAGGTCTGGTGCCACCAAGTTGCAGATGTTCGAATTCGAACAGGCGGTGTCCGATTTCGGGCAATACGGTAGACGCTGAAGTTGGCAGCGATGCCGCTCTATACAGCTAAGCGCTCTAATGGTATCAATTATCTTTCGTCGGCACTGCCAGTGCCGCCGCTGGCGACGTAAAATTCAGGAGAGCAGTTGATGGCCGAAAAGAACCGCTTGCACCCGATCCCCCAACCAGAAGGCAAGCCACTTGTTGGTAACGTGCTTTCCGTAGACCCCGATGCGCCGCTGCAAAATCTTATGAAGCACGCGAGCGAACAGGGGCCGATCTTCTGGTTGGATATGATGGGGTCGCCGATGGTGATTGTTTCGGGTGCCGATCTGGTCAAAGAACTGTGCGATGAAAGCCGGTTCGGCAAAGTGGTGCGCGGGCCCTTGCGCCGGGTGCGGGCTGTTGGCGGTGACGCGCTTTTTACCGGTGATAGTGACGACCCCACCTGGGCCAAAGCCCACAATATCCTGATGCCAACTTTCAGCCAAAAATCGATGGTGGATTACCTGCCGATGATGGTGGATATCGCCGACCAGTTGATGCTCAAGTGGGAACGCATGAACGCCGACGAGGAAATTGATGTCGTGCGCGACATGACCGGCCTGACCCTGGATACCATTGGCCTGTGCGGATTTGATTACCGGTTCAATTCTTTCTACCGCGAAGATTTTCACCCTTTCATCGACGCTCTTTCGCGCACACTGGAAACCTGCATGATGCAGCGCGGTCTACCATTCGAAAAGTTGGCGCTGCGCAAACGATTGAACGAAATGGGCGACGATGTCTCTTTCATGAACAAATTGGTCGATGACATTGTAACCGAGCGCCGCAGGGGCGGCGATAATGCGCAAAAAGATCTGCTCAACTTCATGATGGCAGGAGTAGACAAGGTAACGGGCGAAAGCCTGACTGACGAAAATATCCGCTACCAGATCAACACCTTCCTCATCGCGGGCCATGAGACCACATCAGGTCTTCTGTCGTTTACGCTTTACTATATGCTCAACAACCCTGACGTGCTGGCAAAAGCCTACGCCGAAGTTGACCGCGTTCTGGGCAATAATATTGGCGACGCGCCGACGATGGCACAGATCGGCCAGTTGGAGTATACCCGCGCGGTCCTGATGGAATCGCTGCGCCTTTGGCCAACCGCACCGGCTTTCAGTTTGGCACCTTACGAGGATGAAATAGTCGGCGGAAAATACCCGCTGAAAAAAGGCACTTTCATCACCGTGCTGATCCCGTCGTTGCACCGGGACCCTGCTTATTGGGGCGAAGACGCCGAGATATTCAACCCGGATAATTTCATGCCTGAGGCTGAAGCTGCGCGGCCTGACCATGCCTACAAGCCCTTCGGTAACGGCAAGCGCGCTTGTATTGGTCGCCAGTTTGCCATTCAGGAAGCCGTGCTCGTAGTTGGTATGATCCTGCAACGCTTCCAGCTATTTGATCACAAAAGCTACAAATTGAAAATCAAGGAGACCCTGTCGCTGAAACCAGACGGGTTTACCATTAAAGCCAAACTGCGCGACGGCATTGTCCGCAGCCCAACTGCCGTTGAGGATAGCGCCGCCGCCGGGGCAAACGAGGAGGCGGCGCGCCGACCCAAACACGGCACACCGCTGACCGTGCTATATGGTTCTAATCTGGGTACCGCCGAAGGTTTTGCGCGCGACATCGCCGAAGCGGGGGATATCAATGGCTTTGAGACCGCGCTTGCGCCGCTAGACAGTTACGCAGACAATCTTCCAACCGAAGGCTCGGTTGTCATTGTTTGTGCGTCCTATAATGGATCGCCGCCCGATAACGCGATGAAATTTTGCAATTGGCTTGATAGCGCCGCTGCCGGGACTGCATCGGGCGTTTCCTATACTGTTTTTGGCTGCGGAAGCCGTGACTGGGCATCTACCTTCCAGACTATTCCGCGCATGATTGATGAAAAGTTAGCGGCGTTAGGCGGTCACCGGCTTGTTGGCCGTGGAGAGGCTGACGCGCGCGAAGATATGGACGGCCAGTTCCACAGCTGGTTTGACGGGCTGTTGCCTGCCGTGGGCAAAGAGCTGGACTTGGATATCGACTTCACCAAAGCCGTCGATGCGCAGCCACTTTACAAGGTTGAAGTAACCGACAGCGTCACCGCCAACCCCATCGCCGCGCAAGCAGGCACAGTTGCGATGAAGGTGCTGGAGAACCGGGAGCTGCAAAACCATAGCGGTGATAATCCGTCAACCCGCTCAACCCGCCATATTGAAATAGAGCTGCCCGAGGGCGTGTCGTATCAGCCCGGTGACCATCTGTGTGTTGTGCCGGTTAACGGTGCGCGCAATGTGGCACGTGCGCTGGCTTGTTTCGGCTTTGCTGATGATGCCTATATCCGGGTTGATGTCACCGGTGGGCGGCGCAGCCCGTTCCCCAATGGCAGCACCTTTTCGGTTAAGCGTTTGGCGGAGGTGTGCGGTGAAATTCAGGCGGTTGCCAGCCGCAAGGATGTGGGAATGCTCGCCGCCAACACCCGTTGCCCGAAAACCAAACCAAAATTGGATGCGCTAGCGGCCCCGGCCAACGGCGATGATGACCTTTACCGCTCGGAGGTGTTCCTCAAGCACAAATCTATCCTCGATTTGCTGGAGGAGTTTCCAGCGTGCGAACTGCCGTTTGATCTGTTTCTGGAAATGGTGCCGTGGCTTTCACCGCGCTATTACTCGATCTCGTCGTCGCCCAAGGCCACACCCGGCCGCTGTTCGATCACCGTTGGTGTAGTGGACGGGCCTGCGTTTTCAGGCAACGGCCAATACCACGGTGTGTGCTCCAGCTATTTGAATGAAGCCGCGGTGGGCAGCAGCATACAGGCGGTAATAAAGGAACCATCCGCCAATTTTCGCCTGCCTGAAGATGCCAGTAAACCGATCATTATGGTCGGGCCAGGTACTGGCCTTGCGCCGTTCCGTGCCTTCCTGCAGGAACGACGGGCGCTTAAAGACGGCGGGGCCACCCTTGGGCCAGCTATGCTGTTCTTTGGGTGCCGCGACCCAGAGCAGGACTTTCTCTATGCTGACGACCTGAAGGCGGCGGAAGCTGACGGGCTGACCGAGCTGCACACCGCCTTTTCTCGCAGCGGACCGGAGCGCGTGTATGTGCAGGATTTGGTGCGCAAACAGGGCAACCGGGTTTGGGAGCTGATCGAGGCGGGGGCAACCATCTATATTTGCGGTGACGGTGCCGCGATGGAGCCTGACGTGAAACGCGCGCTGGCGGCGCTCTATTCTGAAGAGAAGCAGGTGACGCTTGAGGTCGCCGATGCCTGGCTAAACACAATGGCTAAAGACGGCCGCTATGTGCTGGATGTCTGGGCCGGCTAGCGGCGGTAAGCCACGATCAAGGAACACCTATTTAACGGTAAGTCACGAAATTCGGGAGGGCTACGATGAAAACACTTTTAGCGGCGCTATTGTTGGTGGTTACACCATTTGGCGCAGGGGCCGAGGATAGCAAACCTGAGCCCACATTGCTGGACCAGTTTATGGATTTGAAAATCGGCCGCAATGCCGAAATTTCACCGTCCGGCTCCCATGTGGCATATCTGACGTTTGAAAACGATTTCAAAAACGACAAGGATATGTCGCAGCTGTGGGTGGTTGCAGTAAGCGGCGGCGAACCGGTTCAGTTGACCCACGGCGAAGACAGTGTCGGCAACTACGAATGGTCGGCGGACAGCAAGTGGATTGCTTTCATGCGCAAGGGCAAGCTTGGTTTCATCCGTGCGGCAGGCGGCGAACCCATGATGCCTGAATTTAAGATAAAAGGGGCTGGCAGCCTGACCTTTGCAGCCGACGGCAGCGCGCTCTATTTCGCCGCTGGACCGGAAGACAAGAAACTGATCGAGGCGCGCGAAAAGCGCTACGGCAGCTACAATGTGGTGCGTGAGGACGGCGGCTACAAGCATATTTGGCGGGTGGCGCTCAACCCCGATATGAGTTTTGACGGCAAGCCGGAGCAGTTGACCAAAGGCCGTGATTTTTCGGTAACCGGTTTTTCGCTTTCACCCGACAGCAAGCAAATTGCCTTTGCCACTTGGCCCAGCCCGCATTTGGCAGACCTGTTGAAAGGCCGCCTGTATGTAATGGATGCGGCGGGCGGCGAGCCGAATTTAATCGACGGTGACTACGGGGTGAAATCAACGCCCGTATGGCATGCAGGCGGCGGTAGGCTGGCTTACACCAACGCCACTGGTTTTCCGACACTCTCGGACATTGTCATTCGCAGTGCTGAAGGCGGCGCAGCACAAACCATCGATATGCCGACATATGACCCCAATCTTCTTTGGTTCGCAGATAATGATCTTTTGTTCGGCGCGAGTGCTCGCACTGGCCTTGGGTTATTTCGAATGAATATTAAATCCGGTAAGGTTAAGCGTTTAGATGATCCAGATAGATTTGCCTTTGGTTTTAGCATGGCAAATGATGGAAAGACGCGGGCGTTTCTGTCTGTGACCGGTGAAACACTGGCTGAGATTACGGTGGCTACTGGCAGCAAAACCACAAAGCTCACGGATTTATCGAGCCAGGTTGCCGACATTGCTAAACCGACCAAAGAATTGATTACATGGCAGTCAGATAATGGCCTTGAGATTGAAGGCGTGCTGACCAAACCGGTTGGCTTCAAAGCGGGCAAACGCTACCCCTTGTATGTACGCACCCACGGCGGACCAACGGGCACCGACCGGCCGTTACTGTCGGGCTCGCGCTCCATCTACCACCCGGAAGTGCTGGCAGCAGAAGGCGAGGGTGCGCTGGTGCTGCAAACCAATTACCGTGGCAGTGCTGGTTACGGTGAGGCGTTCCAGACCAGTAACCTGAAAAATCTTGGTATTGGCCCGGCCCGCGACATTATTGCTGGTGTTAAAATGCTGGTGGAGCAGGGGTTAGTTGACCCCGATAAAGTCGCCTGTTTGGGCTGGAGCCAGGGCGGGCATATTTCGGCGATGCTGGCAACCTACTCGGATATCTGCACCGCCGCCATCATGGGCGCAGGCATCAGCGACTGGCGCACTTATTATTACAACACCGATATTACCCAGTTCACTACTGAGTATTTTGCCGCCACACCGCTGGCGGACGATGCGGTTTATGCCAAAACCTCGCCGGTAACTTATATTGATAACGCTAAAACGCCGGTGTTGGTGCAGCATGGCGAGAACGACCAACGGGTGCCGATTGCTAATGGTTACCAATTTCGGCAACTGTTGCTCGATAAGGGCGTCGAGGCGCGGATGATCGTCTACAGCGATATGGGCCACGGTCCTTCTACACCCCGGACACGGCGCGCGATCAACGAGCATGCGCTCAGTTGGTTCCGGGAGCATTTATTTGCCGCCGACAAGGCTGAATTTGTCTATCCGGTTAAGGCCGAAAAAGCCGGGACTGACAAAGATGAGGAAAGCGAAAAATAAACCAGAATTTATATCCAAGGGGAGGGGTTATTATGGGCAAGTTTGCAGGCGCGTTGGCGCTGATTATTGTGGTGTTGTTGGGTATTTCTGTTTGGCGAGCGAGCGATCTTCCGTCGCCGTATCTGGAGGTGCCCGAAGCCGCCGCACCGGATTATGACACTGCGATGATTGCACAGCATTTGAGCCAATCGGTTCAGATGAAAACCATTTCCTGGTCACCGACAGCCGGCACCGAAGGTGATGCGTTTCTGGCGTTTCACAGCTGGTTAGAGACAACCTACCCTAACGCGCACACGGCGCTGTCGCGCGAGACAGTGAACGATTATTCGCTGCTCTATCGCTGGCCCGGTAAAGGCGCGGGCAAAACCCCCATCGGCTTTCTTGGCCATATGGATGTGGTGCCGATCGAGCCCGGTACCGAAGACACTTGGACCTACCCACCTTTCAGCGGGGCCATCGAAGATGGTTTCATCTGGGGCCGTGGATCGCTGGATAATAAATCAACGGTGGTGCTGGTGATGGAGGCGGTTGAGCGGCTGGCCAGCGAGGGTTTCCAGCCCGAACAGGATATATATCTGGCGTTCGGCCACGACGAGGAAATTGGCGGCCAGCGCGGGGCGGTGAAAATCGCTGATCTTTTGGCAAGTCGAGACATTAAGTTTGAATGGATTCTCGATGAAGGCCTGACAATTTTGGAAGGCTTTCTTGATTTTATCGATGGCCCCATGGCAGTTGTTGGCCTTGCGGAAAAAGGCTTTCTGACGCTTGAATTGGTGGCGCGTGACGGCGGTGGCCATTCATCCACACCCAAGGCGGACACCGCGATCAGCAAATTGGCGCGCGCGGTCGACAACGTACAGTCAAACCCTTTCCCCATCGAGATAGACCCAGCGGACGCGGCTAACCTGCGCGCAATTGCCGGTGAAATGCCCTTCATGCAGCGACTGGCGGCGGCGAATCTGTGGTTGTTTGGCCCTGTGGTAAAAGCCAGCCTCGCAGAACCGGCCTACTCGGCCGCCCAGTACCGCACCACCACAGCGGCGACCGTGTTCAACGGCGGCAGTAAAGAAAATATCCTGCCGCAGGAAGCCCGCGCCCTGATTAACTTTCGTATCCACCCGCGCAACACCATTGACGAGATCGTCGCTCGCACCAAAAAACTGGCCGGTGATGACATTGAAGTATCCATATACGCCGCGCCCAATAACCCGCCTGCGCCGTCAGATATCAACGGTGCCGCCTACGGACTGATCACCCGTTCGCTGGGTGATGCCTTCGGGCCTATTGCAGTTGCCCCCAGCCTCGTGGTCGGCGCAACAGACTCGCGCTTTTATGCTGGCGTGACCAAGGAAACCTTCCGCTTCACACCGGTGGTGATGTCGCTTGAGCAATTCTCGGGCTTTCACGGCACCAACGAGCGTGTTGCGGTCGCAGGTCTTGGCCGGTCAGTAGCCTTTTATGAGCGTATGATCAGGCGTGCGTCCGGGGAGTAGATACCAAATGTAAGCTCATCTGGTCGCCAACCGAAACACTCCACTTCATATGAAACTCGGTGCAGGTTCAGCGGTGTTGAAACCAACCGGATTTGACAGAGTATAAATTTATGGGAACTCAATGGTTAATGGTCAGAAACTCTTTCAAGGTGTATCTGGTCCGCGAAACGCCAAACATCATCAGGATGGCACAGTTCGGTGCCCGGGGTGAGCGCGGCGCCCGCGCCCGCAGCGATGCCGAGCGAAAACGCTTTTTCAATTTGCCACCCTGCAGCCATGCCCCAAACCATACCGGCGGTGAAACTGTCGCCAGCGCCCACCGCGCTTAAAGCCGCAACCTTTGGAGGTCGGGCGCGCCAAACGCCGTTACTGGTAACCAGAAGCGCGCCCTCTGCGCCGAGCGTTAGCGCAACAGCCGCAGCTTTTCCCGCGCTCACGAGCGCTCGGCAGGCTTCGATCTGAGCGCTTTCAGTTGCCGTGTCCCCGACCACCAAATCCCCCAGCTCCCTGAGGTTCGGCTTGATAAGACTAATGCCGGGCCCAATCGCACCGGCAAGTGCTGCGCCCGCAGTGTCCAGAATGAAACCGGCACCAGACTCCGCCGCGATTTTGGCGACAGATGCATAAAAGCCGGTTGGTACACCGTCAGGCAAACTACCACTGGCAACAAGAAAACCTCCTGCAGTCATATGCTCGGCCAGCATATCAAGACTGCGTTGCCACTCGGCCTTGGTCAAAATTGGCCCCTCAAGCACAAACCTGAACTGCTTTAGGTTTTCGGTTTCGGTCACGGTGAAATTTTCGCGTGTTTCCCCGGCTATTGGTACCCTAATGCTTTTTACGCCTTCATCGGCCACCAGACGCCCGAGCAAGTCACCGGTGCTGCCACCGGCGGTGAAAAGGGCCGTGACCTCCGCCCCTAAACGTTTCAGCACTCGGGCAACATTGATGCCGCCGCCGCCCGGTTCACGCCGCGCTTTGCCACAGCGCAGCTTGCGCACCGGTATCACCCGCTCAGCACGCGTAGAAATATCAACGGCCGGATTAACAGTAAGCGTTATAATTTTCTTCATCGTGTTATCCATCACTTAAGGTCAGGACCCATGCGCATTTACGCTGCTGGTAAAGTTTGATAAGCTTCTTACGCCTGCTGCACAGAAAAAAGGATTTCCCCATCATGCCTGCACCTTTAACGCCTTATGCCTTGCCTTCAACACTGGCTGCAGATCTCAACCGGGTCAAGGCTTACTGGTTGGGCTTGCTGCGCGGCAGCGCCGAGATGCCCTTTGCAGACGACCTGTCGCTTGAGGCGTTGCCAGAGCTTGCGCCCAGTTTGGCGCTTATAGAGGTTTTTATACTGCCTGAAAGGTTTCGCTTCGCTTATATCGGAGCAGACCTAGCCGCAAACCAGCCCAAGCCGCTCGGTGACAAATTTTTGGACGAGGTTGACCTTTATTCCCCCCTTGAATTTTTACGCTCGCAGGCCAGCGCTGCGGTGGAAAGCGGAGCACCAAACTGCCATAACCAACCAGCGAGCGCAGACGACAGCCTGCCAGCCTACAACAGGCTAGTATTACCCTTGTGGGGCGACGGCCATTGCAGCCTGCTTTTGGTCGCTGTTAGCCGAAACTAGGGTGCAGAAAACCTTGCGCCACGACGAGTTGATAGATTCTCCAGAATAAAGTTAAGCGCCTCTTGCACCACTAATTCGCAGCAAATCTAAAACACTTGCAGGGTTATCAACGGTGCCGCCTACGGACTGATCACCCAATTGTTGGGTGATGGTTTCAGGCCTACCGCGGTTGCCTCCAACCTTATGGTTGGCGCAACAGACTCGCGCTTTTATGCTGGCGTGATCAAGGAAACCTTCCGCTTCACGCCGGTGGTGATGTCGCTTGAGCAATTCTCGGGCTTTCACGGCACCAACGAGCGTGTTGCGGTCGCAGGTCTTGGCCGGTCAGTAGCCTTTTATGAGCGTATGATCAGGCGTGCGTCCGGGGAGTAGACAAGAGGCACGAACCCCCCATAAACCTTGACTCTCTTGCCCCGTTGCCCAACCATAATAGTTGGGTCGGGGTCATAGTCGGGGGACAATCATGACAGACAGCACAAAAGCATTTGGCGCGCCGCGCTGGCGCACAGACCTGTAGGTCCGCATGGGGAAGAAGCCAAACAACCGAATAACGCGGCGGCAAAAAAAAACCGGCGGGCAAGCAGTTGCCGCAGGTCAAAATAAAGAGCGGTTTTTCTTCTATTTTGCGCTGGCATCGCTGATCATTGTGGTAGCGGGTTTTGCCGGGCGCGCCATTGTGGTGCCCGAACGCACGCCCGTAATCACGTTAACCATCGCGGTGCATGCGCTGATCATGCTCGGCTGGTACAGCCTTGTGTGCCTGCAGGCTCGGCACATTCAACAGAAGAAGGTGGCGCTGCATATGCGGCTTGGCAAGCTAAGCCCGCTGCTCGGTGCTGCTGTTCTTATATCCGGCACGCTCGTGACACTAGAAACCTACGCCCGGCGCATCAGCGAGGGCGTCAGCGCGCCAGAGTTTGCGGTGTATCTGTCGTTTTCCAGCCTGCTGGGGTTTGTTGTTTTGTACATACTCGCTTACCGCATGCGCGGGCAGGGCGGCTTTCACAAAAGATATATCGTGTTGGCCGGTGTCGCGGTGATGTTAGCGGCCACATTTCGCCTTGCAGCTGTCTTGGGCGCACCGCGCGAAATCAATGCGGGGATTATCATCCAATACGGGCTGGTCACCGCCTTAATGCTCTATGATATGCGCACCCTTAAACGCATTCATGCCGCCACAATCATTGGTACCCTTGTGTGTCTTGTCATGACAATCGGCATCTTCACGATCGGTTCCAGCGGTGTGTGGATAAACCTAATTAAAGGAGCACTTTCACCATGATAACGCGCAGAATCACCCAGCATGTGAAAGACCAGAACTGGCTTATCGCAGTCAGCATGTTGTTCGCTTTTACGGCTTGCGCACCGATGCAAGATGGCGCATTGCCAGCTTTCCAGCATAGTGTCGGCGAACCAACCCCGTGGGATAGCATTCCGGCGGATGCCGCAGACGACAAATTCACCTTCGCTATTATCTCCGACCTAAACGGCGGCGAACGCAAGGGCATCTTCAGTGTGGCGGCGGCACAGTTGGCGCTTCTGCGGCCCGAGTTTGTGGTCAGCGTCGGGGATTTGATCGACGGCGGCACCACAGACCGGGAAGATTTCAAGCGCGAGTTCGATTGGTTCGATGAACGGGCGGCCACAATGGGCGTGCCGTTGGTGCGCGTGGGCGGCAACCACGACCTGACCCACCCGGAAGTGCGCAAACACTGGGCCGAGCGTTACGGCCCGCGCTACTCGCACTTTGTATACCGCGACGTGTTGTTTTTGTTTATGGACAGCGAAGACTTTACCGATGCCCGCATGAAAGAAATTTTCGATGCTAGAGTTGAGGCGATTAAACTGCATGATGCCGGCGAAGACGAAAGAGCGCGTGCTGGCGAATACTACAGAATGCGCGAGCGTATCACCGGCAAAATCGGCGACGAGCAGGCAGCTTATTTTACCCGCGCCATCGCCGAAAACCCGGACGTGCGCTGGACCTTCCTGTTTATGCATAAACCGGCATGGATGAATGACGGCTGGGACGCATACGGCAAAATTGAAGCCGCACTGGCAGACCGCCCCTACACGCTGCTCAACGGCCATTTTCACGAGATGCAATATCATACACGCGCCGGGCGGGATCATATCATTCTAGGCACCACCGGCGGTAGCCAGAACGCTAATTCGGCGAGTTCGTTTGACCATGTAACGCTGGTAACGGTGGGCGGCAAGGGTGGCAGCGCGCCTGCCATCGCGCACCTGCGGCTTGACGGCATCCTCGACAAAACCGGCACAATTCCGGCGGGCGGAGCGGCCTTGTGCTTTGAAGCCGCCAAATGCGCCAAACCGGAGGCTGCACCATGATTCTGCGCCGCATGGCGGATGCGGTCCGCGAGCAAAATTGGTTCACGGTGATCATCGAAATACTCATCGTGGTGATCGGTATTTTCCTTGGGCTGCAGGTTACCGATTGGAACGAAGGCTTGAAAGAGCAGGCGCGCGCTGACCAGTACCGCGAGCGGTTGATCGCCGACATAACCGACGATGCTGCCCAGTTTCAATTGCGGACCAACTTCATAAATGAAGTGCTGACCTACAGTGAACAGTTGCTGGAAGGGCTTGAGGGTGAAAAACCCGAATCCATTGACGAGCCCAACACCCATGACCAGCCCAACGCTCTTGACGAACAATGGGTTATCCTGCGCGCCGCCTTTCAAGCCAGCCAAATTTGGCCGTTCGAGATGGTCAGCATTGCCTACGACGAAATCCAAATCAACGGGTCGATCAGCCTTATCGGCAACGTTGATGTGATCAATAAATTGGCCAATTATTATAGCCGCGACAGAACCCAGCTTAATGCAATTGCTGGCACATTGCCGCCATACCGCACCTTGGTGCGGGGGCTGCTGCCATGGGCGCTGCTTAATGACATGTGGGCACGCTGTAACCAGTCCGATGCCTACGGTGTCCAGCATCTGAAGAAATGCGAGCGACCAGCGCTTCCGGCCTTATTCAGCCAAATACCCGGCGCGCTTGAAACTTTGGTGCAACACCCTGAGCTACCCTTTTTGCTGCGCCAACGAATGTCGGATGCTCGGGTCAGGTTGGTGCTGTATCGTGATTCGCATAACCGGGCGCTGAAGTTGATCAACAACTGGAGACCAGCAAATGATTATTGAACGTATGGCTAAGTCAATTCGCACGCGAAGCTGGCTTACGGTTTTTATCGAGTTTGCTCTTGTTGTAGTGGGTGTGCTGGTGGCTCTCCAGTTTGATAACTGGAACACCGAGCTTGAAAACGAGGAAAAAGCCGAGCAATACCGGGTTCGGCTGTTGCGTGATTTGCATGTTGAGAAAAATCTGGTTGCCGACCTGCAAAACTATTTTTCAACGGTAAAAATACATGCAGTGGCAGCAGTGAGCGCCATGGAAAGCGGCAAAGCCGGTGACAGCGAAGCCTTTGTGATTGACGTTTATCAGGCCAGTCAAATTGACTACGGTCGCTCGGCCCGCTCCACCTACAACGAAATGGTCGCCAACGGTGATCTGAAATTGTTGCCAGCGGGCGATATTCGCGGCGAGATAATGGAATATTATGGTTATGCCGGGCTGAACCAACAGGTCTTCACCAACGAGCCGCCATACCGGCAGGAAGTGCGCGAAGTTATCTCCCACGATGTGCAGGCCGAGATAAGAAAGCAATGCGGCGATCGCTATGTAACACGCGGCAATAGGGCCTCATTTGAACTCGCCGCCCAGTGTGATATTGACCTTCCGCCCGCCGCGATAGAGGCGACGGTGCAAGCCGTTTTGGCCGAACCCCGGTTAACCCGCCTGCTGCGGTTTAACCTTTCAACTATTGATGCAAAGCTAACTGAAATTGATAATTTTCTAGGCAAAATTCAACGTATCATCGATCAATTGGAGCAGCCTGAATGATCCTGAAACTTTTTGCCTTAACGTGCTGTTTAGTTGGCGCGGCCTCTGCCTCTGCGTCTGCCGAGGACGGTGTTTGCAATGATGTAGGCGATGCCGAACACGTCGCGGCAATCAAAAGCCAGCGCGGGTTTTTCAACAGCGGGATACGGCATCTGGACATCGCCGCGATTGCTAGTGTGCTCGCGGACGATGTCATCCTGATCACTGGCACAGACAGTGATGTTTACCGTGGCCGGGAGGCTCAGCTTGATATCTGGCGAGGTGACCGTGAAAACGCTGACCGGGCGATTTATGTGCGCACACCGGGCTGCATTCAAGCGTCGCCTATATTCCCAATCGCGATGGAATACGGCACTTGGCACGGTGCGCCGCCGTCAGAACCCAGTAACTTCGCAGCTGGAAGCTATACGGCCAAATGGCGCCTATCCGAGGGCACATGGCTGCTGGAGATCGAGACTTACATGACCGAGCGCTGCGGCGGAAGCTTTTGCCCAAACCATGAGGCAACACCATGATCATTCGGCGCATGGCGGACGGAATTCGCACCCAAAACTGGTTCACGGTGATCATTGAGATTTTTGTCGTCGTGATCGGTATTTTTCTCGGCCTTCAGGTTACCGAGTGGAACGATGAGCGCGGCGACCGCAATGAAGAACGGCGCTACTACGGGCAACTGTTGTTAGATCTTACGAAAGATGTTGAAACAGCGGAATTTGCATTTTTAATCAATGAGCGCAATGACCAAGCGGGCGACCTCATTTATGCTGCGCTGACAACCGACGACTTCACAATTGAAGACCCTACAAAACTTGCAGTGTCTTTTGTATTCGCCGGTTATGCCTATATTCCACTGTCAGAGACCCAAACGATTGATGAACTCAAGAGCACAGGCAACCTGGGACTGCTGCGCAACCTCGATTTAAAGCGCGAGATTAGCGATTATTACGGTGACCTTGCCCGTATACGGCAGTGGGATTCAGGTCTGCGCCAGACGCAGTATGAATATATTTCTAGTTCTGCCGGATTGCTCAGCAGAAGTCAGTTACGGGCAACACGGCAACGAACCTTCGTTGCTTCGCCCGAAGAAACTCGCATTATTCTTGAAAATGCAAAGAAGCGGGTGGGTTTGATCAACACTCTGCCGGGGTTGGCTGAAATACAGACCCGTTTGCACGCTGACAGTAGGGTTATGCGCGACCGTGCAACGGCATTAATTGCCTTGATACAAGCGGAGTTGAAATAATGATCATTCGGCGCATGGCGGAAGCAATCCGCGATCAAAACTGAGAAGTTGTCTCTTAATTATCCCGCGTCGCCGTTTAAGGCCCAATCTGCTTCAGCCCCTTGCAACAAGGTTGCGAACTTGGTGTCGAAGGCTTTGATCTGGTCTTCGCTCAACAGGGTTTTCCATTGCTGGCTGGAACCTTTGGAAAAGAAACTGGATTCTGATTTCCACATGCCAGAGCCGGATTCCGGGGCAAATTGCTCGGACTTGCGTTTCATGTTGCCGAAGGTGGCAGCCTCGGTGAAAGCATCAAGCTGGCTGTCTGTCACCGCAGTGCCTGTCGCCGCCGCCATTGATTTAATTGCACCGCGTAAGTCACGTTTCATGTCTGAATAGTGATACAGGTGCACGTTTTCCATGTTGCGGTACGGCCAGTAACTGTTGAAGAAATGCACAAAGGTCGAAATCGACTGAACGTCCCAGTTGTGATGCTGGCAATCCCGGTTCAGCCAAGTATCGAAGGCATTGTCCCCGCTCGGGAACACAGCGTGGGCGAGGTCCTTATCGTTCATATTGTCGCGGTGGTTAAGCCCCGAACAATAGGCATCCCGAGGGTCACGCATCACTACCAGGTAAGTGCACTCGGGGTAGTAAGGAATACCGTCCAGCGGCGAATGGGTTTTGATGAACCGGCGATGGGGCAAATCGTGAATTTGCGGCAATAGTTCATCAATCGGCATGAAAGCAGCATCGATCCAGGGCGAGATGTCGCTGGTTTGCTGGCCGTGGTCTGCCTTGCCAAATACCAGCATGGAGCATATGGCCTGGGTCCAGGTAGTGCCGCATTTGGGCGGCGTGCAAATGAAAATATCATCAGGCCGATGCTGGAAACCCGTCCAGCGATCCGTGTCGGTTATTGGTCCCAAATAACGTGTGTTCTGTGGCGGTAATTGCATGATTTTGTCCCCTCCCAAGGTGGGGGCATCATAGCAAAAAGATGTGCAAATGATAGGGAGATTTGCGCGGACGTGAAAGGCAGACCTACACTAAGTTTCCATGTTATGCTGCGTTCCAAATTGCTGCGTGTCTCAACGCAACGCAAATGCCGCTCGGTTGGTCTATTTTCGGCTTTCTTGCCGCCAGCTAGACTATAGTATTGCCATGGTATGTTCAGTGGGATTAACCGATCAGGGAGGGCATAATGATCAAATATTTAACCATGGTATCGCTGGTATCGGTGGCGGCGCTGTCAGTGTCTGCGCAGGAGGACGATAACCCCTTGGCAGGGGTATTGATGAACGAGACTGCCGGATGCATGACGGGGCCGATGAAGCAGTTTGGCCGCTATATCGGCGACTGGAATATCGCCGACCAGAGGCTATCCCAAGACGGCACCACATGGTCGCCCGGCAACGGCGCACGCTGGAATTTCACCTGTGTTGGAAACGGCATTGCTGTGCAGGATTTCTGGATGCCCAATGGGCCGGAGGGCGGGCCGCCGCCAGGTGTTGGCACCAACCTGCGCATCTATGACGCGACAAAAGAAAGCTGGGACATAGCCTGGACAGCCACCAACAGCCCCGGATTTGGCCAAATCACCGCCAAACAGAACGAGAGCGGTAATATTTTGATGCACTGGGTTACGCCTGAGCAAAACCCACCGCGGCGCATCACTTTTTTCCCGCCGACAGCCGAAGGCTGGGACTGGGTGCTGGAAATGTCATTCGATGCCGGCGAAACATGGCGTGTGGTTTATAAAATTAAAGCGACGCCGCGCGGCTAGACAGCTGGCTGCCCTGCAAAACAAGACAGGGCGGAAATAATATATTAGGCTCCGATCATGATGGGGATGCATGCAGGGGAGACAATGCAATGAACACCAGTGAAACTGGGGTAGTTGAGGCCGGCGAGCAAGTTGAAACCGAAGGCTTGAAGCCGTTTTTGCGGTTTCTTATTCCATCGCTAATTGGTTTGTTGCTGTTTTTGGTGCCGTTCCCGTCGGAAGGTGGTTTTACCATTCTGTTTGGGCTGTATTCTGATTGGATCAATTCCCAATTTGGGTTTATTTTGCTTGAGCTGATGGTTGCAATCAGCGTTATTGCTGCGCTGGCAGGCGCATACCACCTTGCCTTCAAACCCGACTGGGAGAGCCGCCACCCGGTGCTTCATGCGGTATCCGCCACGTCGGCCGGCTGGCTTTTGCTGCGGGTTGCTGGTGCCGTTATTGCGCTGATGGTTTATTTTGAGTTTGGCCCTGAAGTGTTGCGGCTGGAAGATACCGGGCAAATATTGGTCGGTGAACTGGCAATTGCCTTTTCTATCGTGATGTTGCCAGCGTGTTTCCTGATGCCGCTGCTGACCGAGTACGGCGCAATGGATTTTTTCGGCACCATCGTTGCACCCGCGTTTAAAAAGCTGTTCCGCCTGCCGGGGCGCGCTGCAGTTGACGCAACCGCTTCGTTTATTTCGGCCTCCAACATTGGTATTCTTGTGACCGGCCAGCAGTATCGCCGCGGTTTTTATGACGGCCGCGAGGCGGTTTCTGTTGCCACGAATTTCTCGGTGGTTTCCTTGCCTTTTGCGCTGGTGATTGCGCAGGTCAGCAAGATCGGCGATATGTTCTTCATTTGGTATATGACTGCAATTCTAGCCTGTATTATATGCGCAATTATTACCCCGCGTGTTCCGCCTATTTCGCGCATTCCGGCCACCTTCATTGGCGGCACTGCCAACGCGGAACGCTTGCGCCAAAGCCGCGAGGGCCCTTTGCTGAAACGCAGTCTGGATAATGCCATTTCGTCTGCGGCACATACGCCGCCAGTGAAAGAGCTGGCGCGGCTGGGCAATATCATGATGTTCGAGCAGCTTTTCGGGATTATCGGTCCGCTGATTGCGTTGGGCACTGTAACTGCGGCGGTGGCCTTCCATTCGCCGATCGGTGAATGGATTTCTTTGCCGATTGCGTGGTTGCTGTCATTGTTGCAGGTCGATGATGCGGCGCGAGTAGCACCGGGTTTCATCTTTGGTTTTATGGACCAATATATTCCCGCAATTATCGCCAGTGACCTAGCCAGTGCACCCATGCGGTTTGTGCTGGCGGGGCTGTCATTGTGCCAGCTTATTTTCATGACTGAAACTGGCTTGGTTATGATCAGGGTTGGTTTGCCGGTCACGGTGTTGCAGCTGTTTCAGATATTTGTCATCAGAACCATTATCGTAACGCCGGTGCTGGCAATCGCGGCCCTGATCCTGTTTTAGGGTCAGGTCGTTACTGGTTTTCAATGGGCCTTGATGGCATGCCCCTAAATGCAGGTGCCCCCGCACCGCCCGGCACCCATATGGTCAACACAGTTGCCGCGCCGTCACCGTGTACCGAATGAGTAACGGTATCGCCGGGTTTGACGATGCCAATTTCGCCGACTCCGAGGATTGCATCAACGCCGTTCACGCTGTGGCCGAAACGCCCTTTGAGCACATAGAAAATCTCGATAGTGCCGTGCAGGTGCCCGCTGCCGTTATAGCCAACCGGAAAGGTAAGCTCGGCGATTTTAACCTCTTCGCTGCCCAAATTCGCGGCCTCCACCAGGATTTTGGCCATGAAATCGCTGCCGGGCGCCTGAAAAACCTGCGTGCCTCTGGTGGTGTAATCATAACTGGGCTCATCATGGGCTGCATCTTGGGCGTTGGCAGTGCTGATAGCCGTGGCAGCCAGACAGATTGATAATACCGACAGTAATTGTTTCACAGGTTACCCTCCTAAATGAATGACACCAGTAATGTTACACCATCACCACTCGCTGGCCAAAGTCGATGAGATCAACTTTCTGGCATTTGTGAGCTTTATTGGCGAGCAGGGTGGGCTGCTTCAATAGTGCGGGGGCGGTGGTTCATCGCCGCCGCCTTGCCAATCACTCATTTCAACCAATTGCCCTTCCAGCCGGGTTATTTGTCGCCGGAATTTCTCGATAACATCCCACTGTTTGGTCACTGTATCGTTGAGGCTGTCGATGGTTTCCTGCTGGTAAGCAAATTTGATTTCCAAATCATTAAGGCGCTCGCCTTCGTTTGCTACTTGATTATTTTGCGGCGGGATATCTGCTGTCATGGTGTTCTACTTGTTTAGCTAGGGGGTTGGCCGGGAGGTTGGCGGCGCACAATATTGTTTGGTGCTAGCCTCAACTCAACGCTGAAACATTCACTGCCACGAGAATTTTCACTATGCGAGCTTCATTATCAAACAGCGGCACATAAAGTGCAACTGCTTCCATAAATGATTTGTCAGCCGAGTAAGCGGGCGAAATGGTCAGCATGGGAACGTCGGTGTCGATAATATGGCGGGCGGCATAATAGATACGCTCGATAGCCTGTGAATTGCCCATTTCTCGTATATCTTTGCCGGTAATTTCACCGTAATAGTCTGCCACATGGCCACCTATCAGCCGGACTGTCAGCTGCAAGTTTTCGCCTTCCCTGGCCACATCCATCAGGACAATATGTTCCAGGTATTTCTTCATCTCTACGGGATTGATATGAGCGCGCGTGATGGCTTTATCCTCGCCGCCTTTTTCGCGCCATAGGTCGAGGAAAAAATTCATGACCGGATAGCGTCGATCAATCGCGCCGTATTCGATAAGCTCGAACTCGCCGAAGGTGGCGTCTTTCAGCATTGTTTTTTTTCGTTTGCCTAGCACTTGGTAGTTTCCCAACTCGCCGCCTTTACCTTGCAGACAGTATAGAAATTGCCGGATTTTACCACCTTTAAGCCTTGTTGCGAGAACAAGTCAGGAATAGTGGCTATATCTTTTATACCTTCTTGGAGCGTACCGACACTCAGGTGGTGGTGTCTTTGATGGTCTGATCATTTGGCTGCAGGACCACCTGTGGGCGCTGCCGAAACATATCTCGCACACTCAGTCCAGCAAAAAGCCCCAAGTTCAGAACTTGCGCCAGCGCACCGCTGGCAACAAACATGCCGGCAAGGGTCGCGGCTGGTGCATTAACATAAGATAGCAGCGTAAGGCCCAATCCGGCAACCAGCAGGTCTGTATTGGGCAAAAAGGGTATGCGCGTCAGCACATATTGACCGGTGAGAAATACCAGCCATGTTGACATGGGCACCTCGGGCATAACAACCGCCCAGCTGGCGATTTGCAGCGCCACGATCACAAGTAGCCGCGAAAGATGAATTAAGAAAACCTTTTTGGCGGTCGGGCCATTGATGGACAATAACCGGTGTCTGAACGAGATTACCACCGGGATAAGAAGCGCGCTTAAGCCAATAGCGATCGCGGCATACAGCGGATAGGACGGGTCGGCATCGGTGAACAGACCAAGTTGACCCGACCCAAACAGTAAGGCCAGCAGTATGATGGTGAGGCTGTTAGACGACAAGGCCGACAGGATCTGGCTGTCTTTGATGGTTGCGGCTGTGCGGCGCTTGCGCTGTTTTACCCGGCGTGCTGCCCAAAGGCCGATATAGGCCTCGCCCGAATAGGATACAAACGCTAAATTATAAATACGCATGCGCAGAAAGACATCGAAGCGCCTGCGCGCGGCTTCGCCCCACAAGAGCCTATATACTAGCCACTCAGCAACCGGATAAGCGAAATAGATGCCCAGAGAGAAAATGTAAAACCACGGCGTAGTTGGCAGCGAACCAACTATTTCCTGCCATCCGATATCGCTGACCTTTAGTGCCAGATAGTAACAAATGGCCACCAGCGCCGATAGTTGCAGAGCTTTTGCCAGCAATCGGGCAGTGGGGGTGGCCCAAGCGGCGGTAACCGCTGATTTGACGCGTTCGATTGTCATAGACTTTATCTAATCACATAAAACCGGGATCTAATCACATAAAAACCGGGGAAAATAGCAACTATTCGGCCGGAGATATGGTCGCGTGACCGCCCGCCTCGTGGTGTTGGATGTTGGCCGCTGGGTGATCAGCCGCTGATACAGCATTGCTCTGTTCCAGAACGCTGCAATATTGGTCAACCAGCCTTCCAAGCACCAGGTCCCACGTATAGTCGGCACTTAGCTGCAAGCTTGCGCCCGCCATTGCTGTGCGTAGTTTGGGGTCGCTGATAAGCTTTTCCAATTCATGTGCGAATGCTGCCGGGGTAACTGACGTCGCCAAGTAACCATTTTCACCGCGCCGCACCAGGCTGCGGCTGCCGGTGGCGTCAGCGCATACCAGCGGCAAGCCGGAGGCCATGGCTTCCAGGGTTACATTGCCAAAGGTTTCGGTGACACTGGCGTTAAAGAAAATGTCAGCCGACGCATAGGCGCGCGCTAGGTGTTCGCCGCTCAAATGCCCGGTAAAAATGGCGTCGGGCAGGCGGGCTTCAAAGCGTTGCTTCTCAGGGCCGTCGCCGACAATAAGGGCTTTCACGCGGCGGCCTTTTTTTGCCAACAGGTCGATGGTGTCCGCAAAAACGCCTAGCCCTTTTTCCAGAACCAGCCTGCCAACGAAGGCGACGACAATGTCATCTTCGTTGATGCCCTGTTCGCGCCGCCATGCGGTATCGCGGCGGGCAGGGTTGAACAGGCTATGCTCGACACCGCGGCTCCAGATGCCAATATTTGGCGACATATTCTGAGCTGCCAGCTCGTCCGCCATGCAGGACGACGGCACATAAATTTGCGCACACCGATGATAAAAGCGCCGCATGAAGGCGGTGACATATTTTTCCAGCCATTTCAGTTTGTAATAGCGAAAGTAAGTGTCGAACCGGGTGTGGAACGAGGCTACTGCTGGCACACTGTGCTCTTCGGCCCATGATAGTGCTGCATGACCAAGCCAGTCGGGGGCAGCCAGATGAACCAGATCGGGATTGAAATCTTCCAGTTGTCGGCGGACACCCGCAGGCATGCCCAAAGCCAGCCGGTAATCGCTGCGACCGGGAATGCAAACGGACGGCACCGATTTTAGCGTGCCCACATGGTCAAACGCGGGCTGTTTTGCAGTGGGGGCAAAAACCATGACCTCTATGCCGCGCCTCTCCAGGTAGCCCACAAGCTTGTTAAGCGCTCGCACGGGGCCATCCATTACATAATTGTAATTGCCGGAGAAAAGAGCGATGCGTTTGGGCTCGCGTTTTATCTGATCATGCCGCATTTACGGTCCTGTTGTGTCGTATGCTTTTGTTTTAACGGGCTGACAGCCCCGACTTGTTATGCTGTTGCTGCCATTCTACTTCCCTTCCCAGATAGGGATGATTTTTGACATTTTAATGGCAAACCGGTGTTCGGGATGTGACATAGCAGCTAAAAATCCGTCAGGGTGTTGTATGCACGCAACGACGTACCAAAGGGTTGATTATAAGCAAGGAGACTGCAAAAAATCGCCCTTCAGGCGGAATTTTATCGATGCGGGGGCAAAATATCGCGGAATTGGCCTTGATTTCTCCATCCACCATACCTATTAATAATGAGAACTGTTCGCAATCTTAACTGGCGGCCATAAAACGACCACTGACAAATGACCACTGGCAAACGACCACTGGCAAAAGACGAGTGACAAACATGTATGTATGCGTGTGTAACGGCTATACCGACAAAGAGATTAAAACCGCAGTGCGCGAAAACGGCGTGCAGACGGCGGAAGAGGCTTATTTATCATTGGGTAATGGCTTTTGTTGCGGCACTTGCGCCGACTGCGCCAATGATATTGTATCATCAGAGCTACCCTTCCAAAGGGTTCTGGCCGCAGAATAAGCGCCAGAGTAGCTGTCAGTGACCTTATCCCTATATGGCCCCTATTGACCCTTTTGGGACCTACAATCCGTTGGCGTAGAATACTCTTAGTTTATATAGAGCCAAGCAAAGAAGATTTTCAAAAATTTCATGAAGCACATTTATCGAGCAAGACACAATCATGGATCTGGCAGACTTTGGTGACGCTTGGCTGAAGATAAAACTAAAATTATCAAAAGATGAAATGGCTAGTCTAAGAAATGCTTGGCTCACTTTGCGTAATCATCGATTGAGGCATTCGTCTATAGTCCATCGCTATTTGGTATTTGCATATCCTAGTGAACGGCCCTTTTTCTAAACTATGTATATGTTTAGAGTCATGAATAATTTCCATAAATGATATTATCCGCGCATCCAGAGCTTGCGTCTACCCTAGACAGTACTCGCCCTTACACATAGGTTAGTCGATAAAGTTATAAAGACAGTATCTACCTTATCGATAAAAGGACAATCATGAAAATTGCGATACTATTATCAGGCTTGTACATGGCTTTTACTGTTGCAGCCTACGCTGACAGTAATTTTCCAAATGTTACGCTGGCATTGGTATCCGACAAGATACTTAGAATTACTTATTCTACGGTAACACCAGTAAAACGGCTGGCCCTCAATCGTGTTCCTGATGATCAGCGTCTGGCTCGTTGGCAGTCTACTCAAAATGGACTTCACCTTATCCATAAAGATGATGTTGACTATATAGAACGCAAAGATGGCCTAAATTTTACACAAGCTATATTTGATGTCCCGATGACTTACACTGTCTTGCCAAAGGAATATGCGCCTTTTATGCCTTATTCTGATGGGGGTGTTTTAATCCACACTGGCCGTTTTCAGTCGTGTGTGTACACTTGCGGAGATGACCATCCTTCCTTCGGGTTTCCAATGGCTATCAAAGTACCGCCTAGTGCGCATCTTATCCTCGACGGGAACATCACAGACAAAAATACCTCATGGGTGGATATGCAAGACGGTACAATGATATACGTAGGAACAGAAACACCTATAGAAACTGAAAATGTTATTGCATTAATTGATCCGGCAATTCCCAGCATAATCAAGGATGCACTCAAAGATAAATTCCCCAAAATGATGGATTACTATGCAGACAAGCTTGGTCCGCTTGTTCAAAAACCAGCTTTGTTTGCTGCGCTTGATCGATATTCTAAAGCCGATGGAAATCCTGACAGCAATAACTTCTCCCGCCAAGGGGGCACGTTGCCGGGTCAGGTTTTTATGCATCTAGCAGGTGATGGCTGGTTTGAGGACCCTGATATCTGGGGCGAGCAAATCGCCAATTCTTTGCCGTGGTTTTTTGCTCACGAGGCGGGGCATATGTATCAGCGCGGCGCAAATTATACTTCCAGTGAACAGGATGCTTGGATTAATGAAGGCGGGGCAGATGCATTTGCTGTCCTTGCCTTAAAGGAACTTGAGGTTAGTCCTGATAACTATATCTCCGGGCGTATTGAAGGAGCCATTGATCAATGTCTAAGTGGATTGAATGAAGGCGACTTAAGAAGTGCGGCATCCAGAGGTGCGTTTCGGCTATATTATAATTGTGGCATGATCATACAGTTGGCGGCTCACCGTGCCATTCAAGCCCAAAATAGCGACAACAATTTATATTCACTATGGAGCAATTTTCTCAATGCTGTCAGGGGTGGAAAACCTTGGAGTGAAAAAACATTCCTTATGATAATGACTGACCTAGCAGGAAAAGAAGTGAGTAACTTTGCTGAACTTATAATTACTGGTGATCCGGCTATTACAAAAGAGCGTATTCTGGCAGCCTTAGGGCGGTGACACGATGACACGATGAAGATATCAACGACTAACTCTCGTCCGCTAACGTTCTCTTGCCCTTGGGTGGCTTAGGTTTTTGATCTGGTTTGGCTTGCTACATAGCCCTGCGGTGCGCATCTGGCAAATGACGCCGTAGATAACGGCTGTCATGCAAGATACGACTGATCACCAGCTTGTTTTCTGCTACTTGAAAATACAACACTAAATGGCGGGGTGATTTAACAGGTGATTTTGCCCGCCCTTTACTGAGCAATATATGATAGCTGCGGATAACCTCAACTTCCGCTATTGGCGAGTTGTGGACAGTTAACTGATCGAGTTACAACGCCAGTTTTTGGCCGAGAGCGGAAGTAGCCCTCGCGGGAATGAGCGGCCACTTTGGGAAATATTTGATCCTGACTGTTAGCTCAGGCCTGAACTATTGCAGCTCAGGTATGAGCTATTATAGCTACATATCAGGCCCAAATATCCTGCTTCAACTATCCTGCGTCGTTTACATGCTTTCTGTCATCCGGCTTCCGGGCTGGATTGCAGCTGCACATAATTCTGCAGGCCCATTTTATCCAGCAGCGAAAGCTGGGTCTCCAACCAGTCCACATGCTCTTCTTCGCTCTCTAAAATGCCAGACAGCAAATCACGCGACGCATAATCGCGCACTTTTTCGCAGTGCTCAATGGCATCCTTCAGGTCAGCGTGGCCCATATGCTCCATTTTCAGGTCGCAGGCCAGAATTTCAGCCACATCCTCGCCGATCATCAGCTTGCCCAGCGCTTGCAGGTTTGGCAGGCCTTCGAGGAATAAAATCCGCTCAATCAGCTGGTCGGCATGTTTCATCTCATCGATGGATTCTTCGTATTCCTGCGCCGCCAGTTTGCTCATGCCCCAGTCCTTCAGCATGCGCGAATGCAGGAAATACTGGTTGATGGCGGTCAGCTCATTCTTCAAAATCACATTCAGGTGCCGGATAACATCTTTGTCGCCCTTCATAATACAGTCCTTTCGCGCTGACGCATATTGTGGAATTTTGCTGGCTCCGACCATAACAATAAACTGCATATCTCACCAGCTTCGAATGGAAGAACATCCGGTTGCCAGAGCCTATTTTCTCTGGGTGCGGCATTTGGCTATTTTACAAGCAAGCTGCACCCCGCTATAACCCGCGCCATATGCAGATTATTTTGTAAGAGACCCGATTATGCCTAACCAAACACTAGCCGACCAAACAATAGCTGACCAAACGGCTCCCTATCTTGTTGCCGCGCTCTATAAGTTCGTGGCGATCCCGCATTACGCCGACCTGCAGGCGCCTATTCAGGCCGCGTGCGTGGAAAACGGGGTAAAGGGCACCATCCTGCTGGCCAGTGAAGGCATCAACGGCACTATCGCCGGGCCGGAGCAGGGCATTCGCGCCGTGCTGGCGTTCCTGAGCGCGATGCCTGAGTTTGCCGGTGCCGACCAGTCAGGCATCACCCATAAGGAAAGCTGGGCTGAGGAAGCCCCGTTCCCGCGCATGAAAGTGCGCCTGAAGAAAGAGATTGTCACCATGGGCGTGCCGGGCATCGACCCCAACCAGATCGTTGGCACCTACGTTAAGCCCGCTGATTGGAACGCCCTGATCAGCGACCCGGATGTTGTGGTGGTGGACACCCGAAATGATTACGAGGTTGCCATCGGCACCTTCCGTGGCGCGCTGGACCCAAAAACCAAATCCTTCCGCGAATTTCCCGCCTGGGCAGAGGTGAACAAAGCCCAGCTTACCAAGCCCAAAAAAATGGCCATGTTCTGCACCGGCGGCATCCGCTGCGAAAAATCCACCGCTTATATGCGCGAGCAAGGCTACGACGAGGTTTACCATCTGGAAGGCGGCATCCTGAAATATCTGGAAGAAATGCCCGAGGCTGAAAGCCTGTGGCAGGGCGAGTGCTTCGTGTTTGATGACCGGGTTTCGGTCGGCCACGGCCTTAAGCCCGGCCCGTACGACATGTGCCATGCCTGCCGCCGCCCAATCAGCGACGAAGACAAAGCCTCCGCGCATTATGTGCACGGTATCAGCTGCCCCCATTGCCACCGTGAGACCAGCGCCGCGCAAAAGGCCCGCTTTACCGAGCGGCAAAAACAGATTGCCCTCGCGCGCGAGCGCGGCGAACTGCATATTGGCGTGACAGCACCACCCCGAGAGAAGCTGGACACGAACCAAGAGTTAGAAGGCGAATAAGCATCCATGAGCGCACTTCTGCCCATCCTCTATAGCTTCCGTCGCTGCCCCTATGCCATGCGGGCGCGTATGGCGCTGGTGATCGCAGGCCGCAGCGTTGAGCTGCGCGAAGTGGTGCTGCGTGATAAACCCGCCGAGATGCTGGCCGCCAGCACAAAAGGCACAGTGCCGGTGCTGGTGCTGCCAGATGGACGTATTATCGATGAGAGCATCGATGTGATGCACTGGGCGCTGGTGCAGTCGGACCCGGAAGGCTGGCGCGTTCCTGACACAGTTGCGATGGATAAATTGATCGCCGACAACGACGGCCCGTTCAAACACCATCTGGACCGGTTTAAATATGCCACGCGGTACGAGGACGCCGACCCTAACACCGACCGCGCAGCGGCTGAGGAATATCTGGCTGTGCTTGATGCGCGCTTGCTCGGCTCCAAGCACCTGATGGGCGAGAAGCGCAGCCTCGCTGATGTGGCTATTTTTCCCTTTGTGCGCCAGTTTATGAATGCTGCCAAAGACGGTCCAGACGCCGCCAGCTTCCCCGGCGTGGACCGTTGGCTGAAAGACCATGTGGCCTCGCCGCTGTTTGCCTCTGTAATGGGTAAATACCCGCAGTGGCAGCCGGGCCAACCCGGCGTTAATTTCCCCGAGTAGTCTGAAAAGGCCTGCCTATCCGCTTTCAATTTTTATTAGCCTTGAGTTTTCACTCCGACATGTTGCTGACCGAACGAGCGTCAATATATTCGAACCGCCATGACCCGCTGGTGGACGTCCCCCACGCAGGCATTTTGAAATCGCCGACCGCGCGGATCGGCCCATAAACATGCTCGCTTACTTCACCCTGATAAAAATTTCCCCAGCGTAACAAAGCACCGCTAGCGTCGAGATCAAACCAGCAAAGAAGCCTGCCGCCGTCGCCCCAATATACCTCAAGGCGGTTTCCCTCTTTCAACACCGGATGGAGCGCGGGGTCACGGGCAGCCAATTTGTGATACATCACATACGGCTCCTGTAGCCAGTAGAACACTTCTTCCGCTAGCGCTTCAGCAGTCATTTCTGTGTGCTCGCCGTTGCGGATAACCCAGCCGCCGTCCTCCGACCATTGTGTTTCACGCCGCAGACCGGGGCCCGTAATCACCGAACGATAGGCAGGCCGTTCCATGTTCCGCCAAAACTCCGCCGTAACCGGATGTTTCAGCGATGCAGGGAACGCCTTTTCTTTCACATACAGAATTTTTGTTGCCGCCCAGCGTTCTGCGCCGCCCAAGCTTTCGACTAGCCTTTCAGCGGCTTGCCATGCCGTGCTGTCTGCGGTGCTGTCGACTTCAGCCATGTTTGCCTCTGTACCGTGCGCAAAGGCGCTGTAGCTAGGGTTGAGGCAACCGAAAGCCATCAAGGTAAATATCAGCAATTTCCCATTCGCGAATTTCATATTTTACCTTCCCCCGTCTGAAATTTTTGACGTTGTTCCCTCTGTGGCTGTCAATCATCCCGTCTGGATGATGACGGTTGGGGATCGGGCAATCTCTGCCAAAGGCGGTATGGCGTCGGCGCGTGTGTCGTGACTCGGGTCGTTTTATATGTATTGTCGTGCCCGGTTTATTCTCAAGGTCAATTGCAAGCCTTGCGTCCCTCTCTGCTACGGGCTAATTCTGATTTCAGGAACTCGCTTGCGCCGATCCGTGCGAAGCACGCGATAAACAGATTTGGCGCGGCGTGCGATAATCAGAATTTACCAGAGCTAAAAGGACACTTCACATGGCAAACGAACCAGCACCCAAAAATGCACCCAAGAAGGCTAAGGTAAAATGGGCAGGCGGCATGACCTTCATCGGCGAAAGCCCGTCGGGCAATAGCGTGGTCATGGATGCGGGAAAGACAAGCGGCGGCAACGACATGGGCATCCGCCCCATGGAAATGCTGCTGTTGGGCATGGGCGGCTGCGCCAGTATTGATGTGATCCTGATCCTGAAAAAAGCCCGGCAGGCCGTGCTTGATTGCTGGGTTGAGCTGGACGGTGAGCGCGTCGATGATCACCCGCGTTATTTCAACAAAATCCACGCCAAGTTCTTCGTCAAGGGCACCAACATCGATGCCAAACATGTGGAGCGCGCCATCCAGCTATCCATGGACAAATACTGCTCCGCCTCCGCGCAGATGGCCGCGCTGGCCGAAATCACCACAGAGTTTGAAGTGATGGAGGGGTAGCCTGTTTTGAACCCGGAATTACCAGACGATTATCACGAGCAAAAAGCCCGAGAGCGCAATGCTGCCCTGAAATGGATTGGTAAGGCGGCGCTCTTAATTGTTGTGCTCGTTTTGCTCGACCAATGGTTCAATGGTGCTGCAACAATTGGCGGTTTGTTCAAATCGTTGGTACTGTTTGGTTTCGCGATGTTTTTTGTTCGGTTTATGGATGCAATAACCGGCAGATCAGTAAAAAACAAAAAAGACTAACAGTCAGTGAGCGTGGCGGGCTGGCTGATATCATCACTGAACTTGAAGTTCGGTCAGGTCTGTTCGGCGAGCCACTTATACATCACATAGGCATCCACATATCCCTCTTGCGGATGATGAAATGCGCCCGGCAGGGTGCCGACGATATCGAAGCCGAGCTTTTGCCATAGTCGCACCGCACCTATGTTGGTGGAGACCACCATATTAAATTGCATTGCTTTAAAACCAAGTTCGAGTGCCACACCTTGCGAATGCTCGCACATCATGGAGGCAACGCCGTGCCCGCGGGCTTCGGGCGTGACCATATAACCGCAGTTACACACATGCCCACCGCCACCGCCGCGGTTCACGTTCAGTTTATAGGTACCGAGGATGGAACCATCTTTTTCAGCGACATAGGTTTTGAGCGGTGCCTTGAGCCAGATATCCCGCGCACTTGCTTCACCGATGTCGCGCGGGATGGTGTAGGTTTCGCCAGCGCGCACAACCGTGCGGAAAGTAGGCCAGATTTTTGGAAAGTCTTCATCCAATGCTTCGCGGATAATCATGAGCGTCCATGCCTCATTTGAAAATCTCAGCCGTCGCAGCCTCAAGCCAAGCCAGTGCCTCGCCTTCAACCAGCGGGCTGATTTTGGCGTAAACGTCGGCGTGGTAGTTGTTCAGCCATGCAAGCTCGGCCTCGCTCATCATAGCCGTTTCCACCAAGCTGCGTTCGATCGGCGCATGGGTCAGGGTCTCGAAGCCCATCATATGGCGGCCGGGCTCTCCGGCATCTGCGCCCTCAAGCGCGCGCACCAGCACCAAATTCTCGATGCGAATGCCGTATTCCCCGGCTTTATAATAACCGGGCTCGTTGGATAGGATCATCCCCGCTTCCAGCGGCACATCTGAACTGCCTTTGGCGATCCGCTGCGGCCCTTCATGCACCGCGAGATACGAGCCAACACCGTGGCCAGTGCCGTGGTCATAGTCCAGCCCTGCATCCCACAGCGGGCGGCGGGCCAAGCTGTCCAGCGCCGCGCCGGAGGTACCTTTGGGGAACTTTGCGGTGGCGAGCGCAATGTGGCCGCGCAGCACGCGGGTGAAGTTTTCGCGCATCTCTGTGCTGGGTGTGCCCACAGGCATCGTGCGGGTAATGTCGGTGGTGCCGTCAAAATACTGGCCGCCGCTGTCGCACAGATACAGGCTGTCCATATCCAGGGGGCGATTGCTGGTCTCGTCTACCCTATAGTGGCAGTGCGCGCCGTTTGGCCCCGAGGCCGAGATGGTATCAAAGCTGTTGTCTTGCAGCAGGTCGCGCTTTTGCCGGAACGACCACAGCTTGGCCACTGCCTTCAGCTCGTCGACGGTGCCCTTGGGTGCTTCCACTGAAACCCAGTGCAGAAACTCGGTGATCGCTGCGCCGTCGCGGATATGGGCGTCGCGGGTGCCTTGCTGCTCGGTGGGGTTTTTAATCGCCTTGGGCAGGATGCAGGGGTCTGTCCCCTCCTGCAGGGTCGCGCCCGATGCTCCCAGCACATCAAATATTTTGGCGTTATTGGTTGCACGGTCCACCAGTACCCGCTGGCCTGCTTCGCCCATGCCCGCCAGATGATCGTAGAAGGCGCTGCGTGGCTCGATGGAAACTTTGTTACCGAGGGCTGTGCGTACGCTAGCGTCTACCTTTTCCAAGTTAACAAACAGCGTTGCGCTTTCATCCGAACGCAGCACCGCAAAGGCGTGCGCCACTGGCGTGTTCCACACATCATCAGCGCGGATGTTGAAGGCCCAAGCCACACTATCGAGCATGGTGACAACGGCGGCGTCTGCGCCTTCACTGGCGAGAACCTCGGCGATGTCAGCGCGCTTTTCAGCTGCCGTGCGCCCGGCGTATTTTTCGTCCAGCACAAAAACCGGTGCTATTGGCTCTGCGGGGCGGTCGCTCCATACGGCATCGATGGGGTTATCAGTGGTTGGCACCAACGTCAGGCCTGCTTTCTCAAACGCGGCCTCGGCGGTTTCAACCCAGGTAACGGTGGCAAGCTCTGGGTCGTAGCCCACACTGCCGCCAGCCGGGGTGTTTTCCGCCAGCCAGGTCAGCAGTGGCATTTCCTGAAAATGATGATGCTCGAACACGTTGCCGTCTACTTGGTCAGCCACCTGCAGGGTATAGCGGCCATCGATAAAAATTGCGCCCTTGTCCATCAACACAGCGGCGTTTCCCGCACTGCCACCAAAGCCGGTTAGCCAGCCAAGGCGTTCCGCATAACTCCCTACATATTCGCTCATATGCTCGTCGGTTAGCGGCACGATAAAACCGTCCAGATTACGGGCGGCAAGCTCGGCGCGCAGGGCTTTGATATGGTCAGGGTTTGTTGTCATGGATTTGTCCCGGGATTTGTTCCAGCCTTGATATAGGGTTGGCAAAACTTGTGCCTGCCCAAACGTATGAATGCAAGTATGCTTTTGCTTTACAGAAAGGCCAGCAGCTTCTAGGGGTGATGCTGAATTGCCTTAAGGACAGATATGCTAAAAGCCCCGAAAAACCTGACGCCGCCAGTTGCTCCCACTAAGCCGCACAGTTTCACCCATCACGGCGACACGGTTTCCGACCCCTATTTTTGGTTGAAAGACCCGGGCTACCCCGAAGTGACCGACAAGGCCATTCTTGGCTATCTGAAGGCAGAGAACGATTATTACGAAACCGTAACGAAACCCGACAAGCCGCAGACCGATGCGCTTTTCGAAGAAATTAAAGGCCGGATGCGCGAAGACGACGAGGGCGTGCCGTACCAGCACGGGCTTTATGATTTCCGCTGGGCCTTCACCCCGGGCAAGCAATACCGCACATGGTATTACCGCCCGCGCACCGATGACCCGTTCATAGGTGACAAGTGGGATGTGTTGTTTGATGAAAATACCGCAGCCAACGGGCTTGAGTATTTCAAGCTGGGCATCATTGCCATCAGCCCCGATGGACGCTTTATGGCCACAAGCGCTGATACCAACGGTTCCGAGCGCTATACCATCACCGTGAAAGACCTGCAAACCGGAGAAATGTTGCCCGACACGCTAACCGAGGTTTCCGGTGAGCTGGTGTGGGCGCATGACAGCCAGACATTTTTCTATGTGAAGGTCTCGAAAGAATGGCGACCCTATCAGGTGCGCGCACATATTTTGGGTACTCACGCCAGCGGCGCAGATGATCCGATTATTTACGAGGAAACGTCGCCCAGTTTTTTCATTCATATTCACGGCACCTCCTCGGAAGACTATTTGGTGATCCGTGCTGCTGACCACGTGACCGCTGAAAACCATATTCTCGATCTGAAAAACCCCAATCTAATTCAAAAAAACACGGGTTTGGTTCAGAAAAACGCCAGTTCGGTTCCCATTTTCGACAGTAAAAATCTGATTTGTGCCAGCCCGCGCCGCGAAAATCATGATTATTCAGTGGACCATGCGGGCAATGGGTTCGTCATTCGGTCCAATAAAAACCACATGAATTACGGCGTATTCTTTGCAAAAAACGTACTTGAAGAAAGTTGGCTAGAACAACTTTCTGGGGACGAGACTCGCTATATCCGGGGGGTTGAGGCTTTTGATACATTCGCAGCAGTAGAAGACCGTATCGATGGATTGGACCAAATTACCCTGCTATCGCCAGACGGATCGGCGTGTCAGATACCGATGAATGAGGCAGTGTATGAAATTGGCTTAGCCAACAATACTGAAGCCAGCCAGAGCTTCATTCGGCTTGGTTTTTCGAGCCTTCTCACCCCGCCAACTGTGTTGGATGTCCCGGTCAGCCTTGGTTCCGGCAAAGTCAGCTCCGGCGAAGCGATTGTCCGAAAAATACAAAAAATCCCGTCAGGGTATGACCGCAGCAACTATCGCTCTGAGCGCTTAATGGTCACCGCCCGTGACGGCGCGCTTGTGCCGGTCAGCCTGGTCTACCGCGCCGACTGGAACAAAAAATCTAGTGCTCCCATGCACTTATACGGATACGGCGCCTACGGCCTGGGCATGAGCCCGTCCTTCTCGGCGCCGCGGTTGTCGTTGCTGAACCGAGGCTTTATTTATGCCATCGCCCATGTGCGCGGCGGCGACGAACTGGGCAAGGGCTGGTACGAAAGCGGCAAGCTCGCTGCGCGCACCAATAGCTTCAACGATTTTGTCGATGTGGCAAAAAGCCTTGTGGGCCAAGGCTATGCGGCGGACGGTGGCATTAGTATCTCCGGCGGCAGCGCTGGCGGTAAGTTGATGGGCGCGGTGTTAAACCAGGCACCGGACCTGTTCAACGGCGCCGTATTGCATGTGCCGTTTGTGGATGTACTCAACACCATGCTGGACGCCGATCTGCCGCTCACGCCGCTGGAATGGCCCGAGTGGGGCAACCCGATTGAGGACGCCGGTGCCTACCAGACCATTAAGGGTTACTGCCCTTACACCAACATGGAAGCCAAAGCTTACCCGCCGATGTTGGTGACAGGCGGCCTCAATGATCCGCGCGTCACTTACTGGGAACCAGCCAAATGGACCGCCAAGGCGCGCGCACTCAAGACCGACGACAATCTGCTGATGATGAAAATCAATATGGGCGCTGGCCACGGCGGAAAGTCAGGCCGGTTCGAGCGCTACTATGAAGTGGCTGAGGAATATATGTTCCTGCTTAACTGCAGTAAAGTAGGTTCAGACGACTAACCACCGGCGTTTTGGCTCAAATGCTCCAATGTCGGTGCCATGCCCGAAAGGTCATATCCAGCTTTAGTGCCCGCCGCTAAAATCTCATCGGTTGCCAGACCACCAGAAAAAGCTTCAGCTAACCCCCAAAGCGTGCACGACCGCGTCCCAGACCGGCAGAACGCAAGGGTTTTGGTGTCATTGTCCCTTAGCGCCATTGCCATTTGTTCGATGCCTTCCATGGTCAGTTGCCCGCCGACAACAGGTATATGAACCCAGCGTATTCCCTTGGCTTCAGCAACTTCCGCCAGCGCAGAATTGGCCGGTTGGCTGGCCTCCTCGCCGTCTGGTCGGTTGTTGATTATCATGCCAAATCCGCCCTCGGCTGCGCGTGCGATATCATCTTCGTTAATTTGAGGTGCAACACACAGATTTTCGGTCACTTGCAGAAAGTCGGTCATTTGGGCCTCCAAAGTTGGCTTGGTATATTTGTCTGCGCTTAGAATGGCGCGTTTGAGTAATAGTGCCAAGCAAGTAATGCAACCGCACTGCGATAAGGCCGCCAGCGCTCGCCGATTTCCTGCGCTTCTTTTTCGGTTGGCCGCTCTTCAAGCCCGATGATCCGCCCCACTCCCACGCGCACCGCCAAATCGCCCACCGGCCATATGTCGGGCCGCCCCAGCGAGAACATCAGATATATATGCGCGCTCCAAACACCCAGGCCCTTGACCGCGATGATTGAGGCAATCGCATCCTCGTCTGCTTGGTCCGGCAGTGCTTTGATGTCCAGCGTACCGTCGGTCAAGGTTTGGCACAGCGAGCGCACATAGTTTACTTTCGGCCTCGACAGGCCCGCCGCGCGCAACTGCTCGTCAGTGACGCAATCAAACGCGCCGGGCTCCGCTCGTTCGCCGACAATATCAACAACCCGACCAAAAATGGTTGTCGCCGCTTTGACTGAAAGTTGTTGACCGACAATCACTCGTAGGAAAACCGCGAAAGATTGCTCGTTCACGCGTTCTGCAGGAAAATCGACCAGATCGAGCGCTGTTTTGATATGCGCGTCTTTTGCCGCCAATTCAGTTAGCTGGGCCCGAATGTGATCGTTTGAAAGATTAAAGTTTTCCACTAATTCGGCCCCTTGTGTTCAGTCTTTGGTTTATTAACACGGGCAACTAACCCGACCAACATGCCTTGTGCAGTAAAGTCCGAAAACAGCGATTATAGGCCTAGCCCTAGTAAGGCGCGAAAGTTCCAGCAACACCCCATAGTATCATTGTCATAAATACCAACAGTGCCGCCGCCGCAACCAATGTCAGATGCGGACCAACTAAAGTCTTCGCGCCGCCGGTTGGGATCGTTTTATTTCTGGAAAAAGAAAACACAAACATGGGCAGTGCCAACAAAAGCATCAAGCCTATGTTTAACCCGGCTCGCCACAAGGTGATCAGTGTAGGTTGGTGGTGTTCGTACAGAAGGTTGGCCCAACTGTTGACCTCTAAATATAGCCCGACTCCGACAAGTAAAGCGCCAGCTAGCGCGAACCTACCCATGTTGCGCCAGGGCTTTTCAGGCTGCCTGAACGCATAGAAGCCAGCGGATGCAATGATCAGCAAGGTCCAGGGTATTATGCTTGCCAGTGGTCCGCCTCTGCCCAAAATATCGATGCGTCGGAAAAGCGTATTGCCGTTGTCGTTGCTTCCGAGCAACAGATATCCGCCCAACCGGAATGGGCTGAATATCATGGTTGAGGTTGGGGCATTTTCTTCGGTGTTCCGGTATTGGTAAGGCGCGGTTTCGGTGAATATAGCCGGATCACCATTTCGCCGTCTTACCTGCAATTGTTCGCCGGAATGGCCATAAATGGTGAGCCAGTCCGATTGCATAATCGTAAGGCGCTCAGCCAGTGCTGCCGGGGATCGGCGTGCCGGTATATAACGTCCTTCAAGCTTGCTGGGCCGGGCTATCTGCGAGGCACTGGTGCGGGCGTTGGCCTTGGGAGGAAAATATTTTGCCGCTTGTGCAAGGCTTGCACCGCGCACCGTCGAGGCGGGGCAACTGCCGGTGCCGGCTGGGCTGCCCGTAGCGCCGATGAAGGCGATGCCCTGTTCGCTGTAAGCAGCAAAGGCCAGCGGGTCGCTACAGTCTGTGTTTAACCCTTCGATCCAACGCAAGCCACCTGTTGACCGAACGGTAATAGCGGACGATGCGGTCGGGCCGGCGGGGTGAAGCCTGAATCCTTCGGTTCCCTGAACCAGAGCGCTGTGCGTAATGCGCCCCAAATACCTGCCACCCGCCTGGTCCCGGTTGCGAATAAGCAGCCGGACAATTTCTGCGAAGGCTGCAAGCGACACTTCGGTAACCACCGGTACAGCGTCACCGCCGAGGCTTTGGTAACTAACCATGACATTTTTAGCCCCAAGCCCCAAGGGCGCTGTAATTTGGTCGGCAACCAGCTGCGTAAAGGGCTTTCCGCTGGCTTTTTCCAACAGGGCAACTAACACCGCCCATCCAACCGGGTCATGGCTACTGGCTTGATCTGGGCTGCGAAGTTTGATGGCAAACCGCCGAAGTTTGACGCCGCTGAGTGGCGCATCGAGCTTATGGGGTTCTAGCGACAAGGGCGGTGAGGCAAAGCCTGCTGTTTCCTGCAGCAGATGCCGGATAGTTATTGGTGCCTCGAACGGATCGATCGGGACTATATCGGGCAGATAGTCTGACACCAGTGCCTCGGGCGCAATCAGTCCCATATCTGATAGCCGCAGTGCAACCAGCGAAATAATAAGCTTGCTGGCAATGCTGGAGTTATAGAACTGCGCGCCGTCTAGCTCACCGTTTGCGCCCTTTGGTAGGCCGTGGGTCAGCGTTCCGTTGATGTAAAATAATGCGGTGCCGGTATCATCAGCAAGCAGTTCGGGCAACACGTCTTGCGGGTTTAACACAACTGCTTGCCCAAGTGCGGGCGAGCCGACAATGCCAAGAGCCATGGCTACTGAAAATAGCCAGCCAAGCCAGATGGATTTTAGTGCCTTAATTATACCGCCAACCCTTTTCCTGATTGCATAACCCATGTCTAATTGCGTATTAAGCCTTATCACTGGTAAAAAAGCCATATGGCAATAGGGGGCAGTTGATGGATGCAGCAAAATTTATTGAGCACGCCGATTTCATCGAGCGCGAGCCGGATGAAATGGTTGAACGGTCAGCGGCATTTCTGGAGTTGATGAAACGGCGGCGGACGGTACGGGAATTCTCTGATCGCCCGGTGCCGCGCGCTGTTATTGAAAATGCTATTTTAACCGCGGGGCGGGCGCCTTCGGGTGCCAACAAACAGCCCTGGCATTTTGCGGTCATCTCGGATGCGACGCTTAAGCACCGGCTAAGAGAACAAGCTGAAGAAGAAGAGCGTGCTTTCTACGGCGGAAAAGCCTCAGATGATTGGTTAGAGGATCTGGTGCCCTTTGGCACCAACGAACATAAGCCGTTTTTGGAAATTGCACCCTGGTTGATCGCTGTCTTCAAGCAGTCTTATGACTTGGACCCGACCACAGGCGAAAAGACAAAGAATTACTATGTGCCAGAAAGCGCCGGGCTCGCCGCAGGTTTCCTGATTGCCGCTTTGCATAATGCTGGGCTTGCGACCCTGACGCATACACCGTCACCGATGGGTTTTCTCAACAGGCTGTGCGACCGGCCCAAAAACGAGCATGCAATCATGTTGGTGGTAGCGGGTTATCCGGCGGAAAAGGTAATGATACCAGACATCGGCAAAAAGCCGCTCGAAGATTTTTCAAGCTGGCACTAGACCAAAGATTTCTAGAACTGATATTTTTAGAATTGAGTGGTTAATCCGACACCGAAAATAACTTGTACCGGCGAACCGTTTTCGCCCTGAACCAACGGGCTGTTTTCAGCATCCCCGAGCAAATGGCCAACCGATAGAAGACTTAGTAGCCGAACCCGGTCATTGAGCCGGTAGGCGGCGATTACGTTGGCGGAAACTTCTGAAATGCCGCTGCTGGCCGCGAAGGCGGGTAGGCCGAATTCTGAATTTTGGCTATCTTGAGGGGTCAGTCCAAAATTACGCTGCATCGCCTTGCCGGAAAGCCAGCGGGCCCGCGCACCAACAATGGTGACAAAATTACCGCTTTTGTAGATGCCGTGGCCGACGGTAAAGCGAAAAGAACCGCCGAGCCCGTTACCAAGCGCATGCCGGTAATCCAGTGAGACAACGCCGGATTTGGTCTGGTAACGGGCAAAAGCACCGGCCTCGAGAGTTGATTCAATTTCACGAAGGCCACCCAAAACCTGGTTACGGTTTTCGGAGCGGCCAAAGGCAAGGCTAACTAGCGGACCAGCCTGCCATGGCCCTTCGTGGACAGCGGCGTATGTGAGCAGGCTGCCATTTAGGCGCCAACGTTCCTTATAGCGGATATCAATAACCGGAAGTACGCGTAGGCGGTAATCATCAGATCCCACATAATCGGGGGTAAAGCCAATGCCGAACCCAACACGCGCTGTTACGCCGTCCAGTTTCAAGTCATCGGGCCAGATGCTATCGATGCCGCTGTGCATGGCCTCAATGGCATTGGCAAACCGGTCACCAATATTAAATTGGGCTGACGCAGGTAAGGTGACGACTGCCGCAGCGATGCACCCGGCGGCAGTTCGCCCTAGCATCGATCGGTATGTACCTATAGCCCACTTCATAAATGGTGCCTTTCCCTTTCCCCTATTTTGAAACACAAAATGGTAAAAGCAAGGCAAAAGAATGGTTAAAAAACGAGCTTAATCGTTTCGATATTAACCGGTGACCTATTTGGCACGCTCGGCGCGCAGGCTGATTTCCAGTTTGGCCAAATACAGAAACCGCAACAATTGCAGTATGAAAGACACAATCACGCCAGCTAACAGACCTTCCATTAGCCCTCTAAAGCCACGTTCAAGATGAATACCGAGGTAATAGCTGGTGGGCAACATGACAAAAACAAATGCCACGCCCTGAAGATACGTTGGCCACCAGGTTTCTTTGTAACCGCGCAGAACCATGGAGGCGACCATCTGCAAGGCATCGAATATCATGCCGATTATGTAGATAGCAGCTAAGGGCACCAGCAGGTCAACAATGCGCGCATCGTTGGTGAAAATATTCATCAAGGTTTCGGTGAACCCAAAAATGGCAATGGCCAAAAGGCTGACTATCAAAAAGGTCACACCCATGCCAGTGAAGCCCGCAAGTTGCGCGTCGCGGCCGTCGCGGCGGGACAGGGCAATGCCGACCCGCACACTGGTGGCGACACCGATGCCTATAGACATCATCAGGGGCAGGCCCAGCACTTGGTATACAACACCGAAGGCTGCAAGGGGGATGGTGCCGATCCAGCCAGCAAAAATCGCAAGCGCAGAAAAAGCGAGCACCTCAGCCGCCAACGACACGCCGGATGCATAGCCCATCTGGCGCTGGTCGCGCCATTCACTGAGCCGCTGATTGTGGGGGTCGCGCACCCTGAATTTGCGCAGTGATTTTGCATTCCAGACATAGGCCAGGGCTGAGATCGCCATGAACCAACGCACACCGGTAGAGGCCCAAGCTGACCCTTCAGCGCCCAGTTCGGGTGCGCCCCAATGCCCAAAAATCAGCGCATAGTTCAGCGCTAAATTGACAATATTGGCGCCGACCATCAGGTAAAATCCGATTTTGCCGCGCCGAATGCCTTCCAGGAACATGGTGCAATTTACGAACAACAAATGTCCGGGCAAGCCAAGCGCAAGAATGCGCACAAGATCGCCACCAGCGGCCGCGTTTTCAGGCGTTTGCCCCAGTTTGATTAGCCAAAATTCCGCGGGCCAGCATACGGCCAGCAAGATGCCACCTGTTAAAACTGAAAAAGGTAGTGTTCGCCGCCATACTTTGCCCGCACCGCGGAAATCGGCCTGCCCGTACGCATTGGCAGTATAGATGACGATACCAGACAAAAGCCCGATCCCGATCACCAGTGTGAACATGATAACCGACTGATTGGCCAAGTTGAGCCACGCCAAATGCTGGGTGGCATAGTGCCCCACCATGGCAGTATCAACCATAGCCACGGCCATCAGGCCAACGCGCATCATCACAGCAGGCACGGCAAGGCGAACCAGCTCGCGCACATGGCGCTTGAGCCGGGCCTTCAGCCAATGCTGATCAGGGATTATTGGCGCGCTGCTCATCGCCTTAGGGGTCCTAAACACTTGAGGTTATGCCGATAGATGCATCCTGCTACCGCCGGTAGTTTTTATTTGGGGGGTTGGAGCATCTGAATTAGATATGATAGTGCTATGCCTGTTTAGGGGAACAGGCAAGCCGATTTTAGGCACTTGCCACACTAAATTTATCGAACATTGATCGGGCGAATGCCGGTCAGGCCTTGGGGAAGGGATTTTCAGTGACAGAAACAACAGCATCATCGCCCACAGGATCATCGCTGCCAACATCACCGGCAGGCCCGCTAACACGTGGTGCCTACCCGGAATTAACCAAGCAAGCGGTTTTGGTCGGGTATTTTCTCGGCGTGATTATAGCGATTTCTATTGGCTATGCGTCGCTCAAATTGGGCTTTTCGATTGAAGGCTCGGAGCTGGCGGCGATTTTGGGTTTTGGTATCCTTCGCGGCATCCTGCGCCGCAGGTCTATCGTTGAAAATAATGTAACGCAAACGGTGGCCAGTGCGGTAAACGGTGCGTCGTCGGGTATGATGTTTTCGGTGCCGGCGATATTTATCCTTGGCTACGGCAACGATTTTAACCCCTATGTTCTGACCTTCGGCGCTATTGCAGGCGCGTTTCTGGGCATTGCCTTTATCATTCCCTTACGCAAACAAATGATTGATTTTGAGCGCTTGACCTACCCCGGCGGGGTGGCGGTGGCCTCAATACTCAAATCCCCAGGCGCTGGTATTGAAAAAGCCAAGCTGCTCATTGGCGCGATGATTGTCTCGGCCGTCGTGCATATAGCGACGATTTATTTTGACTATGAAAATTTCCCGCTGTTTTCCATGCTGGGCCTGCCTGACTATTTGAACGGCACTTGGTATCTATCTCTGATGACAGCGGCAGTGGCGTTCATCGCGGGTCGCGGTGGGCTGGCTTTCATTATCGGTGGGTATGTTTGTTACTGGGTGCTGGCACCGCTCTTGGACGTTACGGACCTGTTCCCGGTGATCGACGGTGTGGTGATGAGCGACCCGGGCAGCTTGCGCACGCTTTTGTTCCGGCCGACCGGCATTGGCATGCTGATCGGCGGCGCGGTTGTCGGCGTTATATTCGCCTTTCCGCTCATTCGCTCAGCCGTCAAATCGATGCAGTCATCGTCGAAGGTTGAAAGCGCCATGAGCCGCGATGAAATGCCGATCAAGCTGTTGTATTTTGCTATCGGCGGCGCAGCGATTTTGCTGGGCGTGATGGCAGTCACCTCCGCTGAAGAGGTCGGCATTGTGCGCGGGCTGATGATGGCGGTGCTTGGCACGCTGTGGATTTGGATGGCGGGAATTATCCTCTCGGAAGCCATTGGCCGCACCAATTGGTCACCCTTGTCGGGGATGACGCTGGTTGCGGTGACAATCCTTATCATGATTACCCAAACCTTCGGCGGCATGGACACCGGGCAGGCGATTGTCGCTTCCGTGACCGTGGGTGCCGCCACCTGCGTTGCCATGAGCCAGGCCACTGATTTGATGTTGGACCTCAAAACCGGTTATCTGGTGGGCGCGACCCCGCGCATGCAGCAGATGGGACAGTTTTTCGGCGCGTGGCTGGGGCCGATCGTTATTATCATTCTGATTTTTGCGCTGCATGAAGCATACGGGTTGGGTTCGGACGAACTGCCCGCACCGCAGGGGCAAGCGCTTGCGTCCATGGTGCAAGGCATTACCGGCGGCGATGTGCCCATAGAGAAATATCTGGGGGGAGCAGCGCTCGGCGCCATGCTCTCTGGTCTCATGGGCGGGCTAGGCATTACGGTGGGGCTTGGGTTTTACCTGCCGTTCAATATCGTGCTGACCTATTCGCTTGGCACGCTTGCCCGCGAAATTAGCGACCGCAAGAAGGGCACCCACTGGTCTGACAACACAGGCATTCCCATCGCGGCGGGCTTGATTGTCGGCGAGGCCCTTATGGGCGTCGGCAGGGCCGTTTATATTATCGCAAGCGCAAACTAGGGAGAGAAGCCATGAAACTCATCGCATATTTAATCGTTGCAGCGGCTTTCCTTGGCGGGGCATTTTTAGCATCACTTGATGAAACCCATATTGATTGGGTCACCTTTATCCCGGTTATCCTAGCGGGCATCATCGGGGTGGTTTTGATCAAACGGATGGAAGCCACTGAAGCTAAATCCAGCGATAAGCTGCACAATAATCGGCGTGTTATGGGCGAAAGCCTGGATAATATCGTCAAAAACCTGGAGGCGCTTAATGGCCGCAAAGACAGCGTGCCCACTTATGACATGCGCTTCGAGATTGATAAGCTGTTCCGGGAGGACCTGAATAATTTCGCCGATGCGCGCGACAGCATGAAGCATATTTTCGGTCTGCAAACCTTCGCGGATATCATGTCCAGCTTCGCGGCTGGAGAGCGCTATATCAACCGCGTTTGGTCGGCCTCCACCGACGGCTATGTGGACGAAGTGCTGATGTATGTGGAGAAGTCCCTGACCCAGTTCCAGCACGCCCGCGAGGAGTTTGAAAAGGCATCAATGGCGGCACCTGTTGCGGCGTGATTGCAAGAGAAGCCGCAGATCTGATCAAAGAAGTCAACATTGTTTAGGACGATTAATATGAAGTTTATTGCAACAGCACTCGCCGTATCATTGATTGTTATGAGCAGCAGCGTCTCAGCGCTGGTGAACAGCAACAATAAAGCTGACCAGTCGAGTGACGCAATGTCCACGAAGACCCTTGAGGCCTCTCAGGCCGTTATGAAGTCGAACAAGGACCAAACTTCAAACCTTGATTTTCAGGATAGTCGTGATTTTGAGCGCGCAAACCGTGGTTTTATCGCAACTTTTGGCGATACTAAAGTTCTAACAAAAGACGGTGCTCCCGTTTATGACTTCGGTGCATATGACTTCCTAAAGGGTGATGCTCCCTCAACTGTAAACCCGAGTTTATGGCGTCAAAGTCAACTCACGGCGAAGCATGGTTTATTTGAAGTGACAGAGGGTATTTATCAGATCAGAGGATTCGATCTTTCCAATATTACCTTCATCAAAGGGGATACGGGATGGATTGTTGTTGATCCCCTTATCACCAAAGAAGTTGCAGAGCGCGCCAAGGACCTTGTTGATCAGGAATTAGGTGTATTTCCTGTTAAAGCAGTAATATTTACACATTCACACGCAGACCACTTTGGAGGTGTTAGAGGAATAATATCTGATGCAGCTGTTGAAGCGGGTGTTGAGATAATTGCGCCCGATCATTTTATTCTTGAAACCGTGAGCGAAAATCTTCTTGCAGGCAACGCCATGACCCGCCGAGCCACGTATCAATTTGGCAGTTTGTTACCCAAAGACCCAAAACATCAAGTTGGTGTTGGCCTCGGTCAGGGAACATCAAGCGGAACGTTAGGATTGATGGAACCTACGATAAATGTGGATCATACAGGGCAAAAGGTTACCATCGACGGCATAGAAATGGAGTTCATCCTGACTTCGGGGGCCGAAGCTCCAAGTGAGTTCATGTTTTATATTTCTAAATATAAAGCATTTTGTCAGGCAGAGATCATTAATCACACGTTTCATAACCTGCTAACGCCACGCGGAGCGAAAGTTCGTGACGGTTTAATTTGGAGTAAATATATTGATCAAGCCATCACCCTCTACGGGGATAAAGCAGATGTTTCATTTGGTTCGCACCATTGGCCAGTTTGGAACAAGCCCGAAATCGTTGAATTATGGGAGGGGCAGCGTGATCTATATCGTTATGTTCATGACCAAACTTTGCGCCTTGCCAATATGGGCTATACGATGCATGAGATACCTGCGCGTTTGGACCTGCCACTCGGTATAGCCAATTCCTTTGCTAACCGAGGTTATTACGGCACTGTGTCCCATAACTCCAAGGCTCAATATCAACTCTATTTTGGATATTTTGATGGAAATCCGGCTAACCTGGATCCGCTACCTCCGGTCGAGTCCGGGAGGAAATTTGTAGCCTATATGGGCGGTGCCGAAAACATTCTTGAAAAGGCGCGCGCTGATTATAAGGCCGGAGAGTACAGGTTCGCGGCAACCGCGCTTAGCAATCTCGTTTTTGCGCAACCTGACAATAATGAAGCTGCAACTCTTTTGGCCAATGTTTACACTCAAATGGCTTACCAGTCGGAGAGCGGGACTTGGCGTAACTTTTACCTCACAGGTGCACAAGAACTTAGAAAAGGTGTTCTAGACCTCCCCGCCCCGCGGACCACAAGCGTCGATATTGTTAAAGCGGTGCCTCTTGAGCTTTATTTTGACTTGCTGGCCGTTCGTCTTAACGGCCCTAAAGCCGCGAAAAAAGATCAAGATATAAATTTTGTTATAAGTGATACAGGTCAGCGAGCCCATTTGTTTGTCAGCAACGGAACGCTACATCACCGTATGGGAGAGGCTCAGGAAGGCGCATCGACGATCAACATCACCAGATCAGGTCTCAACCAACTCAACATGAAGCAGAAGAGCTTTGCCGAATTAGCTAAAAGCGGTGAAATTTCCATTGAAGGCAATCCGCTTGAGATAAAAGCTTTCTTTGACCTTATTGAGGAACCGCCTTTTTGGTTCGAAATCGTAAGACCATAAATACTGTAAGAAGTTGTATCTGGGGCTGTATATAATTAGCGGTACGCCCCCTGATACCTTCATGAATTTCAGCAATACGATTGGAAATCAGGATGCCGCATACCTATAGGGACGGAATAAAATTAATCTTTCGAGTTTGGTAGTTCTCGCCTAATTTGCACATGATAAGAATAACAGCTCCACAAGCGGCGCAGTTTGCGGTCTCTCAACTCATCGTGAACCATCTTTTTCAATCCGGATAGACAGCGGTTTGCAAACCCCTTAGGCTCTCGGTTCACTATTTCCTTGGGAGGGTTTTCTATGCGTCGTTCAGTTTTTAAAGTTACCACCGCCGTTTCGGCACTATTGTTGTCATTCACCGCGCCAACACTGGCGGAAGAGGGCGATATTTATCTGTCGGCAAAGGCCATGGTTGATGTGATCGGCGGCAAGCTGGTTGAAAACCCGGCGCTGGTTATCCGCGGCGGGCGCATTGCGGCCATTGGCACGGCAGGCCAGCTTTCGGTGCCAGACGGTGCCACCGAGATTGCGCTGGACGGCATGACGCTCACCCCCGGTTTTATGGACATGCATGTGCATCTGTCGGGCGATGCGGGCGGCAATTTCTTCGCCGGGCTTAGCTACTCTGCGCCGCGTCAGGCCGTTGTTGCGGTTAAAAACGCGCGCAAAACCCTGATGGCCGGTTTTACCACCGTGCGCGATGTGGGCGCGGGCGGCGGCAGCGTTATCGCGGTGCGCGACGGCATTAATGCTGGCGATATTGATGGCCCACGCATTTTTGCGGTCGGCAACGCCATCGGCATCACTGGCGGCCACTGCGATAATAATTTTTTCCCCCCTGAAATGGGCGCAAAAGGCGGCGGCATTGCAGACGGCCCTTGGGCCATCCGCGCCAAAGTGCGCGAAAATATCAAATACGGTGCCAACGCCATTAAGGTATGTGCCACCGGCGGTGTTTTCTCCAAAGGTACCAAAGTGGGTGTGCAACAGCTAACCCTTGAGGAGCTTAAATCAGCAGTAGCAGAAGCGCACCTGCGCGGCATGACCATCGCCGCCCACGCCCACGGCATCGACGGTATCAAGGCCGCGATTGTCGCCGGTGTTGACAGCATCGAGCACGCCAGCTTTGCCGACGACGAGGCGATCAGCTTGGCCAAGGAATATGGCACTTATTTTTCGATGGATATTTACAACACGGAATATACCCTGGCGTTCGGTGAGGCCAACGGCGTGCCGGAGGAAAACATCAACAAGGAAAAGCAGGTATCCAAAGCCCAGCGCGATGCCTTTGGCCGCGCGGTGAAGGCTGGCGTGAAAATGGTATTTGGTTCCGACGCGGCGATTTACCCGCACGGCGATAACGCCAAGCAGTTTTCGCGCATGGTAAAATACGGCATGACCCCTTTGCAGGCCCTGCAAGCCGCTACCATTAATGCAGCCACATTGCTGAAAATGGAAAATGATATCGGTGCGCTGCAAGAGGGCTTCATGGCTGATATTGTCGCCGTTAGCGGTAATCCGCTTGATGATATTTCGGTCACTGAAAATGTTGCTTTTATTATGCAAGGCGGCAAGGTCGTTAAGTCAGCTAAATAGCAATTGACCAAATAGAAATCGGCCAAATAGAAATCGGGGGTGAAGGCGTGCGTTCAAGTCAATCTAAACGGTCTTTTCTTAAGGGGCTAACCGGGGTTGCGGCGGTTACCGCGCTGGTTCCAACTTTGCCTGCTATTGGGCAAGCGGCTGGTCGGGCAGAAACGTCAAAGCAAACTGGCGGTGCGCTGCAAAATATTGCCGCTGGTGCGGTGCCAATCTCGGCGGCGGAGCGCAAGGAACGCATCGCAAAAGCGCAGCAGCTTTTGCGCCAGCAAGGGCTCGGTGCGTTGTTGCTGGAGCCCGGCTCGTCGATGAGGTATTTCACTGGCATCAATTGGGGCCGCAGCGAGCGATTAACCGCAGTGGTTATCCCAGCCGAGGGCGACATGGCGGTTGTTACCCCGTTTTTTGAGGAACCACGCGCCCGCGAACGCATGAGCTTCGGCGATGACGTGCGCCCGTGGCACGAACACGAGGACCCGTTTTTGCGGGTCAGGCAAATCCTTGAAGACCGCGGCGTTGCGGGTATGCCTATCGGGCTTGAAGATTCGGTGCGCTATTTTGTGGTGGAAGGCCTGAAGGCGCAGTCAGTGCCAATCGGCAATGGCCGCGCGGTGGTCGATGGTTGCCGCATGTTCAAGTCCCGCCATGAACTGCAGCTGATGCATACGGCCAATGCGGTCACGCTGGGCGCTTACCACCATGTGTGGAATACGCTGGAAGCGGGCATGACACCGGCTGATATCAATGCCCGGATGCGGTCGGCGCAGGCGAAGTTGGGCGGCAAGGGTATCTGGACCATGGCGCTACTGGCTGAGGCCAGCGCATACCCGCACGGCACCGGCGCGCCGCAAAGCTTGAAAAACGGCGATGTGGTGTTGATGGACTGCGGCTGCAACGTGGAAGGGTACCAGTCGGACATCTCGCGCACTTTTGTGTTTGGTGATGCTAGCGCGCGCCAGCGTGAAGTGTGGCAAACCGTTCGGCGCGGCCAGGAGGTTGCATTTGATGCTGCAGGCATCGGCGCGCCTGCAGGCGGCGTGGACGATGCGGTGCGTATCTTCTATGAAAGCTTGGGCTACGGCCCCGACTACCAAACCCCGGGCCTTAGCCACCGAACCGGCCACGGTATTGGCATGGACGGCCACGAGCGGATTAATTTCGTGCGCGGCCAGACGATGCCGCTGGCCGCTGGCATGTGTTTTTCCAACGAGCCTGGCCTTTATATTTACGGCGAATTCGGGGTTCGGCTGGAAGATTGCCTTTATATGACCGAAACTGGGCCTGCCTGGTTCACTGTGCCGCCGTCCAGCATTGATGAACCCATTGGACAGATGGGTGTAGTACCATAATAACCCAATTTAAAATTGGATATAGATCAACCTATAATTTAGTGTCGTTTCGTGGACAGACAAAATAAGTGTTTTTTCTTAAATTGAACTTAAGTGAATAAAATCAGCTGGCAGGATAGCTAATGAGTTTAACCTCAAACAGCAAACCGATTTTTGAAGGCTTCAGGCTTGAAGATGCCGAGCAATGGCGTCTGCATGATCCGGTGGTTGATAAAGATTTGCGGTATTTTGAGGCGCAGACCGGTGGCACCCGTATGCCCCGGCGCGGCGATCTTAGTCCTGAGGATTTGACCTCGATTCTTCCAGAAGTTGCTTTGCTTGAGCCGATTTATGATGCAGCTGGATCATTCGTTGATGCCAAGGGGCTGCTGGAAGGGACCAAACTGGATAATTTTTATGGTTCTCTGACTGGCAAGTTGATTTCAGAGTATCGCATACGGGTCGTTAGCGACCGTATTCTGCAAGCGTGCCGTCGCTGTATAGAAATCGCCAAACCTATTGTGGTTTCGGCCGATGCTTTGTCTGAACAGAAAAACCATCTAGCCATTACTGTGCTCTATGTTCCCATGTCGGACAATGGTGTGCTGGTTGACCGAATTTTCCTGCATAATCAGGTCAAATCAAAATTCGCTGAGTGACGGGTTAGCAAATCTATCTAATTCATGGATGCTTTGGGTTTGCCATGACCCTATGACAGCACTAGTGTCACACTCATGAAAAACATCCTTCTTCTTTATTGCCATCCGTCGCCCCATAAATCGCGTTATAACCGGCGCTTGCAGGAAATGGCACGCATGGTTCCCGGCTTGAAAATTCGTGACTTATACGACCTGTATCCTTCGATGCATGTGGACGAAGTGGCAGAGCAAAAGGCACTTGTTGAAGCTGATGTGCTGGTTTTGCAATTTCCTATATACTGGTTCAGCGCGCCAGCTTTGCTTAAAGAATGGATGGATGTGGTCCTGCAACATGGCTTTGCTCACGGTAAAGACGGCACGGCGCTTAAAGGTAAAAAAACCATGCTTGCGGTTTCAACCGGCGCGCCTATGGAGTCCTACCGGGAAGGGGCCACGCACGGTGCCAAAATTGAACATTTTTTACTGCCGTTTCGGATGACCGCCGAATTTTGTGGCATGGAGGTGGGGCCAGCATTTGTAACCTATTGTGCTCACACTATGGAATACGGCGAAATCAATGCCCGTGCGGAAGCATTTGTTGAAGCCATCGAGCGACTTGCCTCGTCTGAGGAGACATAGACATGGAAGATCCTGATTTTCTGGATAGCGCCTTTATATTTCTTGCAGCCGCAGTGATTGCGGTGCCGCTGTTCAAGCGCCTGGGTCTGGGTTCTATCCTTGGGTATCTGGCTGCGGGCATGGTGATCGGACCATACGGCATAGGGGTTATCGGCGACATCGACTCGATTTTACAGTTTTCAGAAATTGGGATTGCCTTGCTGATGTTCCTGATTGGGCTGGAGTTGAAACCGTCTACTTTGTGGCAACTGCGACGCCAACTGATTGGCCTTGGCAGTGTACAGGTTATTGGCTCGACACTGCTTATTGCGGCGCTGGTTGCAGCGTTTGGTGTGCCTATCCCGCTTGCTTTGGCGATCGGGTTGGCGCTTGCGATGTCGTCAACACCCATTGCACTGCAAACACTGGAGGAGGGCGGCCAGGACAAAACCGGCGTTGGTATCGCGACTTTTTCAGTGTTGCTGTTTCAGGACTTGGCGATCATTCCTGTATTGGCGGTTATCCCTATTATGGCGATGGAGGCAAGTTCGACTGGTTTTTCCCTGTGGATGGAGCTGAAAATTGTCGGGGTTTTTGCCTTCTTCATTCTGTCGAGCCGTTTTTTACTGCGGCCTTTGTTTCGCTATATTGCGCTAACTGGCCTGCGCGAGGTTTTCACCAGTTTTGCGCTTTTGTTGGTGGTAGGTAGCGGGTTGATAACCGAGCAGGTTGGCATCTCGATGGCGCTGGGCACCTTTATGGCAGGGGTGCTGCTGGCGGATTCGGAATACCGCCATGAAATGGAGTTGAATATCGAGCCGTTCAAAGGGCTCTTGATGGGATTGTTTTTCATCGCGGTTGGCATGTCGGTAAATCTGTCTTTGTTTGTCGCCGACCCCATTGAAATTATCCTGATGGTTGCAGGGTTGATCGTTGCAAAGTCCCTTGTGCTGCTACTGGTGGGTCGCATTGCAGGTTTTACCCGAAGTGATCAAGTATATTTTGCGGTTTTGCTGGCACCTGCAGGTGAATTTGCCTTCGTGCTGATCTCGGTTTTGACGGCGTCGGCGATGATGCCCGCAGACGTGGGCGCGAAGCTGCTGGTTGTTGCCTCGCTATCAATGTTGATGACGCCGTTGATGGGTTTTCTGCGCGATCTTGTGCTGCGCCGCTTTACCAAGGTAGTACACTTGGAAAGCGATGTTGAGGCGAGCGAGGGCCATGTAATTATCGCCGGATTTGGTCGGTTTGGTCAGATAATTGGCCGGCTGATGTTGTCACTGAAAATTCCGACAATCGTTGTAGACAGCAACCCAAACCATATCGAGATGTTGAGGAAGTTTGGCTATAAGGTTTTTTATGGAGATGTGACCCGGCTTGATCTGTTGGAGGCCGCCGGTGCCAAAGATGCGCGGCTGCTGATTTTGGCAATGGATGATCCCGCTGCGGTTCTGAAAGCCGCTGAACTGGCAACCAAGCATTTCCCGAAGCTTACCAAATTGGCGCGTGCAGGCACTCGCGGCGACGTTAACAAGTTGAAAGCCGCTGGGGTTCATCATGTTCGGCGTGAAACTTTCAGTTCGTCACTTGAAATCGGCGAGGCGGCGCTGCGCGAACTTGGCTACCCGGCCCATCTAGCGCACCGAACTGCAGGGCGTTTCAGGCGCTATGATGAAATTGCCATTGAACAGGTTGCTAACTTTGACGGTGATGAAGCCGCGGCAGCAGCTTATGCCAAGCGCTCTCACAAAGAGCTGGAAGACCTGATGGGTCACGACGTTGCGTCTCAATTTAGCAAGGATCAGGGCTGGTAGGCGCCCTGTGCGTTACCGGTTCTAAATGGTTTGATGAAAAGACTTAAAGTAGCTGTAACCAAAGACGGCACCGCTTTTCTTGATGGTAATTTTGATGTTACGCCGGAGAATTATTCGGCGGTAAAAGCCTTGTTGGGCGAGGTTGAGATAACCCGTGCTCAGGCGGCTTCAATGCTCAGTGGTTACATGCATGCCCGTGATGTGGGGCCGGTTACCGAAGACATGGGCAAAATCGCCCTCATTGCGACCGTTTTCTTCCTGGAAGCCGGCGAAAATGACATCGTCATCCCGTTGGGCGACGGACAGAACCCGCCTTCATGAACTGCTCAGATCTGCCTTCCTGAGCAATATGACCATTAATTAACCCTTTATCTATAGTTTTTACAATCAGCTGCTTGATGTGTGCGCCGACCATGACATTGATCTGATCATCCCCAGCCGTGATGGTGAATTAAAACAGTTGGCCAGCATGCGCCCCGAATTTGATGCCCTAGTGTGGATATACTTACCCAGCTTGGCGCCGATTAGGGTTTCAGCTGTTATACTGCCTTGGAGCCATCAGTCAGAAGGGCGGTGGAGAGGTAAATGTGATGAATTCTTTTTTTACCGGATGCATAACTGTGAGCGACTGAGCATGCAGTTGCAGCCTGGGTGCGGCGCTAATTTCGACAGGCGTGGCGTATAACCCATCACCCAAAATGGCATGGCCAATCGCCAACATATGCACCCGCAGCTGATGGGACCGGCCAGTTTGAGGTGTCAGCTCTATGCGCGTTACATTCAGGCTTGGGTGATCGGTTTCCCGGTCCAGCACGGTCCAGTGGGTAATGGCTTGCCGGCCGTTGTCGTGGTCGATCATTTGTTTTGGACGATTTGGCCAATCGCAAATCAAAGGCAGGTCAACGGTGCCAGATGGTTCAATAATATGGCCAGATACTCTGGCAATGTAGGTTTTCTTGGTGCGCCGTTTTTCAAACTGAAACCCCAAGTGGCGCTGCGCTTGCTTGGTGCGCGCCATAATGAAAACGCCCGAGGTTTCCATGTCCAGCCTGTGCACCAATAAAGCATCTGGCACAGTGCCGATCGCACGCGCCTCCAGGCAGTCTGCATGCTCTGGGTGTTTGCCTGGCACTGACAGAAGTCCGCTTTGTTTGTTGAGCACTAACAAGCAATCGTCTTGATACAGAATATCAAGGTGCGGCGTTGTTGGCGGAGCATATGTTTTTAAGGTTGGAGGCATGGTTCGCTGGGTCATCCTGGCGGTGTACGAAACTATCGGCTAACGGACTAGATATATATCCTAGTTAGAGCCGATGAACAGGCGAATGAGTGTTCCACAAAAAAAGCCCCGGCGCTTGCCGGAGCTTTTCGGTATTCAGTTTGCCCATTAGAGCAACAAGTTATACTAGTCGATGGTTTTCAGGTTTGAAGCTGAAGAGCGACCGCGACGGTCAGGCTCGATGTCGTATGATACTTTTTGGTTGTCGTCCAGTGAGCGCATACCAGCTGCTTCAACAGCAGAGATGTGTACGAACACATCGTCTCCGCCTGCTTCAGGTTGAATGAAGCCAAAACCTTTGGTGGCGTTAAACCATTTTACTGTACCGTTAGCCATGTTGTAGTTCCTTTCGCGCGATGTCAGATGTGGTGCGGTGGTATTCGCGCAAAAGCCAAATCAGAGCAGTCGCAGGGTCAAAAATTATGAACCCAAAATTGGGTCCCTTAACCTGCATATTTAGTGCCAGCCGCATGAGTGGCCGGGTTGCAGTAGGGCGACTGTTATCAGCCTTTTGTTGCAATTGGAAAATAATTCGACACGGATATACAGCGGTTGTATTTTTCTCGAAAGAGGGTGTGTTTTCGCGCAACACTGGGTTTCCACGCGTTTTTTCGACAGTCGTTAGGTAAATGACTGAAGACATTTCTGTACTTCGTCAATCTTCACAGGTTTGGTCAAAAACACGTTAATGCCAGACTGTTCGCTTTTCTCTTTTGTTTCTTCCATCGCATCAGCCGAGAGTGCAATGATTGGCACGTCTGCGCCGTGGCCGTCCATTGCGCGGATGTTGGAAGCCAAGGTAAACCCATCCATGCGCGGCATACGTAAATCGGTTAAAACAAGGGTGTGAATATCTGGATTGAATATCTCCATAGCATCGACGCCGTCATTAGCCGTATCCCACTTATACCCTAATGATTTCAATATCTTACCTATAACCAATTGGTTAATCTTATTGTCTTCTACCACTAGTATGTGAGCGTCTTTGTTGGCGAGGCGCGCTGACGGCGCTTTGGGGGGCTGCGCGGGCTCTAACGCGTCGTCGTCGGCGATCTTTAAAGGTACCATGAGAGCGAAAGTTGAGCCGCGGCCCTCGGTGCTGTTAACGGTGATTTCGCCGCCCATTATGCTTGCCAACCGGCGGCATATTGTTAGCCCCAGGCCGGTTCCGCCGTATTGGCGCGCAACCGAACTATCGGCTTGTTCAAAAGGTTGAAATAGGCGGTTCATTATTTTTGGGTTGATACCAATCCCGGTGTCCTTAACCGCAATTCGAACGGTACAGCCGCGGTCGCCAGACGTTTTTTCTCGTGAGGCAATCAATTGAACCGAACCGTTTTCAGTAAATTTCAGTGCATTACTGATCAAATTATACATGATTTGGCGAATCCGGTTAGAATCGCCAATAACGAATTGCGGCAAGTCATCAGATAGATCAACCTTGAAAGTTACATTTTTCTGCTGGAAGCCCTGTTTAAGCAGGTTGGCAATTCCCTCCAATATGGCGCGGAGATCAAAATGATGGTTGTTAATCTGAAGCTTGCCAGCTTCGATTTTGGACAGGTCAAGGACATCGTCGAGGATTGTTAACAGTGTTTCAGCGGATTGATTAATAATGGAAACCAGCTGGTTTTGCTCGGTGTCCAAATCACTTTTTTCCAACATTTCGCCGACGGAAATAATGCCGTTCATGGGTGACCTTATCTCGTGGCTCATCATGGCAAGGAAGTTGGATTTCGTCTGAGCGGCGGTCTCTGCTTTGCGCCGCGCTTCCTCCAGCGTATGTTCAACCTGCACTTGTTTGGTGGTGTCAACAGCGATCAACTGACGGGCTTTGGCACCGTGCCATTCAACGCTATTGCTCGTCATATTGAACCAGCGCACACTATTGTACTTATCGATGATTGCATGGCGAGCTACTGAGCGAACCCCGGTGGGACCAGAGTCGCTGAGGAGCATGGGGGGGAATAGTGCCAAAATTGACGTGTGGCTATCTGGCGAACCTGCACCCGGCCACATTAATTCGAAGGCGTCATTGTGGTACAGAATTTCCGACCCTGCGGCAATACACATTGCCTGCGGCGACAGCCGTATAATTGCGTTGGTTTGTTCGGCGCTGTTAATAATCTGCTTTTGCCGGACATCAATTTCGTCGATGAAGACCTGCACAGCATTCCCGATTTCAGTAACTTCATCGCTGCCGCCAACCTGTACCGAGTGCTGGCCGCCGGCTGCGCGGCCAATGACAACATCACGCAAGGAAATAAGTCGCGCTACCACCCTTCTTTCGATAAAGAAAAAGCCAGCAATTGCAATAGCAAGCGCAACCGCTACACTGATAACCAGAGCTACCAGTTGTTGCTGGCTTTGGCGCACTAAATTCTGCGCTGTGGCTTGCGCTTCATCGCTTTTTTGGGTGGCGAGGTTGTCGGTTTTCCTCAATAGCTCTGAAACTAGAACCCGCATTTGCCGCTCCAGCGCATTGGCGCGGGCGTCGGCACGGGTCAAGTCTCGCAGGGTTAAAATAACACCGTCTTCACCGTTCAGTTTTGCACCCAAACTCGCGATTTGCCTGCTTGCAACTTCCTTGGCCTGTGGCGGAAGGACGTTGGCCTTTGCGGACAAGGCGCGCAAAGCGCGAATAATATTTGGGATTTGCCTTTGCTGGGTACGCGCGTCATTGCTGGTGGACAAATCGGCTACTTGGCTGATCAGCTTGCGCTCCAGAATAAGCCAATCAGCATAGGCTGCACTTTGGTCCGGCAAGGCGTTTTGTTGTTTGAGGGATAACTCACTTATAATCCAGGCACCTAGCTCGCGGTCCAGGCCATCGAGATGGTTGATAATATTGATTTTATTTTCGATCAGCCTATTCAGGTCGCTTGTTGTTTCGGACAAAATGGCGAGAACTGTTCGGATTTCTTCCAAATCTATAAGTGTCTCGCGTGACGCAAGCAGGTTGTTGATCCCGGCAACCGAATCCTGTGTTGCCGTAAAGGCAATACGCCTTTTGGCTTGCACGTCGCTGTTGACCAACTGTTCAGTGTTTTGAACTATTTTTTCAAGCGATGTTTTGAGGTCAATCGACGCTGCCAGTGCCGGCAGGGTTTGATTCGAATAGTCAGTAATCTGGTCGCTGAATTGTTGCAGGGTATAATAAGACAGCCCCGCAACCGTGACCATTAACGCCACTAGCGCCACAACAACCACTTTGATCTTAAAGCCAAGACCAAAGTGGGCTTTCCTCGTTTTTGACGCAGGACTATTCATTGCTCACCCCGTTTTCAGGCGCTTTATTTTGGGGGGCGATATCTTGAATTCGCCCTTCCAAGGTTGGAGCCACCTCGCCCGAACGCATAATATATTCGACAACCACATTCCATATTACCCGGTTGGTGCCTGCGTCGAATATTTTTTCCGCTTTGCCCAAATGCTCAAAGCCATCATTGCCCCGCGCCATAAAGTCGCTGGTCGCAACCCGGTAATATGTGTCGGGCTCTACCGGCTCACCGCCGACTGATATACTGATTATTCGATCACCTTTGGACTTGCGGCTGTCTAAGGTGACCTTGAGGTTTCCCACATGGGTAAAACAGCCATCGACGCGCAGGCCGCAGTCGACGCCGTGTTCCAGTGTTTGCCGGATGTCAGCACCGCTCATACGCACCATTGCGGTACGGCCGCCGAAGGGTAGCTCGCGCTGAATGTCGCCGCGACTGATTTTATGGCCAAAGGGATATTCAACATTGCCCCGGATAGTGCCGCCGTTAAGCAACGCGATATCGGCAGATACCTGCTCTCGCAAGGCATCGACTATCAAGTTGGCAAAAGCATTTTCCCTGCTGCGAATATTACTGCGAAGCGTGTCAAAAGACTTGGTTACTGTTGCGATTCCAGGGCCAAGCAGTTGTTCCAATCGTTGTTGGTAGTCGCCGATTATCTCAGCAACAAGTGGGTCTGGCTCAAACTTGGACAGGGGCAGCAATTCGACGCTCGTTATTAAATTAGGCAGGCCGTCAGCGCCATCCTCAAACCAAAAATCTACCGCGATTATCATGCCGTCCATCGCGCCTTCGGTTAGCAAATTACCCTGGCGGTCAAGCGACTGCGGGTTGTCAAAATTGTGAGTGTAGAAAATAACGTCAACAGTGCCGTCCGCGCGCAGGCCGCTCAAATCATCATAATCCGTGTCGGCCAAGAGTATGACGGTGTCGGCACCCTCCAACCGCAATTGGCGGGCAGCGTCTGTGGCGGCGGTGTCGGGGTCTGAAAATTTCGCCTGCGTGGAGCCGTACTCGACGATTGCATTGGCGGACGTGAGGGCGATGACGCCGATTGATAAGTCACCGGCTTGCATCAAGTATGTTGGATAAGTGGCGTCAATAGGTCCGTTTGACTGGGCATCCGTCAGGTTGCTGGTTACCAGCGGAAACGAAGCAGACAGGGCATTAAGGATAAAATTATCATAGCCGTAGGAGAATTCACGTTTTCCGATCGCCATCACACTAGGGTTGAGCGCGTTGAGTATGTCAACCATATGGGCGCCGTTGTCCATCGCACCAAAAACAGATGGCCCCAGCGATGCCCCGCCGTGGACGAAAAAAGTGTTGGGGTTTTTTGCAGTCTCCAGGTGTATGGCGGTCGCAAGTTCGGCGAGTCCAGGCTTGCCTTCTGGTTGCATAATTTCGGGGAAAGAAGAAAAATATAGCACGCGGGTTTTGACAGGCGCAGCAGACGCATTTACAGCAACCGATAACGCCACCAAAACCCACAGAATATACGTTCGGCAACGGCGGATATTAATTTGCATGCCTATCTCCAGCCCCACACGTTGTTTGTAGTGGTTAGGGGTTAATCAATATTTAAGAACAGTTGGCCAAATGCCCGTTGCTGACTGTTTATCATACATGGTTACTTATGTTGAGCACACGCCAATAATTGCTGGTCCCACAGGCCAGCTGGAGCATTGACAATCCCGATATGAAATTCAGAATTAGGCACTAGCAACAGAAGGGTGAAATTGCATGAGAAAATTTCTGACGGTCATCATAGCCAGTTGGCTTCTAATGCCGTCTCCTGCCTTGGCCGGTGCTGGAACGGGAACGGTGCCCGAAGGGTCAACGGTTTCCAATTGGCTCAAGGTTTACGAGGAGTTTGACTTGGAGCGGTTCATTGAATTTTATGCCACTGAGGTGCAGTTCACTGATCCCACAGCCCGGTTAGACCTTCGCTCGCGCAAACAGTTAGAGGAAACCTACACTGGCATTATGCAGAGGCGCTACGGCGGCAACTTCAAGTTTGACGTTGAGCGGATGGTCACCCAAGGCAGCGTAACGGTGCTGGAAGGCTTGTTTTCGCTTACGTGGAACGAGCAAAAAGCGACGATACATTTCATCACATGGCTTGATTTCAAAGACGGTAAAATCGTTCGTCAACTTGACATGTTTGACTATAATAGCCTGCAGCGCCAAATACCGGGATACGGGGCAGGGGCAACCTAGCGAGTATACGCCGGGGTGAACAGACTGGCCCGCGCAGCTTAAAATCGAAGCTTTACGCGGGCCAATCAGTTTATAGGTTGGGCTATAAGTCGTTATCTTCCATCCAGATGGCAATTGCCTGGCCGATACCGTCGGGATTAAACTCCTGTATGAAATGACCGCCTGGTCCCATGTTGTGGATGGTTAGGTCGGTGAAATTGCGGCGCATCCATTCCACGTCCCAGCGCTGAATTAAAAACCCTTCACTCAGGTGCAAAAGAAGCTTTGGCAGTTTGGGCTGTTCCAGCAGATACCGGCTATATTTATCCATCATTGCGACAGTATAGGCGGGCTCTGCAACACCGATTGGTACATCGCGCGGAAATTGCAGCATGGGGCGTCTGTTACTGCCTTCAGGAAAGGGTTCACGGTAAGCGTTTTTCTCATCGTCGGTCAGCAAGCCGTCAAAACTGGGCAGAACAAGGCCTTCTAGAAAGAAGTTGTTTTTGAGGATCATTTCTTCGCCGACGCCCGGGGTTTTTATCTTTTTCAAGAGGCCTGCGAAGCCTTCCATAACATTTGGTTTTGCGCCGTCCAGCGGTGCCTTAACAGGGCCGTAGGGCGGTTCTGCAGGGGGTGTAATAACCGCTGCTTCCATGAAAGCAATTGCTTTGACCCTGTCCGGATTATTGGCGGCAAAATTGAAACCTAATATTGAACCCCAGTCATGGATCACCAACGTGACATCGTTGAGCGCCAGTGCGTCCATAAAGCCCTGCAAATACCGTGCATGATCGGTGGACCGATATTCGATGTCTGGTTTGTCAGACTTGCCAAACCCGATCAGGTCCAGCGCGATCACCCGGTGGTCTTTCTCAACGTGGGGGATCACATTTCGCCACAGGTAGGACCAGGTTGGTTGGCCGTGGATCATCACTACGACCGAACCGTCACCGCCGGTGTCCACATAATGCATTTTAGACCCTAGAACTTCCACATAGTTCGACGCGTAGGGAAAGTCGTGGCGGGCTAGTTCTACGCCGTCGGCATTTTTTGCAGAGTCCGCTGCTTTGACCGGCGCAACAGATGCTGATGCGGACGCAAGGATTAGGCTCAATCCAATCAAAAGTGGCTTCAAGTATGTCATTTCTTTCATGTTTTTTCTCTTTTTGTGGTGTGCTGTCTGGGGACCGAATGCTCACTGCTGTGCGTTGGCGTCAATATGTGTTATTGCACGGAGATGGGCAAAAATGCACAGATAGAGGATATGTGGGGAAAAATGCCAGTGTTGCTGGCGCTTTCGCGGCTAGGCACGCTGGACCGTGCAGCAGAACACTTAAGCGTGAACAGAACCACTGTCGCTCGCCGCCTTCGCATGTTGGAGGAAATCGTTGGTGGATTGTTATTCACCCGTGCAGACGGTGCTTACAGCCTCACGCCGCTTGGGCGCGAATTACTTGCTGCGGCGGAAGCAGCCGAAGGCAAGTTGGCGCAGGTGGAGGCGATACTGCCGCGCGGCGCGCAAGATATTGGCGGCCCAATTAAAATAACCATAGCGCCGCATGTTGCTGCACTAGTGGCTCCTGCCCTGCTTGAAATCGCCGTTAATATGCCGTCGCTCAAGCTGGAAATCTGTTCCACATACGCATTGCAGCAAGTTGAAGCGCGTGAGGCTGATATAGCGCTACGGGTTTTGCGGTCAGACCCAGAGTATCCGTTGGTGGGCAAGCGGGTAAAAAAACTGGCTGGCGCGGTCTATTCTGCTGTTTCACTTGTTACAGAGCATCCAATACATATTATCCGGCACGGCGAAGTTGACACTCCGCAGGGATATCAGCAATGGAGCCGGAGTTCGGTGGTTATTCACACCGACGAAATCATCACCAAACAAGAACTGATGGCCGCGGGCGGGGTGGGCCGGTTGCCGATATTTATGGGCGATGCCGACCCACGATTGAAAAGAGTGTCGGACCTGTTGCCGGATGCTGGGTGGGGGTTGTGGCTATTAACCCATGAAGCTTTTCGGTCGTCACCGCGGCTGGACTATGCGGTGAGGGCCATAACCACACATTTCCAGAATTTGCCAGATAGCTAGCCGACGCTGGTTCATATGGGCTAGTTGAACAAATGCGAAGCCAACCCTGACCAATCTGTGGGTTGATTGCGTGATTTATTTGTTGCCGCCATATGGCTTTTTATAGCGGAACATAGGAAATAGTCGGTGTTATTCATCGTTAGGTCTGCGAAATAGCCAATGTCTTTGTGTGCCAATTGCAGGCCAAACAAAGGCGGCGAAAACGCCTTGTTTGTAATTAATCCGCCGAACAACGAGATTAAGGGGCTTCCGGCCGGGCTTTTGCTGATCACATTCAAAAAAGCATCAGCGCTGGTTGGACTGTGTTCCAGCGTCGATATTATTTCCGTTAGGCCACCAATGGTAAGGGCGATAAAGTAATTCATCGCTAATTTAATAATAGCAGATTGGTCCGGCGCGGTACCCAAATTGGAAAGCGACCCACCCAACTTCTCAAACAGGGGCTCGACGGATGTTGCTGCTGATGCCTCGCCGGCCATAAGATATCCCGCCTTGCCAGCCAAAACTACATCAGGGCGCCCGAGTATAGGGCAGTTCAAAAACTGCACACCATTGTCGCCTGCCAATTTTGCGGCTTCGCGTACGGCAGCGGGAGAACAGCTGCTGAACGAAATATGTATTTCAGGTTTGTTTCCACAGTTTGCAATGGAACGGTTTACCTGCAGCATTGCGCCGTCATCCGATACACAGGAAAGAACCCAAGCGCTTTCCTGACACAATTTCTCAATGGTTTGATAAGCGGTTGCACCGTTTGTGGCCATTGATTTTGTCTTTTCAGGCGAGCGGTTCCAAATCCCTAGAGGCACGCCCTCGGCGCTCAATTTTTCTGCGATGGCGGACCCCAGCGCACCCAATCCAATTAGCCCAATAGGGGGCATGGATGCCGTACTCACGGTTGTGGCCCGAACGCGGCGATTAGGTCTGCTTCCGGAATGTGGCCGCCTCCCAATATTCTCGAAAGTTTGTCATAGATCTTCCAGCGGTTGTTCACTTTGTACAGTGACAGCTGATCAAAATACCGGCCGTTGTTGTTGAGGGTAACGATCGCAATTCGGCATTCGTGAATGGAAATGCTGATGATTTCAGCTGTGTGGTTGGGGTTTGGCGGTAACTTGCTCCAAATCTTCTCCCAGACCTGCTGAACGGGAATAACAAAGACATTTTCTGCATCGGGCTCGCCAGTGATCAGCTTCATCTGAGCTTTGGGCGTATCAAAGGCCTGTTGAATCCGTTCCCAATCATTAGTCGCCACGCCGAATACATAGTCGAACACAGTTTTGATGACGCCGTCATAATCGCCTTGATTGTGGGTTTCTGATGTTGATTTCATAAAGTGGTTTCCTTTCATAACTTAGGCCGTAGTCTGGTCCATCTTTGCTTAAATGGGCAGAGGCAAGGGGTTTCAGCGGTTTTTCAAAAGTGAAAAGCCTATATTGAGTGATAATCGCTGATTGATTAGACTAATTGCCGGAGGCCGCGATGAATTGGGATCAGGTTAAAATATTTTTGACCGTAGCAGATGCGGGAAGCTTATCGGCTGCCGCACCTTTGCTCGGCATCAGCCCGCCGACAATTGCGCGCCGTATTGCCCGGCTAGAGCAAACCCTCGGGGTCAAGCTTTTTAATAGTCGGCATGATGGCTATTTTGTTACCCCTGCGGGCAGGGAGTTGGTCTCGGCCGCTGAAAAAATGGAACAGGCGGCGCAGAATTTCTCGCGTCAGGCAAATGCGCTGGGTGAAGCAAGCAACAGCCTGGTTCGCGTTGCATCAGGGTATTGGTTTTCACGTTTTATCACCGAACAAATACCAAGCTTTCACGTATCGAACCCGTCGATAGAGATTGAGTTGATTACCGGGCATGCGCTGGCCGATCTTGACCGCGGCGATGCAGATATTTCCATTCGTAATATGCGACCGTCCGGCGGTGATCTGGTCATGCGCAAACTAGGGGAAGCTCCTTATGCTGTTTACGGCTCCAGGCAATATGTCGAGGCGAATCCTGCGGCCAGAGATGAAACACGGTATGACCACTGCGACTGGGTCTGTGGGTCCCGCGCCCTTGAAGGCCTTGCGTCTCAAATTTGGCTTAACGGCAAACTGAACAAAGATCCGATACTGCGATGTTCGCAAACCCTTCAGTTTCTTGACGCGATAAAATCAGGCATCGGGTTAACCATATTACCCAAAATGGTTGGCGACCGAGAGCCTTTGTTGGAGCAGGTTTCTGATCCTATCTTGCTGAACAACAGCGAAATTTGGCTGGTAATTCACGAAGATCTAAAACGGGCTCCCGCAGTGCGCGCCGTTATCGATTGGTTGGTTCCGTTGTTTCACAGCTTCTAGAACTAGCAAAAATGGAGCTTTAAGGTTTGAATGCAGGCTGGCAAATATGCCCGCCCAGAAAAGTCCAATGTTTTGTGCAGTCCTACCTGAACAATAAAACCGGTACCTTGGACTGGCTGATTTGCGCCATTGTGGTGCTGCCGAGGAAAAAGCGTCGAAGCGGCGAGTGACCGTAAGCTCCCATCAAGAGTAGATCGATACCGTTGTTTGCTACATAGTCTGTCATTGCCTGGTCCACCGACGGCGCATCTGCGACAGTTGCTTTAACGCTGTAACCGGCTTCCTCCAGCTTGGTTTTTGCCTTGCGTAAAATGGCATCGGACAAGCTGTTGTCGGTGCCCACTTTCAGCAGGTGACATTCAAGCCCTTTTAGTAGCGGGCTGGCCGCCGCGAACTCGACTGCTTTTTCGCTGCTGGCGCGACCGTCGTAGGCGATCAAAAAACGTTCAACCGGCTTAGCCTGGTGGGTGGCAATCAACACTGGCTTATGAACACCGCGCGATACGCGCTCCAAGTTTGCGCCCACATGGCCTTGCATATCGGTTTTGGTCTCGCCGCGTTTACCAATAATCACCAGATCAACACTTGCCTCCATTTGTTGAATTTCATCAACAAGTGCGCCGCGCCGGTGTAGCAACTCAACCGTCGCTGAACTCTTAGCAGCCAGTGCCTGTTTGGCGTGATCGAGGATCAGCTGGCCTTTTTTCTGCTCCAGCTTGCCGTGTTCCTGCTCGATCTTGGTGAGCTCCTCAAGCAGGTGGCCTTTGGCTCCCAGGCCGATTTGACCCGACAGGTCACCCGACACCGGGGCTTCAGAGTGCGGCGGTACCATATGCAATAGCGATACATTGGCGCCGGTCTGCCCAGACGCCCACGCCGCCATGGTAATGACGTCGTCTGCGTGCGCTGACCCGTCCAGACATGCGATGATGGTTTTCATATCTTTAATCCCTATCAATGTTCTGGCATCAGGTCTATGGCGTCCGGTTTATCATGGACCCCCAGACGCTCAACAATGGTGGCACTGGCTTCGTTTAGACCGAGAATTTCCACATCGGTACCCTCGCGGCGATACTTCAGGACAGTTTTGTCCAGAGCGGCAACGCCGGACAAGTCCCAGAAATGGGCTTGGGTGAGGTCGATGACAACTTTTTCAACCACTTCTTTATAGTCAAATGCGTTCGAAAACTGGCTGGCTGAAGCGAAAAACACCTGTCCGAATATTTGGTAGGTGCGCGCATTGCCGTCTTTCGCCAGTTCGGACTCGATAACCAGAAGGTGCGATACTTTGCGAGCAAAAAACAGTGCACTCATCAGCACACCAACAAAAACGCCCTGCGCCAAATCATGGGTCGCCACAACAACGGCAACGGTCGATAGCATCACCAGACTGGATGATTTTGGGTGCGTGCGCAGGTTTTTCACCGATGTCCAGCTGAAGGTACCGATTGCAACCATGATCATCACTGCCACCAGTGCGGCCATCGGTATTTGACGGACCCAGTCACCGAGCACCAGAATTAGAAACAATAAAAACCCGCCAGCGAAGAAAGTTGATAGCCTGCCGCGTCCGCCCGACTTCACATTGATCACAGACTGGCCAATCATGGCGCAGCCCGCCATGCCGCCGAAGAAGCCCGCGATAATGTTGGCAAGGCCCTGGCCTTTACATTCACGGTTTTTGTCGCTGGGGGTGTCGGTCAGATCATCCACAATAACTGCGGTCATTAGTGATTCCAGCAATCCCACCGCCATCAAGGTCACTGAATAGGGGAAAATAATTTCCAGTGTTTCCAGCGTTAGCGGAATATCCGGGATCAGGAACATCGGCAGAGTATCGGGCAGATCACCCATGTCGCCTACGGTGCGTATATCAAGGCCGACAAACATGCTGAATACTGTGAGCACAACGATTGCAATCAGCGGCGACGGAACGGTTTTGGTCACATAGGGGAATAGGTAAATGATGCCAAGTCCAACTGCGACCATCGCATACATTTGCCAGTTGGCGCCGACAAATTCAGGCAGTTGTGCCATGAAAATCAGGATCGCCAGCGCGTTAACAAAGCCTGTCATCACCGAACTGGAGACAAAGCGCAGAAGCGAGCCAAGTTTGAGATAACCGGCAATTATTTGCAGAATACCGGTAAGAACCGTTGCCGCCAAAAGATACTCAAGCCCGTGCTGCTTGACCAGCAAAACCATCACCAGCGCCATTGCGCCGGTTGCTGCCGAGATCATGCCCGGACGACCACCAACAATAGCAATAACCACCGCGATGCAGAAGGACGCGTAAAGCCCCACCTTCGGGTCAACCCCCGCAATGATGGAAAAAGCAATTGCTTCGGGGATCAACGCAAGCGCAACCACCATGCCTGCAAGCAGGTCGTTTCGAATGTTGCCGAACCATTCGGTACGCAATTGAGATAAAGACATGGTCTTGTCCGTTTGTTGTGAACGCCAGGTGACCCAGCAGGAATGCCCGGTAGAATAGCGGTCGTTGTCGTTTAAAATACAAACCCCAACCGATGGGTGGGGATTTTTGGGCGCGCATGAAGACCGTTAGTAACAGTTGGCGCGCGCCGATGTATAGTTGAGCGGTCTATATCTGCGTGGGCCTGCAGTTTCAAGCGGTTTTTAAGCGTTGCAGCGACTGTTGGCGTGCTTCAACGAACGCGGCGAATGCTGCAACCACTATGGGCTTTATGGCGGCATCTCTTTTGTTTGTTGCACCGCCAGCGTCACAAAGCAGGGTGTCACCAAAAATGAGTATTTTGATTTATCTTAGCTTTTGCAGTTCAACAGCCTGATCGGCGGAGGTTTAAACAATATTAATTTGTGCCAGTGTAAATTAATGGGTGTGTTATATATACGGCTTAAGGATATTATTTTGTTTCGAATTAAAAAATGCCAATAGCTGCAACAATAGCGGCTAATGAAGCCGAACGCCTGTTGGCGCTCAACCGCTACGGTGTGCTGGATACGCCCGCCGAAGTGGAGTTTGACCGGATCACCGCGCTGACTGCGGATATTTTCGAAGCACCGATTTGCCTTGTCTCACTTGTTGACAAAAAACGGCAATGGTTCAAGTCACATCAGGGGCTTGAGGCGCGGGAAACTCACAGAGACCTGGCATTCTGTGCCCACGCAATTCTTGAGGATAAGGTTTTTTATATACCGGATGCCACCAAAGACGAGCGTTTTCATGACAGCCCCTTGGTCATCGGTCCGCCCAATATCCGCACATACCTGGGCGCACCGCTGATCACCTGCGATGGTTTTTTGTTGGGTACCTTATGCGTGATATATTCGGAAGTGACCGACGTTCCGGAAAGTAAATTTATACGCCTTCAGCAGCTAGCGGCGGTTGTGGTAGACGAACTGGAGCTGAAACTCGCCACCAAAGAAGCCATCCAAGCTCGTGCGGCAGCTGAAAAGGCTGATCAGACGAAATCTGAATTCCTTGCTATGATGAGCCATGAAATTCGTACGCCCATGACCGGTGTTATGGGCACGCTAGAGCTGCTGAACTACGAACCGCTTACGGACGGGCAGCGCGACTTGGCTCAAACAGCGCTTGGTTCAGCAAAAGACCTGTTGCGGATACTCAATGATATTCTTGACCTGTCGAAACTCGACGCTGAGCGAATGCCGTTGGAAACCATTGAATGCAGCCCGCACCAGATTTTGAGCGAAGTTGTGGCAACACTTCGCACCGGCGCGCAGGCAAAAAACCTGAACCTTATGGTCCATTTTGCCGCGAACTTGCCCGACGTTGTGATTAGTGATCCATTAAGAATAAAACAGATACTGTTTAATTTGATTGGTAATGCGATCAAATTCACCGACCAAGGGTCGGTTGATGTTCATGCCACCTACATTCTTTTGGAAAATGATCTGGCTGAGATCAAGATTGACGTTCAGGACACCGGGGTAGGCATATCCTCTGACGTGCAAAGCCAATTGTTCAAACCTTTTTCTCAGGCCGATACAAGTATTACCCGGCAGTTCGGCGGAACCGGGCTTGGGCTGGCTATCTCAAGAAAGTTGGCCGAACTGATGGGTGGCAGCATTGAACTAACCAGTGAAGAAGGGGTGGGCAGCACGTTTTCCTTCATGATTACGGTGCCCGTTTCGAGCTACAATGCAAACCCTTCAAGCCCGCAAATTGTGACCTCCGTGATCGAAAAAAATTGTTTGAAAGGCCTGCGCATTTTGCTGGCTGAAGACCAACCTGTGAACCAAAAACTGTTTTCGATTGTTCTGGGTCGATATGGCTGCCTTCCGGAAATTGTGGTGGACGGCGAACAGGCGGTTGAGGCCGTGCGACAGCAACAGTGGGATATCATTTTGATGGACGCGCAGATGCCCAAAATGGACGGCGTAACTGCTACGAACAAGATAAGGCAATTGGACGGCGAAGCCGCCAAAACACCAATCATTGCCCTGACGGCTAACACGATGACCGGTGACCGCGAAAAATACTTGGAGGCCGGCATGGACGGATATGTTTCAAAGCCAATTGACTCAGTTGAACTGATCAAAACCATACTGCGGCTTACCGCCTGAAGCGGATCTGGTCTATAGTGCCGCGCATTTCGATATAGTCATTAATGCCCGACACTAATCCGTTTTACTATGCCTTGAGTTCGGGTGCAGCGACTTGCCCAATATATGCTCGGACCGGTGAACAACATGCCCGGCATGGCCGACAATAAGCGGGTCTGGCGCCTTGACAAGGGCGGTGTCTTTGCCGGGGTAATCAAGGGAGTTTAAAAAATGCAGCATACAGTTCAAGCGCGCGCGTTTTTTGTCGTTTGATTTAACAATGGTCCACGGCGCATCTGCGGTGTTGGTGTAAAAAAACATCGCTTCTTTTGCCTCGGTATAATCATCCCATTTGGAGAGGCTTGCTTGGTCAATGGGGCTGAGTTTCCAGCGTTTTAGCGGGTCCGTCGTCCGAGCATCAAATCGGCGTTTCTGTTCGTCCTGTGTCACTGAAAACCAATATTTATAGAGCTGGGTACCTGACCGCACCAGCATGCGTTCCAGGTCGGGAGCTTGGCGCATAAATTCCAGGTAATCACCAGGGGAGCAAAAGTCCATAACCCGCTCCACGCCCGCTCGGTTATACCAAGACCGGTCATAAAAAACGATTTCTCCGGCGGTGGGAAGATGTTCGATATAACGCTGAAAAAACCACTGTCCCAGTTCCCGCTCGGAGGGTTTGTTAAGTGCTACAACCCTGGTATGTCGGGGGTTTAAATGTTCAGTGAAGCGCTTGATCGTGCCGCCCTTGCCAGCAGCGTCCCGGCCTTCAAAAAGCAGAACAAATCGCTGATCGGTTTCCAGCGCCCAGTGTTGTACTTTTAAGAGTTCCGCCTGCAATTTGGCTTTTTGATTTTCATATTTTGTACGTGATATCTTTGTATCGTAAGGATACTGGCCAGTTTCGAAGGCTAAACGAACTTTGTCTGGCGTTACAACAGGAAAAACCGAGCTGTTTGCGGCTTTAGTTTCAGTTTCCAGTTCGGCAGTATTTTCGTTAGCCATCAGTGTTCCCTCTTTTTTATGGTGAGGCGAAGAATAGAACAATTTACCATTATTCGGTCTTGATATGTATCAAGACTGATCGGTGATAATGTTCTTGCCGTGCCGCAAAATAATCCAACTTTTCAAGCTCAGCAAGATCACACAGATCATTTTGGGTCGAGAACCCCGGATGTTGACAGTTGGCGCGAGATTTTCAGCAGGTCGTGCCTATTGCCTTTCGTGTCGGAAGTGCCGAAAAACGCGATGGCGATATCCTGTTCGGGAGCAACAAAAATACCTTGTCCGGAATAGCCGCCTTTAAACATCATGCCGTCGGGCCAGATCATGTCCCACTGCCATGCAGCGTGGGTTGGGGCATCCCCGCTCCATGCTTCCTTGAGCTGGAACAGTTGCTCGGGGCCAAATTCGATGCCGTTTTTGCTGCGCAGGTCACTCAAATGGTTTTTGTCGATAACGCCGAAGCCGCTGCCGGTGAAAATTTGCCCAAACCGTGCCACATCACGCAACCGCGCTGATAGGCCCGCATGCGCCGCAGCGTTGCCTTTGGGGCTGATCATCATCAGGCCGTCTGCCTCAGCACCAACATGGTCCCAGATCAGGCTTTGCAGGGCGGCGGTTAAGGGTTGGCCGGTAACATTTTCGATCACTAATCCGGACACAAACGTGTCAGGTGATACATACTCGTACTTTGTATTAGGTGTTCGGTATCGCTTCATCGATTTGATCAGATCAAGGGTATCCACTGGCGGGTTATGCGGTGCGGTTAATCCCAGCGTCTCCTCATATTGGTAGATGCATGAACTGGTGTTTTGGTAACCGTCGCTATCGAGGCAGGCGATGCCTGAGGCCATGTTAACGATGTTGCGAACGCTAATGCCCGCCCAGTCGGTACGGGCAAGCGCCTTAACATAGGTTTCTACAGGCAGATCAACGTCGACTTTGCCTTGCATCTCAAGCGCGGCGAGCGCGGTGGAGATATACACTTTGGTCACCGACCAACCCAAATGCCGATCATGGGCCTTCATGCGGGGGTATGCTTCATAAACTACTTTGCCGCCAGACAGCACAATCATGCCGTCGATCAGTGCGCTGGCGTGAACATAGGCATCCAGTGTAGTTTCGGCGCCGTCAACTGTTACAGGAAAGCTTGCGACAGACTGCCGGAGTTCGTTTACCAGCGGTCGTTCTGGCGCGGTACGGGCAATAACCGCATGTGGGAAAAAAGCGGGGAAATTTTTCCAGACATAATGGCTGATAGGGCCACCGTCATCAAAGTTATCCGGGGTATATTCGCGGTAAATTTCACGCTTTTTTTCAAGAGAATTGTCATCAGCGTCCTGTGCGCTGGTGCCCGCTGGGGTGACCACAAGAGCCGTTAGGAGTGCTACACCAACTAAAGTTTTTTTTATCATCGTCGCCCCGTCTGTTTTAATAGGTCGGAGCAAGTATATGGTTCACGTAGTTACAAGTATATGGCTTTTTCGAACTAGCCTCATTCGTGACGAAGGGCTAAAATCGGGTTGACCATCGCGGCGCGGGCGGCGTGGCTGGCAACCGTAAGGGCGGCAATCAGTAAAACCGTGCCGCCTGCACTTATGAACACCAGTGGTATCAAATCAATGCGGTAGGCGAAACCCTCCAGCCAATTTTGAACCAACAGGCCCGCAATCGGCCAGGCGACAATGCTGGCCCACAGAACCGGCTTGGAAAACTGCCACACGAACAGCTGGATAATTTCTGTCACCGTCGCCCCCAGTATTTTTCTAATGCCCACTTCTTTGGTGCGGCGCTCAACATTGAAAGCCGCAAGGCCAAAGATACCCATAAAGGCAATGACGACAGCAAGGGCTGCAAACACGCTGAACACCTGGGTTAGGCGGTCCTCAAGGGCATATTGCTCGGCCAGGTCTTCGCGCAGATAGGTTTTTAATACAGGCACCGCCGGCACATAATTTTCCCACAGCGCATCAAGCGCGGCGAGGGTTTTCTGGCGGTTTTCTGGTGTCAATTTGATCGTGAGGGCATTGTAAAAAGGCTCAGCATTGATGAACAACATCGGCACCAGCGGGCTGTGAATGGTCTGGAAATGGGCATCTTTAGCCACGCCGACAACTTCCACCAAAACGGTGCCGTCCAGATAGTCCTGCATCTGGAAAGTTTTCCCCAGTGCATCGGCGGGGTTATTGAAGCCAAGTGCCTGTGCCGCAAGTTGGTTGATGATAATTGACGTTGAATAGTCGTTCAACGCAGCGCGGGTCTCAACATTGATTGCCAGTGTGTCCACATTTCGTTCAGCTGAAAAAGCGCGCCCTGCCAGCAGCGTCATATCGAGCGTGGTATCGAAGCCAATGTCGCTCGCAACTGCCTGCACTGATACAGCGTCAGCAGCAGAGCCTGCACCCACCGGCGTCATGCCAACATTATTTTGCCCCCCGCCACCGGGAAGCTGCGCCATGCGGGTTGCAGAGGTAACGCCGGGCAGCGTTTTGACGTTCGCCAGCAACGCCTGCTGCGCCTGCGCGTCTGGCGCGCCTCGAAGGCCCCAATAAGTCACAACATTATCAGCGCTAAAGCCCAGGTCCATCGATGTGGCAAACCGGGTTTGCAGGTAAAAATGGCCCGCGACAATCACCAATGCTATCGAGATGATATACTGAGCCAATATAAGACCAAGCCGGAACCGGGCAGTCTTCGGTGATGCTGAGCGTCCACCGGAAAAAACCGAAGAAAGCGATTTTGACGATAGCTGTATCGCCGGGTAAAGCGCTGCCAACAGGGCTGTGGACAGGCTGGAAGCGGCGGCTATCATCAAGAAGGAACCATCAAACTCAACATTTTCAAAGCCGTTCATGCCAATCCAGTTAAATACGATTGGTGCAAATATTTCGGTGAGGGAAAGCGCAATAAGGCAGGCGACACTAACCAGCAGGGTTGCCTCCAAGAGTTGACGAGCAATGAGTTGGCTGCGGCTGGCACCGGATAGTTTGCGCAGCGCTGTCTCTTTCTCGCGCGTCGTTGCATGCGCGGTGGACAAGTTGACAAAATTGATCCCCGCCATCGCCAAAATAAGTGCCGCAATACCGATAAAACCAAACACTAAAGTTGAGCTTCCGCCCGGCGCAATTGGGTTTTCGCCTTGCTGATACAAATGGATATCGCCCACTGGTAAAAAACCCAGCGCCATCACCGAGCTTGCGGTCAACTCGCGCCAGCTGTCCGGTGAGAAGAATGCGTTGGCGTCCAGAAATGCCGCCGTGCTGTTCTCTAATGCAGAAACGGAGGCACCGTCAGCGAGCGTAAAATAGCTGTATACGCGGGCTGATGTCCAATCGATGAAGTCGATATCAAGTGAGCCGGGGCCATCAAACAGTAGTATTTGGAAGTCCAGATGGGTTTTGCCGGGCACGGAGGCAAGAACGCCCGAGACACGGTAATCGGTGCCGCCGATGGTGATCACCTGATCGACTGCGTTTTTGCCGGTAAAATATTTAGCCGCAGCTTCTTCGGTGATAACCACGGACCCAGCTGCAGCCAGCGCACTTGCGGCGTTGCCTTCTTTGAACGAAAGGTCAAATACATCGAAGAATGTTTCTTCGATCCGAAATGCAGGTTCAGCGAATTGATTATCGCCGATTTTGATCGGCGCAGTGCCCGCATACAAGCGTGTAAAATTCTCGATTTCAGGAAAATCTTTGCTCATCGAAGCTTTTAGTTCAAGCGGTGTTCTGGCCAGCGTTTTAGGCGCGCGTCCGGGCGGTGCATAGGTTGTTTCTATGGTGAAGGTGCGGTCGGCGGCCGGTAGCCATGTATCGTAACCAACTTCGCTTTTGACAAACAGGATGATGAAAAAGGCAGCGGCCAAGCCGATAGTTAATCCGCCAATATTGATCAGGCTAAAAAGCTTGTTGCGCATAAATACCCGCATCGCCACCTTCACATAACTGCCAAACATACAATCCTCCTGCATTTGCGTTTTAATAAACTAAGCAAGGCGTGCGCCAAAAGGTCGTCACATAAATATCATTAAACAACAATGGCTTAATGTGCTGGAGGCAGCAGCAAGCCAGGCTAGCAAAAACGCATATCTGAAAAATGTTCAAAATCGAACAGTAGTCTTTTAGTATTTGCATGGGGAGCGTAGAAAATATTTCCTGTGTTGGGCCCAAAATATGGCATCTTGGTTGGCGGTATCTGCGGCGAGCAAGTCAGTGGCTGGTTTTACAACACAGCGTGCAGGTCCGAATATGGGGCATATGGAACAGAATAAAGGGGGATTTTATGTCAGTTCTAAAGCGTATTATCATTGTAGTTGGGTTGTGCATGAGCACGGCGATTGCCGTATCGGCGCAACAAAGCAAATTGGCAAACCACCCGGACGTCGCCAGCAACATAGCCCTTTTAGAAGCATGGCTGGAAGCCCATATGGCATATGACGGCCAGCCCGGCGTAAGCATTGCCATCGTTTATGATCAGGAACTGGTTTATGCCAAGGGCTTTGGATACGCAGACGTTGCAGCAGAAAAGCCAATGGAATCGGGGACCATTTTTCGAATTGCCTCCCATTCGAAATTATTCACATCCATTGCGCTGATGCGTCTGCAAGAGGCAGGCAAGCTTGATCTGGACGATCCGATCGTAAAATATTTGCCCTGGTTTAATATCAAAGACGACCACGCAGGCGACCGGCCAATTACCATCCGGCATTTGATCACGCACACATCCGGCTTGCCGCGCGAGATTGGTTCAGCTTACTGGCAGGATTTCAACTTCCCCACGATTGATGAAGTGAAGAAAAGGGTTTTTGGTCTTGAGACCGCCTTCCCGACAGAAAACCGCTGGAAGTATTCTAATTTTGCCCTCACGTTGGCTGGCGAAATAGTGGCAACTGTTTCGAAGCAACCGTTTGCAGATTATGTGCAGAAAAATATCATCAACGTGCTCGGTATGGAACAGACAAGTGTGGTGTTTCCATCAGGCCACGGCGCCGCCCTTGCAACCGGTTACGGCCGCAGGATGCCGGATGGGACACGAGAGGTGATGCCGTTTATTGATGCGCGCGGTATGGCAGCAGCCACGGGCGTGTCTTCTTCGGTTACTGATATGGCAAAATTTATCTCCTGGCAGTTTCGCCTGCGCGCCGGAAACGAGACCGAAATATTGAACGCTAACACCCTGCGCGAGATGCAGCGGGTGCAATGGGTTCTGCCTGACTGGGACGGCGGTTGGGGGCTTGGCTTTGGCATTAACCGCTACAAAGGCAGAGACCTGATTGGCCACGGTGGCGGGTATCCAGGATACATTACCAACACCAGCATTGACGCAAAAGCCAAAGTGGGCGTTGTTGTCTTCACAAATGCTTTGGGCGGACCTGCCTACACTGTTCGCGCACGGGCTTTTGATTGGATCGCACCAGCGATAGCCAAAGCTGTTAAAGGCGAGGAAGGCATGCCGGGCGAGCCGGAATGGCGCAAATATGAAGGGACATACCGCTCACAATGGGGGGATAGTCATGTCATGACACTTGAAGGCAAGCTAGTTGTGATAAACCCAACGGCGTCTAATCCCAAAGAAGGTTTACTCACACTTCAGCCTGCCGGCGATGGCACTTTCATCCTTACGGGTAAAAACGGTGGCCGTGCAGTTGGTGAGCTTGTTTCGTTTGAAATGGGCGCAGATGGTAATGCGCAGCGCATCCGTGTGGGTGTAAACTGGTCTGATAGGGTTGAATACTAATGAGTGTTTTCAAAAGCACATTAGCTACCGTGGTCGTTTTGGTTGTGGCCGCACAGGGCTGCGTGGCCGCGCAGGACAGCAGCGAAGTGCGTGCACGGGATCTGGGTATTCCCTTTGAGGGGACACCGGGTGCACTTAATGCAATTACCGATGTTGTCGGTGTTGAGGTTGGCCATGTCACGCTGATCAGCGGCGACGGGGTGTTAAAAGTAGGCGAAGGCCCAGTGCGAACCGGCGTTACTGCCGTGCATCCGCGCGGGAAAAATTCAACCAGCCCGGTGTTCGGCGCATGGTTTACGCTGAATGCGTCCGGTGAGATGACTGGCACAACATGGCTTGAAGAGCGCGGTATTGTTGACGGCCCCATATTGATTACCAATACCCACAGCGTCGGCGTTGTGCGCGATGCCGCCGTTGGCTGGATGGTTGACCATGGCTGGCCTGCCATTTGGCACGCGCCTGTTGTTGCCGAAACTTACGACGGTGTTCTCAACGACATCAACGGATTTCACGTGACAAAGGCCCATGCGCTTGAGGCCATGGCAATTGCTGATGATGGCCCAGTCGAAGAGGGCGTAGTCGGCGGCGGCACCGGCATGGTGTGCAACGGATTTAAGGGCGGTATTGGTACAGCTTCCCGGGTTTTCAAGCAAGGCGGCAAAACCTACACAGTGGGTGTTTTGGTGCAGTGCAATTATGGACGCCGGAGCGAGTTGCGCCTTGATGGCATTACCATGGACGACAAATTGGCCGCGGCGCCTATATGCTATTCTGATCGGGCTATACCGCGGCACAATACGTGGTTTCCCTACTGTAGTAAGGCAACCGCGAACGAGATGATCTCCGAAAAAACCCGGGATGGTTCCATCATCATCATTGTTGCCACAGACATGCCGTTGTTGCCGCATCAGCTAAAACGTGTGGCCAAGCGCCCTTCGTTGGCGTTAGGCCGGCTCGGGGCAACAAGCGGCGATGGATCCGGCGACATATTCATCGCTTTTTCCACGGCTGGTGACGGTGATATCGATGAAAATGCGATGTCCAGTGTTAAGATGGTGGCCAACAATCATTTGTCAGTAATTTTCAGGGTTGTCGCAAATGCAACAGAAGAGGCGATTGTTAACGCTATGGTGGCGGCGGAAACGACAGTTGGTATCGGCGGCATTCGTGTGCCGGAATTGCCGGAAGACCAAGTAAAACAGATTATGATGCGTAAATAGATTGGAGTGATCCAGATGAACATTCTTTCAAAGACTATTGCCGTTGCTGTGCTGGCGCTAGGGGCAGCACAAGTGCAAGCACAAATTGACGTGGGCGGCGTGAAGGCGGTGCAGGGCGCGCGCACTACAGGCTTCATTGAAATTGCCGACACCGGCGACGGCGCAAGCCGTATTCCGGTTTCTATCATTGCAGGCGTGAAAGCAGGCCCCACACTTGCGCTGGTTGGTGGCACCCACGGCTATGAATATGCGCCAGTGATGGGGCTGCAAATGGCCGCGAAGCGCGTAAACCCGGCTGAACTTACTGGAACGGTTATTATCGTACATGTGGCCAACATGCCGTCTTTTCTTGGGCGCACTATTTATTACAGTCCGGCGGACGGCGCCAACCTGAACCGGGTGTATCCGGGCAAGGCCGACGGCAGCCTAAGTCAGCGCATCGCCCATGCCATCACAACCCAGGTGATCGAGCAATCGGACTATCTGGTGGATATGCATAGCGGCGACGGCAATGAAGATTTACGGTCTTATATTTATATGCCGGTAACGGGCGATGATGAGTTTGACGCCAAAATCAAGGGTATGGCACTGGCGTTTGGGCTGGACCATATTGTGATCGACCGGCGCGAGAACCTGCCTGCTGATGCGTCGCTCTATACCGACATGACCGGGCTGACCCGCGGCATCCCGTCGATGACCACCGAAGTTGGCCGTGTTGGCTCAACCGCGCCCGATCTGGTGCGCAAAAACGCAGAAGGTGTCATGAACCTGCTGCGGCACCTGAAAATGCTGCCCGGCGAGGAACGACCACCCCAGCCAACCGTTTGGCTGGGTGAGTTTAGTGTTATCACCAGTCCGGCCGACGGCATGTTTATCGCTAGCGTCCGCGGCGGGCATACGGTTGCCAAAGGCGGTGTATTGGGCCAGTTGTTTGACTTTTTCGGCGAGCCGATCGAGACGATCCGTGCGCCCTTCGCTGGCATGGTTAACTATGTGATCGCCACGCCGCCAATGCGCAAAGGCGAGCCGGTTGCCATGGTCAGCAAGATCGTTGCCGAAGAGTGATACGGACTTCGCTACTATATATAAGCGTCATGTTTGCTGTGGCGGTGACACCGTCAGCAACTAGTCAGCAGAATGTAGAACCCGCGAACGCGTTCTGGCAAAATGCATATTGTATCAACCCCTCTGTTCCTTACATTGTGCGCCGTGCTCCAACGGAAGGGGAGGTAGCTGTTCTTTTCGATATTTCGGCCGCAGGAAAACCCGGAAATTTTCGAGTTACAAGCGCAAAGGCCGCTAACGGCGATGAGCGGTTTGCCAATGCGTTTGCAAAAAGCGTGGAAAGAGGGCTGAAGCGCTGGGAGTATTTCGCCTATATCAGCGAGGGTGTCGAAGCGCCGCGATTTGATGTGCCGCTAACGTTCAACTATGTTGAACATGGTACGAATGTGGACGCACTCGACGGTGAACAACGCTGTGTTACCAGTCTTTTGCCCGAGCCGCCGTCGCATGCGGGTGATCCGAATGACCCACTGGTGAATTTGGCCCGTTGCCAACCGCCTAGCATGCCCGCCCGTGCAGATAGGGAAAAACTTTCATCTCAGGTTTCAGTGACATTTGACGTGACCGAAGAAGGAAAACTAAACAATGTTTCGCTGGCGCCGGACCGGCAAGAAGATAGCTTTTCCAAGGAAGCGTTGCGGGCTTTAAAAAGGTGGCGGTACAATCCTTTCTTGAATGTGGGCACCCCGATTGAGCGCACAAACCTGGCGCTGGACTTTACTTTCGGCGATCAAGTTGAGGGGCTGGGCAAGCTTGCCTGCAACCACGCTGCATTTGGCAGCAGCAGAAAATTGGGCGTTACTGGTACATCGAAGCGGTGCGAGATACGGTTTAATAACGGCGTGCCTGTGCCCAGCAAGGCGTGTTATCAAAAGGACTGATTTATACTGCAAACTATATACGAAGGAGGGCAGGTAATGCGCTTATTTAAAATGGTTTTCCTATTGGTACTTGGCGTTGGCGCGACTGGTGCTGCAGCGCAACCAACTCTGCCGCCACAAGAAAAACTCGAGGCGCTGGATACGCGGATGCAGGAATTTCTGGCAACGCACAACATCCCCGGCGGTCTAGTGGCAGTTGCGTCCAGGGGTAAAATTCTTCATCTGAAGTCTTACGGTATGGCCAATGTTGAACTAGCGGTTCCGGTGTCCGAGAAAACCGTGTTTGAGATTGGCTCGATCAGCAAGCAATTTGTCTCGGCGGCAGCCATGCTTCTGGTCGAAGAGGGCAAACTGAAGCTGGATGACTCCATCCACACAATTCTGCCCTACCTGCCCAGCGAGTGGATAGGCGTGACCATGGGCCAGTTGCTCAATCACACCTCGGGCATCCCTGACTATGAAGAAATTCGCAGTTACGACGCCTACCGTTTTCGGATGACGCCTGAAGAGATTATCAAAATAGCTCAGTCGCGGCCGGTTGATTTTGCCCCCGGACAAGGCTGGTACTATAGCAATACCGGCTATTATCTGGCCAGCATGGTGCTGGAGCGCATTGAGGGCAAACCGCTGGGCCGGGTGTTGCAAGACCGGATCTTCGGGCCGCTTGGCATGATCCACACGCGGCTTGCGGACCCAGAGGCGATTATTCCGGGCCGCGCCGCTGGGTATTGGGTCAATAAAGTAAACGTGCTGATCAACCGCAACCCCACCGAAACTTCCTCGACGCTTGGTGCTGGTGGGCTTCTTTCCAATGCAGGCGATTTGGCCAAGTGGGACGCAGCCCTATACAGAGATGATTTCTTATCTGCTGCGTCCAAGGCTGCGATGTGGTCACCTACAATTTTGCCTAGCGGTGAGAACACAGGCTACGGCTTTGGCTGGAGCGTTACGCCCTACAAGGGGCTTGCCAGCCAGCACCACAGTGGCCAAGTAGCAGGCTTTACCGCATTTTTTGATCGGTTCCCTGATCAGGAAGTTGCGATCATTGTGTTTTTGAACCGTTACCTTATTCGAGGCCGCATAAAGGGTGCAGTGCTTGATACCTTTTTAACCGGTGCGTCGGCTGACGACTAAAACGCTATCTCAAGAATGCGGTGATAGGCGGTAAACCCGGCCTTAGCGATCGCCTTTTGTGCGGCAATATTACTGCATTCTGTGGAGCAGATCGGCTTCAGGCCAAGTGCTGCGCTCTCACTGATAAGTTGGCGCAGTATATTGGTTGCAATGCCCTTGCCCCGGTGGCCTGTGCCAACGATCATGCCCACGTCGGCAAATTCAGGTTGGGTTGTGCTCGGGCGGCACTCGCCGGTGGCAACAAGGGTACTTCCCTGCCAAAGGCCGTATAGTTCGCCGCGACTAATCAGTCCGCTGAAATAGCTTTCCAGCCATCCCGCATCGGCGCCGATGGTATCTGCGGCAAAACTTACAACCGTTTTCAGGTCAGGTTTGTCCATTGACCGTATGGCCATGCCACGCGGAAACTCGGCGGCAGCGCAGACCATATCGTCGGCCAGGTGATACATAATTGCGTGCTCTGCAACAGATTTTTGGTGGTCCATACACAAGCCAAGGAAGGCGGGTTCAGCGGTGGAAACCACAGCACTGGCAACGTCCAGCCATTCTATCGCCTGATTGAAAGCGGCGGGTGCATTTGCCGGTGCTGATACAAAAAATTGCAATATTTTTTGCTCGTCGTCCACGGCGCAGTAGCCAATGGCACCCTTGTTGTCATTGATGGAAAATTGATTGGCCATGCCAGTGAAGGCTTCCCACATGCCGTCCAGCGGCACAATTGCGGTGGCGCGGTACTTTGCCTTCAGGTCAGCCAGGCTTTCAGGGCTGGTAGGCAGGAAGGTAAACATACTCATCGGAGGGGATCCTTGTAATTTTGATATAGCTGTACCAGCATTTCGTCGAGCGGATAGTCTTTAAAAATTGACAGATAATGCAGGCTGATACCGTCCAATTCACTGATAAAACGGCGCGCGATGACCAACGGTTCCCGAGCGCCTGCTTGTTTGAACATGGCCTGTGTCATGGCCAGCAATTGTTTCGCGCGCGCTTGCATCGGGCCCTGTACAATTGTTTTCAGGTCAGGCTGGAACATCAGGCTTAGCTGGAAGGTTAGAAACTGCTCATTGGCCCTAAGCGATTTGCCGTAGCGTGCCAGAAAGTCGCGCAGCGTTATCTGGTAGCCACTGCTTATAACAATATCAGGTGCCATTTCGCTGGCCACAGCCATAATTGTTTCGCTTGCCCGTTCGAAGATCGCCAGTAACAGCGCTTCTTTACTATCGAAATAGTTATAGGTCAGCCCTTTTGATACTTTGGCAGCTGCGGCGATTTGGCTGATTGATGTGGCGTGAAACCCGTTTTTTGCAAACAGGGTCAGCCCGGCTTCCAGAATTTTATCTTTTCCGTCTTGTGGTCGCATGCTGCTGGATCACTTTGGTGTTAGTGTTTAAGTAATGACTGACTGGTCAGTCAATTAAAGTCAAATAAAACACTAACCCCCCCGTGTCAAGGCCTAGCTGCATCCATTGCCAACTTTGGCTATTAGGGATAGGCTCACCGAAATAAGTGGGTACTGAACATCAGGGGGCTCTAGAGATGAAAAAGTGGTTCAAAATTCATTCAATCATTGCAGCAAGTGCGACGGCGTTCATGCTGAGCGGCAACAGCACTGCATTGGCTGACGACAATAAGTCAACTGTGCTGACGGTAGATCATCTGGTGGGTATGCAAGCGCCGCGTGATGTGCAGCTTAGCCCGGAAGGCAACTGGGTTGCCTATGTGGTCAGTAGAAATGACATGGAAAAAGACCGGGGCTTTAACCAAATTTGGATGACGTCGACCGACGGTAAGACCACCCTGCCGATGACAGCTTCTTATGCCAGTGCATCAAGCCCGCGCTGGAACCCGGACGGTAGTACGCTTGCTTTTGTTGGCACACGGGGCAGTGACAAAGACGCTAAATCTCAGGTATGGCTCCTGAACCGGATGGGCGGTGAGGCGCAGCAATATACGCACGTGAAACAAGGGGTGTCTGGTTTTGCCTGGTCGCAAGACGGTACGCGCATGCTGCTCACGATCCGCGACCCCAAGCCTGAAGCCGAAGACGGCGAGGGGAAAGGTAAACCCGACAAAGATAAGCCCAAGCCTTGGGTTATCGACCGCCTGCAATTCAAGCAAGATTATGTGGGCTATCTGGACCGTCGGCGCAGCCACTTGTATTTGTATGACGGCGAGGGTGACCCTGTCCAAATTACATCAGGCGACTATGATGACCGCGACCCGCAGTGGAGCCCGGACGGCACCCGCATTGCCTTCACCTCCAAGCGCGACGGTGATCCCGACGCCAATACCAACAGCGATATCTGGCTGGTCAGCGCGGATGCAAGTGCTGATGACCACCCCCTAACCCAGGTGACAACCAACAAAGGCAGTGACGACAACCCAGCATGGTCACCGGACGGTAAAACCATTGCTTACACGACGACAATTGAGCCGGAGAAATTCTGGTATGCCACTGACCATCTGGCGGTAATCGATGCGTCGGGCGGGGGCACGGCTCGCCTGCTGACGCGGGATTATGACCGGATGATATCGAACCCAGAATTTTCCAGTGACGGTAAGTCGATTTACTTCACTGCTGCCGACGGGGGTAACCGACCCTTGATGAAAGCCAATGTTCGCAGCGGAAAATTGGAGACAATCACTGAGGGTGATGTGTCCGTGCGCGGCTTTGATACGCTTGGCAAAAATTTGATCGCCACGGTGCAAAGCAGCCATCATGCGCCCGTTGATATTACCCTCATTAAAGGCTCAAAATCCGTTCGCGTAACCTCACTGAACGCTGATCTTTTGGACGGTGTTACACTGGGCAACGTGGAACGGTTGAAAGTTGCGGGCTGGAACGGCGATATGGTTGAAAGCTTCGTTTATTACCCGCCAGACTATAAAGCTGGTAATGCCTACCCAACCATTTTTGTGCTGCACGGCGGGCCAGTTGGTCAGCATGACGCCAGCTTCGATGCCTGGGGCCAGCTCTATGCCGCCAACGGTTATATTGCGGTGCTGCCAAACCCGCATGGCTCCAGCGGATATGGCCAACCCTTCACCTTCGCGCTTAACCGTCAGTGGGGCGTGCCTGACTTCGCTGACGTGGACGCTGTGGCTGATCATATGGTGAAAGCGGGCTTGAGCGACCCGAAGCGCCTCGGCGTCGGCGGTTGGTCCTACGGCGGCATTCTTACCAACTATATGATCACCAAATCCAACCGGTTTGCCGGTGCTGTCACCGGCGCCAGCGTGGTCAACCATTTGGCCAACTACGGCCATGATATGTACCAAAACACCTGGGAGGCCGAGTTTGGGCTTCCGTGGGAACAAAATGATGACCTGGATGCTATCGATATTTTCAGCAAGCTGGGCAACGTGACAACACCGACCCTGGTGATGGGCGGCAAGGAAGACTGGAACGTACCGATCCAGAATTCTGAGCAGCTATATCAGGTGCTCAAGCGGCGCGGCATTGATACCCAGTTAGTGGTGTATCCGGGAGAGCATCATGGGTTCCGCCGCCCTAGTTTTCAGGTTGACCGCTACAATCGTTTTCTGGACTGGTTCAAAAAATATGTGAAGACTGAGTAAAACTCAGTTTAGCTTTGTAAATCTCGGGAGAAACCAATGAAATATGCTTTATTTTTGCTTATGTCGTTCGGGGCGGCGTTTTTGGTTCAGGCTAAAGACGATACACCGGAACAACGTCTGGTTGCGGCGGGATATAGCCTGCCAGCCCCTACAACGCCGGTTGCCAACTATGTTACGTGGCGACAGGCCGGCAACATTTTATACCTGTCGGGCCACGGCGAATGCGGCGACCGCACCACTGGTAAACTGGGCGCGGATTTAACTGTTGAACAGGGGTATCTTGCTGCTCAGGGCACGGGCCTTTGTATGCTCGCGACCATTAAAGATGCGGTGGGTGATTTGTCGCGGGTAAAGCAGGTGTTGCAAATCATGGGCATGGTCAATGCGAGCCCTGATTTTACTCAGCAGCCGCAAGTGATTAACGGCTTTTCAGATGTGTTTGTTGTTGCGTTCGGTGACAGCGGCAAGGGCGCGCGTGCGGCTGTAGGGATGAGTAGTTTGCCAAGCGGTATCGCCGTTGAGATCAGCGCGATAATTGAACTGAAATAGGAAAACACCACGAACCTTGACGGTGTCGCTGGAGTTTATTTTTTCTGTCGGCTTTCGATGAACACTTCGGAATGGAGGGTTTTGTGCACCGGGCATTTGTCGGCGATGTCGATAATTTTCTGCCGGGTCTCGGCGTCCATATCACCGACCACTTCAATCTCTGCTACGATGCGGTCAATACGTCCGCTTTTGGTTTCGCAGGCCTCACAGTCATCAGCATGAATTTTGTCGTGCCTTAGGGTTACCCGCGCCTGGTCCATCGGGAATCCCTTGCGTTCGGCGTACATGCGCATGGTCATAGCTTTGCAGGCTCCCAGCCCAGCCAGTAGCAAGTCATACGGCGTTGGTCCGGTATCGGTACCGCCGTAGCTTATAGGTTCGTCAGCGAGGAAACTATGCTTGCCGCCAATGGAAACAGCATTGGCGAATTTGCCGTTGCCGGTTTCTGCCACTAGGACTGTGCCTGGTTCTGCTGAAATTCCCGAATTGGCCTGCGCGGCAGACTGCGTGCCTATATAACGCGCTGCCCACGACGCCAGCACATCGGCCACATAAACCGCATCTTGCCTGTCGGTCAGCATATGGTCGGCGGCATCGAGGGTAACAAAACTTTTAGGGTGTTTTGCCGCCTGAAAAATACGCCCAGCATTTTCAATACCGACAACGGCATCAATCGGCGAATGGAACACCAGCAGTGCTTTTCTCATCGATCCAATTGATTGCTCCAATTTCTGACCTTCGATGTCATCGAGAAACTGCTTCTTGATGGTGAAGGGCCTTCCAGCAAGTGACACCTCGGCTTTGCCGTCCCGTTCGATATCTGCGCGCGATCCGCTAAATTGGTCGGCCACGTGGGCGGGGTCTGCGGGCGCACCAATGGTGCAAATCGCCAATGCTTCTGGCACGTGCGGGGCCGCCGCTAATACCGCCGCACCGCCAAGAGAATGGCCGATGAGCATTTTGGGCGCTTCAAAATTGTCACGCAAATAATTTGTCGCTGCGATCAGATCTTGCACGTTGGAAGAAAAGTTGGTGTTAGCGAAATCACCTTCGCTTGTTCCAAGGCCGGTAAAGTCAAACCTGAGGACTGCAATGCCGCGTTCTGTCAGACTTTTGGCGACCCTTGATGCGGCAAATACATCCTTGCTGCAACTGAAGCAATGGGCCCACAAAGCGTAAGCGAGCGGCGGCCCAACTGGGCTGTCTAGCTTGCCTGCCAGCAAGTTGCCGTCAGAGCCGGGGAAAGTAATTTTTTCACTTCTAGAGGCCATGGTTCATGTCCTTGCGGATGGTGGCGAATGATGGTCAATATTCTAACACGGGCTTTGATTCGGGCGCGTTCGTTCTAGTGCCGGAATGATCGTCTGCGACGTTAGTGCGGCACAACGTCAAAGGCTACCGTTGTGCGCCGTTTTCCCGCTTCGATGGGAACAGTGCCATGCAACATATAAGACGGGAACAATACAAGCCGCCCTGGAACTGGTTTTACAAATCGGTGTGGGCCGGTATTTTTCGGGTCAAAATGGGCGTCACCAAATTTGAGCCAACCTTCATGGGCGCCTTCGTCCAGGTCGGCGGGCACTTCAACATAATAAACCGAACTTATCCAGCCAGCCGAATGCACATGGTCGCGGTGGTAACCGCCGTCGCTAAGCTGAACACTCCAGGCACCTGAAAAATCAAAGCTTTCGGAAATTCGGTCTTTTATTTCATTGGGTCCAACCTTTTGCAGATGCTGGATATACTGGGCTATGCAACCGCGAAGCTGTGTTTCAAGCTGTTTAATTTCGGCGTCGGCCTTGTTGAATAACATGCCGTGGGTCTGAGTGCCGAGCACAAGCGTTTGGTCAATGGGCGCAGCTTCGCTTAGGTGGTGCGGTTGCAGCGCGCGCAGCAAAGCGGCATTGAAATCTGCTAGCGTGTTATGTCCGGCAGGCGGATCCAGCTCAAATATTTGTACCAATTCGTCGTAATCGTTAACCCTTTCGGCAGCGCCGGCGTTGACATGGGTGTTGGCCGCGGCAAGAAATGCCAGGCATTCCTGATCAAAATCGCCGATAGCCTTGCATTCGGTCAATATCTCGGCGGCACGCCCATATTGCTCTGCGCCGATTAAGGTGCGGCCGTATGCCTTCAGCATGCCTACGTCTTTGGCATTCAACTCATATGCCTTTGCGTAAAGCGGCAAAGCATCAAAGTTTTTGTCCAGTTGTTTTTTTACGCCAGCGAGTTCGGCGTATATGCGCGCATTGGGGCCAAATGCGCTAAGGCAGTCTTCCAATTGCTTCGCTGCATCGTCGAGCTTGCCCGCCAGAATGCGGAAATAGACCTGCCGCAAGCGCAGATCAAGCAAGCTTGGCAGCTTTTTTATTGCAACATCAAAGCTCTTGAGGAAATTTGTGTGCTCGCCGTGTTCCCACAGAGCTTTATTCAACGTGTCATGTGCGTCGATATAATGTCGTTTTGTGAGCACTGCTTTTTCATAGTGGCTGATGGCCTTGCCGATGTGGCCCGCATCATAATAGGTATTGCCTGCGAGCAGATATGCTTCGGCGTCGATGCAGCCTGCCTTAAAACAGCGTTCATGGCATGCCGTCGCCTCGTCAATGCGCCCCATAAGGCGCAACACTTCACCCAGATAAGCAAAACCAATTGGCACTTCCTGCATCTGCAGGGCGGCTTGGATAACGGAGCCTGCCTTGTCCAGCGAACCAACAGACATCATCGCCAGGCCGACAATAAAATGTAGGTGCGGATTGGGGCCCAGAGCTGCCGCGCCGTCGCTCGCGATTTGGATCGCGTTGTCCGGGCGCTGGCAATATAGTTCGGCGCGGGCAGCTGAGATGATGTTGTCAAGCGAGCGTTTGTTCTGGCTGTAAACTGTGAGTGCGACGGCTGACGCTAGGTCGTAAGCCTTAATGTCGATTAGCATTTGAATGAAGGCTTTATGCTCGACCGGTTCAGGCCTGTATGTGCCTTGCTGGAAAGTGGCTATGGCTTCCGCTTCGCGGCCATGGCCAACAGCATGCAGCATACGCTGGCAACCTTCTGAAAAATTACCGTCAAAATTCTGTGCCACGCGTCACCCCGTTTATCGTCTGTATTGTGTCCGCACCATAACGACGCCAGAATATTTGGCAATTGGGGAAATGCCAATTGAGGTGATAAGGAAGTGCGGTCCTAAGACAGTAGCGTTTGCTGTACCCGGCAAGCCCTCTATTGTTTGGTTCCTATATAACCGGAGGGAGCCCCGAGATGACACCGGAGCCGTCACATTTTTTGTGCCAATTTGCCGTATTTTTGGTTGTGTTGGCCGTGGCCGTTGCGTCTTTGATATATTTCCGAGAAATGCGGGATGGTTATAACCTGTCCTTCGCTGCAGTGGCGTTGGGTGATATAAGTCATCGGCAAAAAAATTCATTCATTCTGGCCACTCATTCTGGCAACTGATATGGCTGTCAACAGTCGCCATCATCACCTTAAGAGTCTTGGAAATGAAGCTCCTCTATACGCTCCTTCAAGGGTGTGCAACAGGCCTCTGGCGGAAAACGCAACCTTGCTTTAGTGCCATGACCTTCTGCGCTTTCAAGTGTAAATTTCGCATCTAGTATGTCTGACAATTTGTTAACGATATGCAATCCTAGCCCTACTCCTTCGCCGACACGGGCAATATGTGGGTTGGACGACACTAAAGCCCCGCCCTGAACAAAGGGTTCAATTACTTTCTTAAGTTGCATGGCCGGGATGCCGCTCCCTGTGTCAGCCACTTGCAAAATGCCAAAGCCTGCCTCGTCGACAAACCAGTCTACAGAAATTGAAGCCTTTTCACCTGCATA
>JAJFIU010000047.1 GCA_021774695.1 Alphaproteobacteria bacterium | reverse complement strand
CTGTTTCGAAAAACGACGTATCTCCTACGCACAATGCCCTCAGCATCAAAGTCGGCGTCAGTCGCCCGTTAGCGTCCAATTGATCAACCAATTGCTGAACGGTGCGTCTATCGCTGCCTTCGACTAGTGAAACAGTCGCTTTCTCGCGGCTTTCAAGCAACAAATCAGCTGCTGTTGCAGGGGACACCTCATGGTGGGTCATAATGTGGTCGCGCAGCTGTTCGGAAACCATTGTCACCAGACGCTCGGAAACTCCTACCGGAAGGTCGGAACGAAGCGCCATGGGTTGTTTGATGCTGTCCGCATCTCCGAAATCGTCCAACACCCGGTCATATGTACCTTCATTTAGTGTGGCACCGCTGTTGCTGACCAACGCGGCAACAACCGTTTCATCATTGCTGTCTACAAGAACGTCTGCAACACGGGCAGAAACAGTTGCCCTGCCCGCCACTGCTATTTGGACATCGCCGCTGCGGGTTTTTACGATCTCTACCAGGTCTTCGTCGTTCAACACTGAAGAGCACTCAATCATAGGCATAGCGACTGATTCGACGTCTTTAGCCAAAGTGGCTGCCACATCATGCGGCACCAGCGGGTTATCCTTAAGGCTTTCAGATAAGGCTTCACGCACCCGCACCGCAGCATCATTGAGCATAACCCGGAAAATATCTTCGGCGATCGCCCTCTCGCTGTCTGATAAAGTGGCGCTTGTGAAAGTGGAAGCGACTTTTTCTGCCGCTACGGCACGGTTGTCACCGTTGGGGTCTTGCAGAAGTTTTGCTACATCGGCGCTTGAAAGTGTGCTTTGGTCAGACACGGCTACTATCCCATAAATACATGTTTCGGCATGATTTAAGCGCGCTGCAACGCTGTGTGATGCCATTATATGAGCCTAAGTCAAACAAGTTAACTGCCAGTTAAAAGCTTATTAAACTTTTATGTTTTGCCCGAGATTGAACCATCTACCGGTCGTTGCAGCACCTGCAAAAACACTCTTTTTCACGTCGCCTTCACCGTTTCTTGAATTGCCGCATCTTTCCATTGAGCCAAAGCTTCATACCGGCTAGCATGCGCCCGATAGAAGGATGGACGGCACTGGTCGTTCCATTCACAACCTTCGCACGGGCAAAACCAACTGCCGGCGATAAAATTGAGTTTCTTTAGGGGGAAATTTGTATGAAACGCCTTTTGGCATTTGCAGCGCTAGTGAGCGCTACGATCACGGTGATGAGCCAATCTGCCATCGCACAAGACACCGACGGCACATTTGTGGATGCCGTGAATGATTTTATGGCACCAATAAGTGAATTTGTTTCAGGGGTCATATTTTTTGAGCTCTCGGTCATTTCCGATATGTTGCCTCCTATCCCTTTTATCGTGCTCTGGCTTCTGGGCGGCGGTATTTTCTTCAGTTTTTACATGGGTTTCCCTAATATTCGTGGCTTCAGGCAATCTATCAAAATTGTTAAAGGAACCTACGACGACCCCACCGACCCCGGCGAAGTTACCCACTTTCAGGCGCTAACTGCTGCCGTGTCAGGTACAGTTGGGCTAGGTAATATTGCGGGAGTTGCGATAGCGATTTCCATTGGTGGGCCCGGTGCAACTTTTTGGATGATCCTTGCCGGGTTGTTTGGAATGACCTCAAAGTTCGTTGAATGTACGCTCGGGGTGAAATACCGCGAGATTGACGAAAACGGTGAGGTCTCAGGCGGGCCGATGTATTATCTAACCAAAGGCTTGGCCGCCCGCGGATTACCAAACCTTGGTAAAGTGCTCGCTGTCGTAGCTGCTATATTCATCATTGGCGGCGCTTACGGTGCGGGTGCCATGTTCCAGGTTAATCAATCATCGATCCAGTTCACTAACGAATTGGCGGCACTAACTGGCGGCGAAAATAGCTTGCTGTTTGGCCGCCCGTGGATATTCGGTGTAATATTCGCTACTGCCGTTGGTCTGGTGATAATCGGCGGCATTCGCCAAATCACCCATGTTACCGAGTTTCTGGTGCCTATCATGGCGGTTACCTACATCACTGCATCACTGGTGGTTATCTTTGGGCATATCGGAGATATTCCATGGGCATTCGGGCAAATATTCTCCGGTGCATTCACCGGAGACGGTGTAGCTGGCGGTATCATCGGCGTACTTATTCAGGGGTTACGCCGTGCCACCTTCTCTAACGAGGCGGGCCTTGGTTCTGCGTCCATCGCTCACTCGGCTGCTAAAACTAGAGAGCCAGTGTCCGAGGGTCTTGTAGCTCTGCTCGAGCCCTTCATTGACACCGTGGTTATTTGCACCATTACAGCGCTTGTCATTATCCTTACCGGATCGGTTGATCCGTCAGCTTCTGGCACCCTTGCTGGCATAGCGTTGACTTCCAAGGCTTTTGCCACCGTTATCTATTGGTTCCCTTATATCCTGACAGTTGCCGTTGTGATGTTCGCTTTCTCAACCTCGATCACATGGTTCTATTACGGCCAGCGCTCATTCCTGTGGTTGTTTGGACACAATAAAAGCGCAGATCTGGCATTCAAGGTTTCCTACCTGATGGTACTCATCGTCGGTTCTGCGATGTCTCTAGCACCTGTGATGGATATGGCAGATGCGCTGCTTCTTGCAATCGGTTTCCCGAACATCCTTGGCTTGTTCCTGCTACGCAAGGAAGTAAAAGCAATGATGATCGACTATTTTGCCCGGATAAAATCTGGCGAGATCAAACCCTATGTTGCAGGCGAATAAGCCGAACAAAGTAAATATGGTCAGCAAATACGTTTGCTGACCGACAAAAAATAGCTGCGACCGTTTGCGTTATCGACGACTGCGGCATTGAAGATTAGATATTCACCGTGGGTTCAGGCACAAAAGCCAATCTATTAACAATTCCACAAGGATATTTAACCGATTGAACTGGAGCATTTGATGAAATCTATTCTAAAAACCGCGGTATTCCTTACATTGGTGTGTACACCAGCCGCGTTTTCGGCCTCAGCATCTGCCGCTGATGCATCAGATACCACCCTATCCGCTGCTGGTGATACGGTGAAAGGCAAGCGTCTTTTTAATCGTTGCCGCGCCTGTCATAATTTAACCGCGACCGCTAGAACTCGTATCGGCCCTAATTTGGACAATCTATTCGGGCGTATGTCTGGGGCGGCGGAAGGTTTTAAATATTCAAAGGCGTTGCAAGAAGCTGATTTTGAATGGACCGAAGAGGCCCTCGACAGTTGGCTTGCGCAACCAAGAAAATTTCTGCCGGGCAACAAAATGGCATTTGCTGGCCTCAGAAAAGAACAAGACCGCAAAGACTTAATGGCTTACCTGCGAGAAGCAACGGTGGAAACAAGCGACTAACAATCAATCGCATCTTTTCCAGCACCGCAGGCGACCGCAAAATGATAACCGCGAGGACTGAATGAAAAAAATAGTTATATACTGCTCCCTGTTGCTGGTTGCAGCTTTTCCGGTGCAGGCACAATCCACAGCGGCGAATGACCCAGCCGGTGCTATCAAATTTGTCGAAAATATTGCCAGCGAAACCATCGCTGCCTGGAGCGATAGCAAACTGACCGAAGAAGAGCGCACTGCTGCTTTCCGCGCGGTCTTTGAGCAAGCTACAGACATCAGCCTGCTTGCACGCGGTATGCTCGGGCGGCATTATCGCACAGCAACCAAAGCACAGCGCGAAACCTACATGGAAGCCATGGGCGACTATATCGTCGCCGAGTTCGATAAACGCATGACTCAAATTGGATTTCGCCAGCTAGAAGTTATTGGCACCAAACCGGCTTCCGGCAAGGCTGGCCACGTTTTTGTCAAAACCGAAGTTCAACGCGATCAAGGCGAACCCATACTAGCCGACTGGCGTATCCGGAAAAAGAACGGAGAATTCCATATCGTAAATCTTGAGTTTGAAGGCATTAACCTGATGATCACCAACAGGGACGTGTTTTCATCTAAAGTGAAAAAGGTGGGATTGGATGGGCTGATTGAATGGCTGCGGGAACAATCTGCCGAACCAACATCCAGTTAAGTATCATTATTTTTTTGAGGCTTAAAAGGGCGCTAACGGCGCCCTTTTTCTTTTAAACTGGTTCAACATCGCAGTTCAGCCGCAAGCTACCCGCCGTGTTTGACAGCGCTGCAGACAGCGCCTCTACCCTGCCCTTCGGCGCACAGATGGCAAACCGAGTCCGATAATGCGCGGTGCCTTGCTCATCAACCGATCGCTTGCTGCTCATGCGAACAATGTTCGCCCCGTATTCCATCAACACTTCGCTAACCCGTGCAATAAGGCCGGGCCGGTCACCGCCGGTTATTTCAACAGTATGGCTAATAGTCGCAGTTTCGCCTCGCGTGGTATCAAAATCAAAAGGCACGATGGCAATACGTGCGCCGACCAGTGTTGCCAACTCGCTTAAACCGATTTCAATTTCTGTAGTATCGGAGGCAGCACCAAAGGTGACAACTGCCGAAAGCTCAAATCCCTCACCGAGCACTGCATAAGAACTGTCTGCCACGTTGGCACCAGTATCGAACAGATAACTGGTCACTTCTGACACAACCCCAACCTGGTCGCGCCCGACAATCGAAATTAAAAAATTCTCAACATTAGCCATTTATTATTTAAACCCCGATAACATCAAACCAGATAATATGAAAAAAAGGTGGCCTTTTATGCCGGATTTGATACATAAGCGCCGTCTCAGCAGGATATTTTGGTAAGCTGGCGTCAACGCTCATATCGATAACACTGAATAGGAAACATTGCCATGCCCGACAAGCAACTTCTTCACCTTGTATTTGGCGGACAAGTTCAAGACCCGCAGTCGCTGGAATTCAGCGATCTTTCGAAAGTTGATATTGTAGGGGTTTATGGCAGTTACGCCGAGGCCGAGAACGCATGGCGCAGTGTCAGTCAGGCAAATGTGGATGATGCACTGACCAAATATGTTGTTGTACACCTGCATAAAATGCTGGAACCAGACCACTAAGCCTGATCTTTAAGCCATATTATTATGTAAGGCCCGGCTAAGGCAAGTGTTGATCAGTGTGAGCAAACGCTTCTGTTGGCGTTGTCATTTGCATAGAAATTACCGACTTCTTTAGCGATAATAGTGCCTTCACTGTCATAAACACCGATCATACCAGTTATTACCCGTTGAGCTTCAAGTGGGTTGCTAATTCGAAGGCGTGACAACTCCAGATGCACAAGTCTGGACAGGCCGTCATGATTAATTTGTTGATTCATCTTTTTTCTCTCTGTTGTTTCTACCTGTAGTCTCTAACAATCCGAACTGGCATTTTTGTTACAGTTTTATGGTTGTTTTATGACAGCATAGATAGGCTAGTAGCCTTCGCATCATAACGCGCAGGTCTTAAGAATCGCTTACCGGAGCGCCGTTCGCCCCAATTGCCAATCGCACTTTGTTCATGCGGGGTAAATCTAGTTGTATTAAAATACTGGGATTCATAGCCTTATTGCTGCCACACAGCCGGGCGAGTTTGAGGAATTGACAAAGTGCCCAATGAAGACTATCCCAGCCGCTGTTAAGGAGCTTTCCATAATGGTTCAGACACCAACAATATCGAAGTCACCACTTTTCAATATCGGTCAGGTTGTTCGCCACCGGCATTTTCCGTTCCGTGGTGTCATTTTCGATGTGGATCCTGAATTTGCTAATTCAGAGGAATGGTGGGAGTCTATTCCGGCCGAAATTCGGCCAGAGAAAGACCAGCCTTACTATCACTTGTTCGCTGAAAACGACGAATCCAGCTACGAGGCCTATGTTTCACAGCAAAATCTGATGCCTGATGCGACTGATGAGCCAATTAATCATCCGGACGTGCCCGAGCTGTTCGGTGACCTTAAAAACGGTCTGTATCAATTGAAGGCTATTCCCCGCCACTAGACGGGCCCAGAATCAAATCCAGAGTTTGGCAAAAAGCAAAATTTACTTACAAAAACGGCGCCTTCTGGCGCCTTTTTAATGGATTTAAACGTGGATTATTAGGCGACGAACATAGCCATCAGTCCCATTACAACCACAATCGCAATCACCGAGCGAACAGTGTATCTCACAAAGCCATCAAACGTGGTTTTCTGATCTTCGATTTCCATAGCTCAGTCTCCAAAAAAAATATTGCCGCTTAACTACCGCGTGCCTTCGCCGCCACACTCGGTCTGTGCAACTCATTATTCACGCGAAGTCATTCTATAACCCAAGCTTCCGGGCACGCCAAGTGCAAAAAAACGGAATAGTCTGAAAATATGAAGGCTAAAACCGTGCCATGCAATCTGCCAGCATATCGGGGTCGATATTGCCGCCCGAGATAATACAAACAGTTATTTTATCCTGAGTATCCACCTTACCCTCCAAAACTGCAGCTAGTGAGACTACACCGCCAGGTTCGCCGACCATTTTCAAGGTTTTGGCAGCAAAAGAAACCGCCGCCCGCGCCTGATCATCGGTTACAGACAAGCCTTTAACGCCGTTGCCCTGCAAAATGGGGAAAGTTCGCGCACCAGCGCTGGGTGTCAACAACGCGTCGCAAATGGAGCGCGCACCAAAGTCCACCGATTGAATGCTACCGACTTCCAGCGAACGCTTAACGTCGTCAAACTCTTCCGGCTCCACCACATATCCCTGTATATGGGGGAAAGCGTCATAATAAACCGTGAAAGAACCGGCCGCGAGGCCGCCGCCGCCGCAATTGATTAGTGTCTGATCCGGCGTTACGCCCATCGTTGCCAGGTCCTCTACCACTTCCAGGGCAGATGTGCCCTGCCCAGCCATAACCAATGGGTCATCATAAGGCGGAACAACAACTGCCCCGCTGTCGGCAGCGACAGCTAGCGCAACTTTCTCCCGGTCCTCCGTATAACGGTCATAAAGAACAACCTCTGCTCCGCAGCCACGAGTTGCAGCCAATTTCAACGGCGGGGCATCTTTGGGCATTACGATTGTGGCATGAATATCCAGCAACTGCGCAGCGCGCGCAATTCCCTGAGCATGATTGCCGCTGGAAAAGGCTAAAACACCTCGGCTTTTTTCTTCCTCGGTTAACCGCGACATCCTGTTATAGGCACCGCGAAACTTAAACGCTCCCATGTGCTGAAGGTTTTCACATTTTACAAACACTCGCCCGCCAGCGATTTCGTTCAACTTGATATTTTCAATCAGCGGGGTCCGCACCGCCACACCTGCCAATTTTTGTGCCGCAGAGCGCACATCGTCTATGGAAATCACGTAGGTCATTTTTGTTCCTGTTCGGGGCCTTCGTTGGATGCACTAGTTACCTGGCGTATGTTGCGGTCGTCTGCCGCCTTTTTCGCTTTCAGGGTTTTTTGAGCTTGTCGTCTGCGCCACCAGCGGCCTATTCGCACTTCCACCCTTCGACGTCGCCGACGGATAAAGGGAAAATCAACCGACAGCACAATCAGCCCCAGCGGGATCATCCAAAACCCCACAATCGGCAAAAATCCTAAAATTCCACCAATTACCAACAGAATACCGACAATCAAACGGCCTATTCGGCTCGCGGGCATCATTTTCTGTGCCCGTTTTCTCATATCAGGCGCCACTTTCCCATATCAGCCCATTTTCTCATACCAAGTAGGGCCTACCCTACGTCAGTGATTGTTTTCTGCAGTTTATCCACCAGGACATCAATATCCTGCTTAGTGCATACCAGCGGCGGTGCAATTGCTATGTGATCACCGCTCAGGCGGATTTTCAGGCCGTTTTCATAAGCTTTCTGGAATATCTGCGATGACCGGCTCATTGGTTTGCCGTCAATTTGGGCAAACGTCAGTGCCGCCATAAACCCAATGTTACGCACATCGACAATAGTTTCTGCCTGACCGAGG
>JAJFIU010000046.1 GCA_021774695.1 Alphaproteobacteria bacterium | reverse complement strand
CACCCGGGCGGGCCTTGCCCATAATCGCGTTGAAATTAGCCCCGTCACAGTAGAAAAATGCGCCAGCTTTGTGAATAGCCTCCGCTATGTCTTTGACCTCGGTTTCAAACAAACCGCAAGTATTGGGATTGGTGATCATTACTGCGGCAACTGTGTCATCGAGTTCCGCCTTCAATGCATCCAGATCAACCCGGCCATTGGCTTTGGCGGGGATCGACTTTACCTTGTAACCACAGAAGGCCGCGGTTGCCGGGTTGGTCCCGTGTGCGCTTTCAGGGCACAGCACGACTTCGCGGGCATCCCCGCGCGCCTCAAGCGCAGCACGGATAGCCATAACACCGCACAGTTCGCCGTGCGCACCAGCTTTAGGCGACAACGCCACCGCCGGCATACCGGTCAGCGTGGTAATCCAGTTACTAAGCTCGTCCATCAGTTCAAGCGCGCCCTGCACGGTCGAGGTAGGCTGCAAAGGGTGGATGTCGCCGAATCCCGGCAATCGCGCCATTTTCTCATTAAGGCGCGGGTTGTGCTTCATGGTGCAAGACCCAAGTGGGAACACACCCATATCGATACCGTAGTTACGGCGTGAAAGACGAGTGAAGTGACGAACAGCGTCTGGTTCAGGCAGGCCCGGGCACCCTATTTCACCGGTGCGCTCAAGGCCACCGATGGACATCTCGAAGTCATCCGCTTCGTCAACATCAACACCGGTGGTGTCGGTGGACCCAAGTTCGAAAATCAGCGGTTCAAAAAGCCGCAGCCCCCGATGACCGGAAAAGCTTTCAAAAACCGGTGTCATCGGCTGCGTTCCCTCGGCGACATCACTGCCAGCCGCTGGTGCGGATGGGCGCCCTTGTGAGTTCATACTCATTGAACCGCCTCCTTCAATTTGGCAACCAGGACAGCGATATCCTCTTCAGTTACAGTTTCAGTGGCAGCCAAAATCAAATGATTATCAAAACCTTGCCCGGGATACAGCCGCTCCATCGGCACACCGGCCAGCACACCGTCTGCAGCAAGTGCCTCCACCACATCGGTGGCGTTTTTCGGCAAAAGCACGGTTACTTCATTGAAAAAGCTTGCATTCAGGACGTCGAAGCCTGCCGCCTTCAAAGCATCTCGCACGCTGCAAGCGCGTTTGTGATTAACCTTTGCAAGTTGACGTAAGCCCTTCTCGCCCAGCAGGCTCATATGTACCGTGAAAGCCAGCGAACATAGCCCGCTGTTGGTGCAAATGTTTGACGTGGCTTTTTCGCGCCGAATATGTTGTTCGCGGGTTGAAAGCGTCAGCACAAAACCTTGCTCTCCGTCCGCATCAACGGTTTCGCCGCACAAGCGACCCGGCATCTGCCTGACAAATTTTTGGTTTGTGGCAAACAACCCCAGATATGGCCCGCCGTAGTTCAGCCCGTTACCGATAGATTGGCCTTCACCTACCACAATGTCGGCACCCATCTCTCCAGGGCTTTTAATCAAACCCAGTGACATAACCTCGGTTACCACCACAATTAGCAGTGCTTTATGCGCGTGCGCAGCATCCGCGATCGGCCCAAGATCAAGAACACTGCCGTTGATGCCGGGGTTTTGAACCACAACGCAACTCGTAGCGTCATCGATGGCATCAAGCGCCGCCTGCAATTCAACGTCTGCGTCCGCCGGATTTGGTATCTGACATACAATATCATCATCGGTAAACTGAGTGGTTGTCTCCACCACAGCCCGGTAATGCGCATGGACACTGCCTGCAATAACCGCGCGTTTTTTACGGGTAACGCGCCGCGCCATCATCACAGCTTCTGCGGTTGCCGTTGAGCCGTCATACATGCTGGCATTGGCCACATCCATACCGGTTAACTGAGCCACAAGTGTTTGAAATTCAAACAGATACTGCAGTGTGCCCTGCGCAATTTCTGGCTGGTACGGTGTGTAAGCAGTGAGGAATTCACCGCGCTGGATCATATGGTCAACTGTTGCCGGTACATGGTGTTTGTATGCGCCAGCACCTACAAAAAACGGTACAGAGCCAGCTGCCGTATTTTTGGCGGCCATCGCCGACAGGTGCCGCTCAACGGCCATTTCGCTTTGACGTTTGGGCAGATCAATATCCGGGTTCAAGTCCGATTTCGGAACATCTCTGAACAGGTCATCGATATGTCGAACACCGATTTTGGCCAGCATGGCCTGGCGGTCATCACCAGTTAGCGGCAGGTAGCGCATACGCGTGCTCCTTAACATCATCTTGGCCCCAGACAACAGCAAACATCTGGAGGCCTATCATCGAAAACAGTGGCCAAAAAAGCCAAAAAAGCTAAAAACCTTAATCTAGGCTCGCCACATGCGCATCGTACGCAGCTTGATCCATCAGCCCTGCCAAGTCACCAGCATTGTCCAGTTTGATTTTGAAAAACCAGCCGCCTTCGGTGGCGCTGGTGTTGACCAAACCGGGTTCGCTTTCCAGCGCGGCATTAACTTCAACAATTTCGCCGCTCAGGGGCGCGTAAACTTCGCTGGCCGCTTTCACCGATTCCACAACAGCGACTTCATCGCCTTTGCTGTAAGTCGCACCAACTTCTGGCAATTCAACAAATACAACATCGCCCAGCGCATTTTGGGCATAGTCAGTGATACCGATCGTTACCACATCACCGTCGCCAGCGATCCATTCATGGTCTTCAGTATATTTGGTCATCATGTTTCCCCTCTAGTGGTCTCAACTGCAAAAAAATATTCAGGTTAAACTTGCTTACGTTTGTAACGCTGCGGCACGAACGGTGTGGCGGTCACGGTTGCGCTGTGTGCCTTGCCTCTAATCATCAGGTTAAGCTCAGTCCCGTTTTCGGCAAATGCCGCCGGGACAAACCCCATGGAAACCGGCGCGCCGTACGTGGGACCGAATCCGCCTGATGTGATTTTCCCGATTATATTGCCGTCGCTATCTGCAATGTCAGTGCCTTCGCGTGCCGGTGCCCGGCCTGCAGGTACAATACCAACCCGAACTTTTTCAACGCCACTCGCCAGCTCTGCTAAAATCCGGTCTCCACCTGCAAAATCGCCAATTTCACGGCGCTTTTTACCCAGGGCAAAGATGATATTGGCCTCGACCGGACTGGTAGAGGCATCAAAGTCATGCCCGGACAAACACAGCCCTGCTTCCAAACGCAGGCTATCGCGGGCACCCAGACCAATCAGTTCAACATCATCGTTCATAAGCAATCGCCGCGCAAAGGCATCTGCCTCATCTGCGGGCACGGAAATCTCATAGCCGTCTTCTCCGGTGTAGCCAGAGCGAGACACCCAGCACACAACACCCTCAAGCGTTACCATGGTCGCTTCCATGAAAGACATATCTGCAACTTCAGGCGCGAGCGCAGACAATACAGACTCTGCCTTAGGCCCCTGCAGCGCAATCAGCGCCCGGTCTTCAAGCGGTTCTAGCGTTATGCGACCGCCAAGCTTTTCTTCTAAAATTTGATAATCTTTTTCTTTGCAAGCTGCGTTCACAACCACATAGAGCGAGCCTTCAGGCTCAAAGGTGCGAGTTATCATCAGGTCGTCTTCTATGCCCCCGGCATCGTTCAACAGAACCGAATAGCGCATTTTGCCGGGTTTCAACACCGCAAGTGCGCTGGGCATCAATTCTTCAATTATTTTAGCTGGGTCACTTCCGTCAGTTGAGCGAATATAGGCTTGACCCATATGCGAAACATCAAACAGTCCCGCTTTCTCGCGGGTATGAAGATGCTCCTTCATAATACCCAGCGGATATTGAACCGGCATCGAATAGCCTGCAAAGGGCACCATCTTACCGCCAGATTCAACATGAAGATCATAGAGTGGGGTTGTTAAGAGTTCATCGACAGACATTTAAACACTCCGCGCGTGAGAAGCGCCGGAAAAACCGGCAATCACGCCCCCTCTGTCTCGGAACCTGAGAGATTTCACTGACGCAGTTGCGCCCGCTTACCCCGTCGGTGAGAAACACTGGCATATTTTGCCTGCATTCCTGCTTTCCAGAGTGCCATTCGAATGCGCGGTCCTTTTGCCTGAGAGTTTCCGGGGCGGTTGCTCCTTCGGCGCCGACTTTAGTGTCGAAAAACTGTATCGATCTCTCCCGCGCATGGGTGCAAGAAACTGGTTTCCCGCAAGACCTTAACGTGAGCGCAGGTATGCCGTAGAGAAAAGGGAGAGTCAATCGTTCTGGCAAGTTTGATGTTTAAAAAAACGACCTGTTCGCCAACGGCAAAATCGTCCGATGTTGATAATATAAAAAACAACAAAGATTACAGATAGTTGAGCGCCTAGCGCTCCATATTGAAGGCAACATCATCAATGCTGAGCTGAAAACCGATCAGAAATTCATAATTATACCGGCGCGCCTGTTCGATGGTTGGAATATACTGGCTCAACACTTCGCGCGACACAGCATAGCCGTTTCCGTCAAACCGCAGCGTCACATCAAAGATGCGTTTGGTGACAACCTCGCTATTGTCTTTGAGGATGGCAACAAAATACGGCAGCGTAACAGTATCATTAACAATCTTGCCGTCAGATTCTGCTGCAATATACAAGCTTACTGCTGAAGAGACAGAATCACCCTCACTGCAACTCACTTCAACATCGCTGATTGTAGCTGTAAACATGACATCGTCGGCAGTGCGGCCATCACCGTTAAAACGGGTTAATGTGCCGGTATCGCCAACAACTGCAACAGCAGGACACCGAGAAATGGTCACTTCAAGCGGATTGTTGTTACAGGCGACAAGTGTTAACGCCAGAACCAGTGTAGTGATAAAACGAGAATTCATACTGCATCTTTCAAACATTCGCGCGCCCGTCAATAATCCGGGCAAATGCGCCGCGATCATAGGGACAAGGCCCGCAAAGAGCAAGCCAACAAAACCATCTTTTCGTTTACCATAACTAGTCGCAAGTTGAGCCCAAAATATGGCAGCGCAGCAACCTGTCTTAGTAACAAGTTTCAGAAGCTATTTTACCGCGGGTGCTAGCTTACATATAAAATTCACCAATCCACCGGTCATGCTTGACCACCCGCGTGCATACAGGTAGCAAAGGTCAACCGTTGTCATTTGTTGAGGGATCTTCATGTTGGACCAACCCGCCGATACTACAAAAGCCGCAAAGGAAGAGCTGAAAATTCTACTCGCCAATCCACGCGGGTTTTGCGCAGGTGTTGACCGGGCCATCAAGATCGTCGAACTAGCTATCAAGAAGTTCGGTGCCCCCGTTTATGTGCGCCACGAGATCGTTCACAATCGCTACGTGGTTGAGGGGCTTGAGGCAATCGGCGCCGTTTTTGTCGATCAGTTGGACGAAGTGCCCGGCGATGCACCCGTGGTGTTTTCTGCCCACGGGGTACCCAAATCAGTGCCTGCCAAAGCCGAGCAACGAAACATGGTCTATGTAGACGCAACTTGTCCTTTGGTCTCGAAGGTTCACCGGGCAGTCGAGCGCCATCACGCTGCCGGTCGGCATATTCTAATGATCGGCCATGAGGGGCACCCCGAAGTTATTGGTACAATGGGTCAGGTTGAGGAAGGCTCTATGTCGCTGTTGGAAACCGTTGAAGATGCAGAGGGCCTAGTGCCCCAGGATCCGGACGCGTTGGCGTTTGTCACCCAAACTACTCTCTCGGTTGAAGACACCGCCGACATCGTCTCCAAGCTGGAAGAACGTTTTCCCCAGCTTATCAACCCAAAAAAAGAAGATATTTGCTACGCCACCACCAATCGGCAAACAGCGATAAAAGAGGTGGCAAAACAAGCTGACAGAGTGATTGTTATTGGTGCGCCGAATTCGTCAAACAGCATGCGGCTTGTGGAAGTAAGTGAAAAATGCGGCTGCCCGGCAAGACTAGTGCAAAGGGGCACCGACATTGATTGGAACTGGCTAAACGGTGCGAAAACCGTTGGCATAACAGCCGGTGCAAGTGCGCCCGAAGTTTTGGTCGAGGAAGTGATTGAGGCTCTGAAAGGAAAATATTCAGCCAAGGTGGAGCTTGTTACAACCGCCGAAGAAGATGTTGTTTTTAAAGTACCGCCGATTCTGAAAGACATTGCCTGATGGCTGTCTACACCCATGTTGACGATAAAACGCTATCGGTTTTTTTAGCAGGCTATAACTTAGGACAAGCGACTTCGTTCAAGGGGATAGCAGAGGGTGTTGAAAACTCGAACTATTTTCTCGAAACCGAAAAAGCTCGGCTGGTTTTAACACTGTATGAGAAACGCGCCAATCCTGACGACCTGCCGTATTTCCTGGATTTGATGGAACACTTGGCGAAAGCCGGTGTGCCTTCCCCACTACCTGTGCGGGACCAAAGCGGGAAGGCTTTGCAAACACTGTGCGGCAAACCAGCATGTATTATCAGTTTTCTAAACGGCGTTAGCGTTGACGATGCCGACGAAAGCCACTGTGCTGCAGTTGGATCCATGTTGGCACAAATGCATCACGCCACATCAGATTTTACCGCCGCTCGGCACAATGACCTTTCGATTGAAGGCTGGAGAACGCTGGCGGACAAAACAGTGGCGCACGCTGATACTGTTCAGGATGGGCTTGCCGAGATCATTGCATCTGAAATGGATTTTTTGGAACAAAATTGGCCAAAAAGCTTACCAAAGGGCACAATTCATGCGGACCTGTTCCCTGACAATATACTGTTTACCAATCATACAATAACCGGCGTGATCGACTTCTATTTTGGCTGCACTGACTTTCTTGCATACGATCTAGCCGTTTGTATCAATGCCTGGTGTTTTGACCAGCAAATGCACTTTGTGCCGGGGCGGGCAAAGCGCCTGATCGAAATGTATGACGTTGCCCGCACCATGTCCGGAGCCGAAGTTGCAGCGCTACCTATTTTGTGCCGAGGAGCGGCGATGCGTTTCCTGTTAACGCGGCTCTATGATTGGCTAAACCCGGTCGAAGGTGCGGTGGTGCGGCCAAAAAACCCACTGGATTATCTGGCACGACTTAAATTCCACCAAAAGGTGAAAGATACTGCTGCTTATGTCGTCTAAATCTCAAGAGATTGTCGAAATTTATACTGACGGCGCTTGCTCCGGCAACCCGGGACCAGGCGGCTGGGGCGTTTTGATGCTATACGGCGAGCACGAAAAAGAACTGACCGGCGGCGAGTTTCACACTACCAATAACCGCATGGAACTGATGGCTGCTATTGAGGCCCTTTCCGCACTGAAACGACCTTGCAGGGTTCATTTACACACCGACAGCACATATGTGATGAAGGGTATTACCGAGTGGATCGATGGCTGGAAAGCCAAGGGCTGGAAAAATTCCAGCAAAAAGCCCGTTAAGAACGCCGATTTATGGCGCCTGCTGGATGATGCGGTTAATCCCCATGAAATCGAATGGTTTTGGGTCAAGGGACATTCAGGTGACCCCGGCAACGAGCGCGCTGATGCCTTGGCTGGTCAGGGAATGAGCCTTTACAAAGGCGACATATAATTCGCACGAAATCTTTGTATTGTAAAAACGGGCGCTCGCCCTCAGCGAACGCCCTAATATTTTGAGCATCTAAACAAAAGCTATTTTCCGGCGAACGTATTACCGAAGAAATCACCTTCGTTCCAGCTTGGGCGGGCTGCAGCGTTGGCAATTGCACTGGCAATCAACCAGTTCGCGTGGGCAAATTTCGCCGCAGCATCATAATCGATGCCTTGGTCGAGATCATCCGCTGGCGAATGGTAAGTTTTACTCAAAAACTCCTGGAATATTTTACCGCCGTCTTTGCCGTTAACGCCCTTGTTCCAGCCGGTCATCAAAAACACTGACGGAATGCCTTGTTGAACAAAGCGGTAGTGATCGCTGCGGGTAAATATTCCCTCTTGTGGAATCGGATCAGGACTGAGCGAAACACCCAACTGAGCCAACGCAGCTTCCGTTATGGGCCCAAGGCTGCTGCGCTCGGCCCCGAAAGCAACAACATCGGTGAAATCATACAACAACAACGGCATATCCAAATTGACATTGGCCACCATCGCCGACTTTTCAACCGTTGGATAATGGGCAAAAAACTCTGCCCCCAACAGGCCCTTTTCCTCGCCGGTTACAATTGCGAACAATATTGATCTTCGTGGCTTTTCGCCGGAGCGGGCATAGGCGCGCGCCACTTCGAGCAAAGTGGAGACACCGGTCGCGTTATCAAGCGCTCCGTTATTGATTTTGTCTTTACCTTTGGCGTTTTCCGAAACCCCGATGTGATCCAGATGCGCCGACAGCACAACATATTCGTCTTTCAGATCAGGGTCTGCCCCCTCCAAAACCCCGATGACGTTGGGACTGGTAAACCGATCAGATAGAATGCTTTCCCTTTTCATCGTCGCTGAGGCATTGAGCGCAAAGCCTTTAGGCGCACCTTTTTTTGCTTCTGAAAGCACATCACCAAAAGACTTGGTAGCCCCCTCAAAGAGCTCCTTTGCAACATCCTGATTAATTGTCGCTGTTGCTTTCAATCGGCTGTTGTCCGCGGAACCACCATTTGGTTCTATCCAGTCAAAGCTCTTGCGGCCCAAAAACCGTTTCGATCTGGAAAATGGTCTGCGCTTTTCTCCTGCCGCAGTACTCACAGAAATAAGTCCCACAGCGCCGCGATCCAGAAGCGGCTTTAACTTGGTGATGGCTGAGCCATGATGCGCGCGAATTTCAGTGTTGAACGATGTCGGCGCGCCTGAGAAAATCAGAACAATTTTCCCCTCTACATCCAGACCTGTTAAATCATCGTGCCCAAGCTCGGGGGCGTGAACACCGTATCCGGCGAACACAATACCGGCAGAGATTTCACCGTCAGGCGTTTTCACGCTGCCGCCCATGAAAAAATCATCGCCCAAAACCAGCGATTTATCTTCCCCGCCAACTTGAATGCTCATGGTCGCCGTGTCCATGTTGACCTTGGCGGTACGAAGCGGCACTTCCTGAAAATAATTACCGCCCTCGCCCGCGGGCGCTATGCCCAACTGCGCGAACTCTGCAGCAACATAATTGGCAGCAATTCGGTATCCTTCAGAACCAGTATCACGCCCCTTCATGGTGTCATCTGCTAAAAAGGTAACATCAGCCTTGATCCGGTCTGCACTGAACATGGTGCGCTCACGGTCCGTTTGCGCTTGCATATCAAGTTCACTGGTCGTGGCGCATGC
>JAJFIU010000045.1 GCA_021774695.1 Alphaproteobacteria bacterium | reverse complement strand
GGCCAGTATGCGGTCATCAGCCAGCGCCTTGATCTCATCCGCTGACTTAATCGCGGGCATCATGTCTTCAACCACGTCGCGGCTGCCACGAAATTCTGCCGCCAGATCAAATAGTTCATCAACAGTGCGCATGACATTCCCTCACAAGTAGATTTGTCCAGAAGCTTAAACGCAGCAAGTATTGGCGTCCAGTGCTCACCGGCCAAAAAACTGAAAGCGGATCATCTGATTTTGTCTATTTTTCCGTCTGCGAATCTAAACCTTGAATTTCGGCCCCAGTTCGACGACAGTGCGCCGCCTTAATCGCTTAACGGCGATAGAGACTTTCTTTTAATAGTCCGGTAAAATAACCCTATGCCAAGTGATCACATCAGAAGTTTTGGTTTCCCCCGTTGGGGCGAATACGGCAAAGACAAAGACGCCCAAGCCGTACGCATGTGCGATTACACCGGCTGTAACGAGCGCGGCGACCACCCGGCACCCAAATCACCGGGCTCTAACGAGCGCTGGCATTTTTGCAGGCCCCATGCGGCTGAGTATAACCGCAGCTGGAACTTTTTCGAGGGCATGAGCGACGAAGAAGCCAAACAACATATGGAAGACAACAGCCAATCTGAAGGTGCATTTGCCGGTGCTCGCACCTTTGAATGGGGCGGCGCTGAAGACGAAAACGGCTTTTCCACTACGGAGCAGGCTGCTTTCGATATGTTAGAACTAGACAGCAGCGCAGGACAAGACGCTGTTAAAAGCCAGTACCGCAAACTGGCCAAAATGTACCATCCGGATGCCAACCCCGGCGACCCGGCGGCATCAGAGCGGTTTCACCAAATCCAGAGCGCTTACGATCTGTTGAAAGAATAGCTTTAACCGAAAGAATCGCCTCAGCAAACTGGCGGCATCACTAATTTGCTGTGTTGGTTGCCAGCCCTGTCAAAGTTATCCCCGTCAAGCCACGCTTGAAACCCGGCTTTTATCCCAGGCCATTCGCTGTCAATCATCGAATACCATGCGGTGTCACGGTTGCGACCTTTCATCACCATATCGTTTCTGAATATACCTTCAAAGGTGAAGCCAAAGCGTTTAGCTGCGCGCTTTGATGCCGTGTTGGCCGCATTGCATTTCCATTCAAACCGCCGATAGCCCAAATCATCAAACACATGTTTGGCCATCAGATAAAGTGCCTCGGTGGCAATGCGGGTGCGCTGCAGGGCGTGGCTGAAAACCACACAGCCCACTTCAACACTGCCTTGCTCGGGACGTCGGCGCATGTAGCTCGCCATGCCCAGAACTGTTCCCGTACATGCTTCTTTGATCACCATGGTGCGCCAGTCGCGGTCTGCGCGCACGTGGGCAAGGGTGGCATTTAGTTCGTCAGCGCTACCGTATGGCCCCATGGGAATATAGGCCCAGAGGTCATCATTTTGCGGACCAGAAACTGCTGTAAATAAATCAATATCGTGCTGTTCGGGAACGAAGGGTTGCAAATGGCAGTATGCGCCAACCAGTTCCGCGTCTCCGGCGCTGCCGCACGGTGTCCAATTTGATAGATCTTGAACAGACATCTAGGCACTCCCGGCTGGTGGGCTATTGATACTAACGGTTTCTCGGGCTGATATTTTTGATCTTCGAGGCAAATTTTAGATGCGCTTCCAAATCAACCGGTTTCAGAAAGCGTTCATCCGATGGCGGTTGGTGGCTGGCAGATACGCCGTCGCGCCATTCTTTTGTCGGTCGTGTCGGGCGCTTTTTGAAGCCACCACCGCAATTAGGGCACACATTCTCCAGCACGTCCGAAACACAGTCTGCACAAAAAGTACATTCGTACGAACAGATCATTGCGTCCGAGCTGTCGTTCGGCAGATCAAGGTCGCAGTGTTCGCAGTTCGGTTTCATTTTGAGCATCTGTTTTCTCCCGATAATCGCGTTTGTTTACATGTGCGGTCAGTGTTTCCTATACTGTAGAAAATCCGTCCAGCATACAAAGATTTAGGGGTAATTTATGACATCCGTAGGGCTCAGGAATATCGCGATCATTTTGACCTTTGTTGCTGGTATTTTCCAGCCCGCAGCGGCGGCTGAAAATCTGCCCAAGGCCAGTCCAGACCGTATGGAAGGACGCATTAAAGCCTTGTCCCATTTCGGCAAAAACAGTGACGGCGGCGTTGACCGGGTTGCTTACACGGACGCTGATCTGCATGGCCGCGCCTATATTATCAGCGAGCTTGAAGCCATGGGCCTGACGGTGCGCATTGATGCCGCCGCTAATATTTTTGCTCGCCGCGAAGGCCGCGACCCGTCGGCCAAGCCAATTTTGTTTGGCTCGCATATCGATTCGGTGCCCGGCGGCGGCAACTATGATGGCCCCACCGGGGTTATCGCCGCCATGGAGGTGATCGACCTGTTGAATGCGGCAAACATTCAAACCACCCGTCCGCTGGAACTGGTGGTCTTCTCCAACGAAGAAGGCGGGCTTGTTGGTTCGCTTGCCATGCGCGGCCATCTGCAACCCAGCGCGCTTGCGGTTGTCAATGCCAGCGGCCGGTCCATAGCCGACGGCACCAATTTCATTGGCGGTAATATCAGCGATATTGCCAGCGCCGAAGTTCGCGCCGACACATATGAAGCCTTTATCGAATTGCACATCGAACAAGGCGGTATTCTGGACGAAGAAAAATTGGATATCGGTGTGGTGGAAGGCATTGTTGGCATTGGCTGGTGGGATGTGACCATTGACGGCTACGCCAACCACGGCGGCACCACCGCCATGAACAATCGGCGTGATGCCATGGTTTCTGCCGCAGAACTGACCCTTGCCGTCAACCGCATCGCGCTGGAGATGGACGGCAGGCAAGTGGCCACTGTTGGACGCATTCAGGCATTTCCGGGCGCGCCCAACGTTATCCCGGGCCGCGTTGAGATGAGCCTTGAAATCCGCGATTTGGAACAGGCAAAAATTGATCAGGTATACGCCGCCGTTGAAAAAGCCGCCGCCGAGATAGCCGCACGCACCAAAACCGGTATCAGTTTCAAGGAAATAGATGTGGCATCTGAGCCTGCGCCCACCGACATTCGCATGCGTAAAATTATCGAAACTGCGGCGAGAGAATTGGGCTACAGCTACCGCACCATGCCGTCGGGCGCAGGCCATGACGCGCAGGACATGGTGCATATTGCGCCTACCGGTATGATTTTTGTACCGTCGGTTGGCGGCGTCAGCCATTCGCCCAACGAATTTACCACGCCGGACGCGATGGCCAAAGGTGCGGACGTACTCGCGCATACCATCCTCGCAATTGACGCTGACGCGCTCGAAAAATAGACGCTGCTGTTCAGCGTAGCGGCAAGTTGTAAGCATTTAACAGACCGTGCTTAAGAGGTGCAGCCTCGCCTTCAGGTGCCGCTTCCGGGGTATGTTGGCCCATGCTGATCGGCACCACACCAGCCCACACAGGAAAATCAGCCTCGTCGCTGTCGCCGGGCGGGTCCGCACGCACTTTGGCGCTAGCGTCTTCGATCTCCATCTCCAGCAAGCCGGTTGCTTTGCGTTCGGTTTCAGTCATAGGCCTAAGCTCAGACCAGCGCCCGGGCGCAAGCATCTCAAAAAACCGTTCCATATGATAGTTAAATGCGTCGTCGTCTTCCACGAGGCGCGGCCTGCCGTAGGCTACCACTGACCGGTAATTCACACTGGTGCTGAAAGCCGAACGTGCCAGCACAAGGCCGTCTAGCTGAGTGATAGCAACGGTGGCTGGGTTGCCCTTGGCCAAATGTCGGATCATCATACTTTTAGACGAGCCATGCCAATATAGTTTGTTGCCCTCGCGCCAATGGGATGTGGGGATAACATAGGGCTGACCGGCCACCTCAAAACCCACATGACACAGAAAGTGGCTATCGATAATGCCGTAGACCAAATTTTTGTCGTAGCTGGCGCGCTTCAATCCGCGCCGCACACGGTTACGATTATTTGCGGCAAAAGCTGTATCCTCATTTTTGGTCATGGTTTTCTTTCGTCTTTATTGTGCCCTGCTTTGTTGAAAACTGTTTGGGGAAATTGGCACCTGCTTTTGCCTGCCATGTGCCGTTGAAAACTTGCATCCATGCTGCGGCAAAGGAAGGTGCTGGCTGCTGCGCAGTTGCCGATCGTGCCACCGGTTTAGCTGGCTCGCGGCGAACCAGAAATGTGGTGCGCCCCAGAGTTAGTTGTAGTGTCATTGCATTTTCCAAATTTGCGTTTGCTATGACACCTATGTGTGTCACTATCGACCCTATATAAAGGTCCAATTTTTACTTTTTGATAGGTCCAATATGAAAGACGACTTTGCAACACTGTGGGGCGGCGGGCTGGACCCAACAGCGGGAAAAACCCTGCAACGGCAATTGCATACCAAAATTCGCACTTCAATTTTGGACGGAAAGTTGGCTGGTGGTACCCGCCTGCCCGCAAGTCGCATGCTCGCAGGCAGACTGGGCGTAGCACGTATTACCGTGGTGCAGGCATATGACCAGTTGGTCGCGGAAGGCTATCTGGAAGCGCGAACCGGTGCGGGAACTTTTGTTGCCAGCGGCACGCCAGATCAATTGACCCAAACCACTTCACCCAGTCCGTCAAACGGCGCATTTGCGCCTGCCAGACCGCAACATACCCTGTTATCGGGCATGCCTGCACTGGATCAATTTCCAACGGCAATATGGGCGCGCACCACCAGCCGAGCGATGCGAAAGCTGGATACTAATCTGATGTATCATAGCGACGTCATGGGATTTGAGCCACTACGCCGCAATGTAGCATCCTACCTGCAGGCTTCGCGCAGTGCGGTCTGTGATGTATCGCAAATTATGATCGTTACGGGTCTGCAACAAGGCCTGTTCCTTCTTGCTAAAACAGTATTGCAGTCCGAGGCACCAATAATTCTTGAAGACCCCGGGTATGATGGCATGTTGGCTTCCGCTAACGCGTCAGGCCACCCGGTGCGCTATACCAGTGTTGATGATTACGGTGCATTGCCGCCACGAGAAACACAAGGCTTACTGGTCACGAGCCCATCCCGCCAATACCCTCTTGGCTATACCATGCCGCACAGCAGGCGCCTGGAGTTACTGGACTGGGCGCGCCGCACCGACAGCCTGGTTTTTGAAGACGATTATGATAGCGAATTTCGCTATGCCGGGCACCCGCTCAACAGTTTGCAGGGCATCGATGGTGGGCAGCGGGTTATTTACGGTGGTACATTTTCCAAGTCGCTGTTTCCGGCCCTTAGGCTAGGATATCTCGTTTTGCCAAAACACATGATAGAACAGGTGGCGAGGTTTCGAAGTGCGACTGACAGTTTCCCGTCTATCGGCGGGCAAATTGCCCTGAATGCTTTCATGGAAGACGGCGACTTTACCCGCCACATAAGGCGACTTAGAATGATCCACGCCAAACGTAAGAATTTATTCACCAATTTTGCCGACACTCACCTGAAGCGATTCTTGGATTTCCAGCCTTCAGATGCAGGCCTTCACTTACTGGCCTACAGTCGGGGCGAACTTCTGGATTTCGGTCTAAGCGACGGCAAGCTTGCAAGTTTGGCGCAAAATGCCGGTATTGGCGCGGTACCGGTATCCAATTGTTTCCAATTTGCGCCAAGACGACAGGGACTGCTGGCAGGTTTCGCCAATTTGCCAGACAAGACCATTGAAATGGTTGTTAAAAAATTTGCGCATGCCATACACATGGTGCTGGATACGACAACGAAATGAAGAGTTGGAGGAACTAATGCTGCCAAAATGGGTCAAATGTGGAGCGGTGCTAATCGCAACAACGCTGCTCGGGGCTTCTGGCGCTTTCGCGCAGGAAAACTGGAGCTATAGCGGCGCTAACGGCCCTGCCAATTGGCACACACTGTCTGGTGCCAACTCGGTTTGCGCTGCTGGCCAATTCCAGTCACCGATTAACATTGAAGGCACCGAACCCGCCGTGATGCACCGCCTGCGCCCCGATTACCGTGTTTCCGAGATTAATCTGGCCCACAACCGGTTAATGATCACGATGGACTATGAACGCGGCAGTTACCTTCGAGTCGGCAAAAAACTGTTGCCGTTGAACCGTTTTGTTTTCCGCGCTCCTGCTGAACACACAATTGCAGGAGAAAGCTTCCCGCTGTCAGTGCAATTTATCCACCGCGGCACCGATGGCAGTTATGCTGTTGTGGTAACGCTGGTAAAAGAAGGCCAAGCCAACCGGGCATTGGCTGAATTTATTGCCAATATGCCGCTAGAGCCTGATCAGCGAAACCGCAATAACAATATCCTCGTCAACGCCCGCGACCTGATGCCAACAAACAAAAACTATTTCCGGTATATGGGATCACTGACCACACCGCCGTGCAGCGAGGGTGTCAACTGGTATATCTACAAACAACCCATTCAGGCCTCCAAAGAACAGATTGACCTGATCAAGGGTGTTGTTGGCGCCGGCAATGCCCGCCCGCTGCAAAAGCGCGGCAACCGGTTGGTTCTGGAAGCGCGGGGACAATAAACCATGTTGAAGAAGCCACAACTTAATAACCGATTTAACAAGCTGGCAACACTGTTGAAGCTATCACCCCTGTTGGTTGTGGCCGCATGTGGTGGCTCTGGCCTATCTGGCTCTGGCCCAACCACGCGCATTGCAGGCGGTGCGGTTCACGAACTACCGTCAAACCTGCAAGCGGCAATTTGTCAGGGCCGCCCGCTAGAAGCAATTGATGCCCTAACCGCGGAGCCTCTGGTTTCGTCCACAGACAAATTCTATACAGCACTTGCGCTTGAGGAGGCTGGATTGGGCACACGTGCGCGCCTGCTTTACGCTGGATTAATGCAAACCGGCTCAAAAGACAGTGTGCGCGCCCGCTGCCCTGACAGGGTGTTGGCCAACGGTACCGTTGTTGACGAATCCGCACGACGGCTTGCCGCGCTTTCCCAGTTTCTAACTGCCATGGACGTCAATTTGGCACCCGTGCCACGGCTGCATGATGGTATTTCGCCAGCAGGTCCAATCCGGGTTATGGACCCGGTTAAATTTTCAGGTAGCGTGCCAAGCGGTCAATCAAGCGCCGTTGCCCGACCGGCCAGCCAGTCGCCGCTGGGTCAATGGTTTGTTCACCTTGCCAGTTACCGCTCGATGGACACTGCAATGAAAAACCGTTCCACTTTGGAGGCGAAATTTCCCCCTTTGGTTGGTATTATTGACCAGTGGGAACTTGAAGTCGGCGGCAGCACAGCGGTGCGCCTGGGGGTCCGGGTCGGTGAGCGAGCCGACGCTAATGGCTTGTGTAATTCCGTAAAAGGCCAGCAAGAATATTGCGCAGTTATTGACACATCACAGTAGCGGACGCTAAAGCTGCCTATACATAATTTGGCCGGCAGGGGAGCGGGTCAGAAAAAGAAGCCGTGCTTTGAGCCGCGCTTTAATCAATACCCATCATTTTACTCGGGGGAGTTTGGGACATATGGCTGGATTATCACAACATGCGCATTGGTCATCGCGCTGGACATTTTTGCTCGCGGCAGTCGGCAGCGCCGTTGGCCTTGGTAACATCTGGAAATTTCCGTATGAAGCCGGTGAAGGCGGGGGTGGTGCCTTCGTACTTGTGTATCTGGCGTTCGTTTTTGCTGTTGGCCTGCCGGTTCTGATTGCCGAGCTTTCGCTAGGTCGTCGCGGTCAATTGTCGCCAATTGGATCGATGGCAAAAATCGCCAATGAGGAAGGCCGCAGCAAAGCCTGGGGTCTTATCGGTTGGTCTGGCGTTGTCGGCGGTTTCATTGTTATCAGCTTTTATTCCGTGGTTGGCGGCTGGGTGCTGGCCTATCTTGTCAAGGCTATGTCAGGCTTCAGCGGGTATGATGCCGCTATATCCACCCAGACTTTCGGTACGTTTGTCGCTGATCCGGTCAGTCCAATCATTGCCCATTTCGCCTTCCTTGCCATCACTATTGGTATTGTTGCCCGCGGTGTAACAGGCGGACTAGAAAAGGCGGTAACATTCTTAATGCCGGCACTGTTCGCCTTGCTGGTTGGCATGATGATCTATTCGGGCATTACCGGTGATTTCGGTGCGGCGGTGAACTTCCTGTTTAATCCAGATTTTGCCAAATTGACCATTGAAACAGTCTTGCAGGCGTTGGGGCTGGCCTTCTTCTCATTGTCGTTGGCACTGGGGTCGATCATGACCTACGGCTCCTACCTCACCAAAGAAATGAACATTCCACGCTCTGCGGTAATAATTGCCGCAGCAGATAGCGGCGTAGCATTGATGGCTGGTCTGGCAATCTTCCCGATTGTATTTGCCTTCGGTCTCGAGCCTGGTCAAAGCGTTGGGCTCGTGTTTACTACCCTGCCAATTGCTTTCGGTCAGATGACTGGCGGCGCGATTGTCGGCACCATGTTCTTCTTCCTGCTCACGGTGGCGGCCGTAACCAGCTCCATCTCATTGCTGGAACCGGCGGTATCTTATGTCGAGGAACGCACCGGCATCGACCGTAAAAAAGTCGCCCTATTCATTGGTGCTGCAGCCTTTGCTCTTGGTACGCTGTCGGCATGGGGTCAGGGCGGCAACTTGCTCGGAGATGTCAAAATCTTGGGCCTCGATTTCATGAGCTTCAAGGATTATATCACTAATAATATCCTGATGCCGCTGGGTGGTATGTTCATCGCGATTTTTGTTGGCTGGTTTATCAGCCGCAAAACCATGATGGAAGAATTGGCGATGGAGGAAGGCACCTTCAAAATATGGCTATTCCTGGTACGTTTTGTATGCCCAGTCGCCATTGGCGCCGTGTTTATTTCCATTCTATACAACACAATTATCGCCTAACAACACAGCAATCACAGAATGCAAAAAGGGAGCCGCTGGCTCCCTTTTTTTTGATCTCGTTTTGCCCATTTTTATGGCGATTGGGGCATTGATTCTACTTGGCCCCAGACCCAGCAATTTCCTGAATACGCTCGACCATGGAAAACAGGCCGTTGGCCCGCATCGGTGACAAGTGCGCCGCTAAGCCCAACTGGTCCAATATTGCCTTGGCATCAATGGCAGCAATCTCAGCACCGGTTTTACCGGAAAACACTACGATCATCAGCGCGACAAGTCCTTTAACGATATGGGCGTCGCTGTCCCCGCGAAAATGGATGCACCCGTCTGCGTCTGTGGTAGGCACCAGCCAAACCTGGCTTTGACACCCGCGTACCTTGAAAGCATCGGTCATTTCGTCTGGCGCCAGCGGCACCAGCTTTTTGCCCAGATCAATAATCATCCGGTACCGGTCTTCCCAATCATCCAGAAACTCAAAGGTCTCTATAATATCGTTGAGTGTTGTATCATCCAGTGCCATCAACTCATCCTGTTTGCGGTCGATCCAGCGACAAAAACTTGACATTGTAGTTGTTTGACCGACTGTCTACTTCACTGACCCTAAAAATCAATAACCATTTTGCCGTGCCACAAGAACCCAGCCCAAAAAAGGAAACCGTATGTCCGAGGATAACCACATCTATCCAAAGCCCAAATATGCCTGGTATATGGTTGGCCTTCTTTTATTGATATACACCTTTTCCTTCATCGACCGCCAGATATTGAGCCTGCTCGGACCTGCGATACAGAGTGATTTCGGGATTTCAGATACCGAATTTGGCTTACTGGTTGGTTTTGCTTTCGCAGTTTTTTACACGCTTATCGGACTGTTTTGTGCGCGTATCGCAGACAGCCGCAGTAGAATTGGTCTGATCGCTGTCGGGCTTTTTCTCTGGAGTCTGGCGACAGCTTCATCGGCTTTTGCTAAAAACTTCCTGCAGTTGTTTGTCCTGCGAATGGGCGTCGGCGTCGGCGAGGCAACGCTGGGCCCGTCAGCCAATTCACTAATCGCTGACAGCTTCCCCAAGCATAAATTGTCGACCGCGCTTTCGGTGTACGCCATGGGTATTCCGGTGGGGTCTGCGCTGGCCTTTATCATTGGTGGTTCTATCATTCCGATTGCTGATCAGATGCCTGACGTTGCGTTTCTGAGCTTCAGTGTCGACACTGGATGGCAGAAGGCGCTGCTTTTAGTTGGTGTTCCGGGCATCTTGTTGACACTATTTGTGCTGACCCTGAAAGAGCCGGTCCGCCACGGCCAGATCGCCGGTGCAGCCGCCATCCCGCTCAAGCAGGTTTTTGCCTTTTTCAAAGGCCGCTACAGGGCCTATACCGCGATCTGCTTCGGTGTTTCGATGAATGCAGCTTTTGGCTTTGGCAGTGTCGCATTCCTGGCCTTTTTCTTTGGGCGCTATCACGGGCTTAGTGGTGCTGAGGTTGGCCTGATATTTGGAACAATCTCTATCATCACTGGGCCACTAGGTTTGCTTTTCGGCGGTTATCTGGCCGACAAATGGTTCCGCGAAGGCAAAAAAGACGCCCACATCCGGGCATTGATGGTGGCGCCGATTGGGTTTGCGATCCCTGCCGTTGCGATTGTGTTTGTTGAAAATACAATGGTTGCCTGGATTCTGCTGGGGATCAGCAACTTTTTTGTCAACAGCCCGTCGGGCATCGCCTATGCCAGCCTGCAGATCATCACGCCCAACCAAATGCGCGGGCAGATAATCTCGATCTATATCATGGCGACCAGCCTGATTGGGTACGGGGGCGGACCCTTTGCAATCGGCTATATGTCAGACCATGTATTCAGCGGGCCGGATGCACTTCGTTACTCTTACCTGACCGTAGCGCTGGTAACTATTCCGCTCGGCATCCTGGCATTTCTGTGGGGCCGCAAAGCTTACATGCGCGCGGTAGACCAGGAAAACGAGCGCGAAAATGAAGTAAAGCTGGCCGCGAAAACCGCATAAAAAAGCGGCGGACCCAACTAGTGGCCCGCCGTTGTTCTTTCTTATTCCGGGAGGAAAAGGAAAGATAGTTTCGGTTAAATCTTCCGTCTTTTCGACTTTTGATCTTTTAGGTCTTTAGTTATTAATCTTCCAGTGCTCTCAACTCGCGTTCAAGCCGGAAGCGTTTGCTGGTCATATAGGCTTCCATATCAACGGTTCTGCGCTCGATGTCTCGAAAACGGCTGCGCATGTCTGCAGCAGTATAATCCGGTGACTTACGGGTCTGTTTCCAAAACTCTTCTTCCTGCTCGTCTTCATACAGATCAATTGGTTTTGGAGACAGGCAAAAGCCGAGCACAAAGTAACCGATAAGAATGAAACCACTAAGCGGCGTGAACATACCGATGACGGTTAAAACCCGAACCGGTGTTGTAGTTATGCCGAAATAATCGGCTATACCAGCACACACACCCATAATCTTCCCGTCACGGGGGTTTTTATACAGCCGGGTTGGGCTTTTGTTAAAACTTGTCATTGTTGCGGCTCCTCCAGTCTGGGACCTCGTCGTCCATAATTCGTTCCATCACGCGCAGGCGCTCTTCAAGGCGGTCGGCGGCGGTGCGAAGGTCACCCAGGGAGGCTTCGTCTTCCGGGGTTATGCCCTTCATGGTTTTCCATTTTGTCGTATAGTGAAAAATAATCCACAATGGTATCACGACGACAACTAAAAGAATTGGTACTGCATCAACCATTATATTGGCCCTTTTATCATTTGGGTTCTTGCTGTTGGCGCGCCCCTGTGGCTGCAGCGGCGCGCACGCTGATTACTTGGCGGCTGTCTTTTTAGACTTGCCAGACTTTGCAGCAGCTTTTTTATTGTCGTTCGCCGTGCTACCTGCCTTCGCTTTCAACTGTGCCAGTTCGGTTTCGATTGTATCATCAACCTGAAGGTTAGTGATTTCTTCGGCCAGTGTCTGGCCTTTGCCAATCTCCATCGATTCTGCTTCAGCTTCCATCCGGTCCAACCGCGCGTCCACTTTATCAAAACGGTCAAAAGCATCCTGAATACGGTTGTCATTCAGATTTTTACGAATACGCACGGTGTTTGATACCGTCTTGTGACGGGCAGCCAACGCCACCTTTTTGGCGCGCGCTTCACGCAGCTTGGCATCCAGTTTAATCACATCATCTTCGTTTTGCTTCAGCGCTGCATCCAGATGAGCTGCTTCCTCGGCCAGGTGCGCTGCCATATCGGCCACCTTGGCTTTTTCAACCAATGCGCCTTTAGCCAGGTCATCGCGGCCTTTGGAAATAGCAAGCTCGGCTTTCTTTTCCCAATCAGCCTGCGCCTTATCCATCCTGCCAAGGCGGCGGTTGATGTCTTTCTGATCCGCGATGGTTTTAGCAGCGCTTGAGCGCACCTCAACCAGCGTGTCTTCCATTTCCTGGATGACCATACGGATGATTTTTTCAGGGTCCTCCGCCGAATCCAGAATGGAGTTGATATTAGAATTTACAATGTCGGTCAGGCGGGAAAAAATACCCATAGTTTTAGTTCCTTTCAAATAATCCTCACGTGTGTCGTATTAGGTGTCCTGTGCCTTTATGGCTTTTGTTTTGGACGTCTCCGTGGGCGATTCGCCGTGAGCCTTGTGGCTTCTATTGCGGCTCGCTCTTCTTTTTTATTATTGACCCCTCGCTGTCATACTCGGGCTTTCCTCTGTCGTGTCTTTGCTTGTGTGCATCGCTGTCATATTATCGTGCAACCTCTTTCAATTCGGGTTGTTGTCAGAATATTTGCAGGACGTGTGCCAGTTTCTTAAAAAAATATAACATATTGATTTAACTGCATTTATCCTGATTAGATGAAAGAGTATCATTAAACTCATTAAATTTTTCACTAACATTTGGTGATTTTTACTATATATTAGTAAAATGAACTTTCAATCTGATCAAATCATTGGCTCTTCGCCTGCGTTCCTTGACCTCATGGACAAGATAAGTCGTGCTGCGCCGCTCGATCGTCCGCTTTTGGTGGTCGGTGAGCGCGGCACTGGCAAAGAGTTAATTGCGGCGCGGCTGCATTTTCTCTCAAAACGCTGGGATCAGGTATTTCAAAAAATGAACTGCGCGGCACTTGCCCCCACGCTGCTGGAAAGCGAGCTGTTTGGCTATGAGCCCGGTGCTTTCACCGGTGCCCGCAATCGCCGCGCAGGCCGGTTCGAAGCAGCGCATGATGGCAGCCTATTCCTTGACGAAATTGGCACGATGGCGATGCAGGCACAGGAAAAACTATTGCGGGTGGTAGAGTACGGCGAGCTGGAGCGAGTGGGCGGATCAGAAACCGTACATATAGATGTGCGGGTGATAGGCGCCACCAATATCGACCTGCCCGCCGCCGCTGATGCCGGAGACTTTCGGCACGACCTTCTTGACCGGCTTGCCTTTGATGTTATTACCGTACCGCCGCTACGCGAACGCCGGGAAGATATACTCACACTTGCCAACCACTTTGGATCTGCGATGGCGCACGAGCTGGAATGGCTCACGTTCCCGGGGTTTTCCAAGCCTGCAACGGAAGCAATGTTAGACTATAGTTGGCCCGGTAACATCAGAGAATTGAAAAGCGTGGCTGAACGGGCGGTCTATAGCTGCTGGGACGGAGAAGAGCCTGTTTGCGGGTTGGTTTTTGACCCATTCGATAGCCCGTACCGGCCAGGCATCGCTGGCGCGAACACAGCTATCACCCGTAACGCAACCAACGAACACGGCTCAACGCCCAACACGGATGCCCCTGACACTTTGCCGTCAAGCTTCGATCACCCGGTTAGCTTGAAAAAAGAGACCGCGGCATTTGAAAAAAAACTCATTGAAGCGGCGCTAACCAGCAATCGCTACAACCAGCGGGCAGCATCAAAGTGGCTTGAAATCAGTTACGACCAATTTCGTCACGCCATCAAAAAACACAATATTGATTGTTCGTGACTTGTGCGACAAGCGCGCGCCGATCATAGTGGCACCATGCCAGAACATATATTTATCAAAAAAAGACAACAACAGCGCAAACGGCGCGACGGCTTTTTGACCACAAAACTAATCGTGCGCCTGATTGTTGTCAGCGTAGTGTTGCTAGTGCTGTTCCTGAATTTTGTTGGTGATCCCACAGTAACCATTTGTGAGAATGGCTGTGAAAGCGAATTTAGCTTTGGCACTTGGGTGCTGGGATTTGTCATGATTTTTGGAGGCATTATTATGATGGCCGGCATTGCCGGCGCGCTGTTTGCTCTCCTCAAATGGTCGCGGCGCAACAGCGGAGGGTCACTGGCGGCACTCATGAATGATGATCACAACGACAAATGAACTGCCGCAAAGGCCCTTAATTCACAAGGCGTTCAGCAGGAATCGGTGGTCGCTTGCTCGGAGCCGGCGGTTTCCATTTGCCCTTGGATTTTACCCGAACTTCCGCTTTGGTAAAAATTTTATTGACGCCTTTTTCCACCATTTTATCGCCGACAACGCGGCACAAAACCACGACAATAAGCAAATGGTAGAACAGGTCAAATGCTGCGATATTCACCGTTAGCCCGCCTAGGGCATACCCAACTATGCTCAATTGTATGCCACCTGAAAGATCGCCGATCCATTCGGTCTCACGGTACTGCCTGAACATCTTGGCGTTGGTCCCGGCGGAATAGTAGCCAGTGAAGAGCATGGTCAGAAACAAGAACAAACCAACATAGCCGTGTTCGCCCAGCACTTCGAAATAGATCGAATGTGGAGCCCGCATTTTGAACCCGGACGGCATATATTCCGGACCAAGCTCGGGTATATAAAAAACGTCAAACCCACCGCCTTCAATCGGATGGTCATTAGCAACATTCGAAGCAAACCTCCACATGGACATCCGTCCTTGGAAACTGCCATCGTCGGTCGCATTCTCGGTGGACTGCATACGGTTTTTCCAGCTGTCCGGCATGAATGCAGCCGCGCCGAACACCAGTGGCACTGCAATAGCGAGCAATAGAAACTTGCGCTTTGTTTTCAGCAAAAGCATAAACAGAACGCCGGCAATCGCCACAAAGCCACCACGCGACTGCGTGCCAATCGCGGTAACCGGCACCAAAAATGCGGCAAAAGCCAACGGCCATTTCATAATTTTTTTCGGCGGGTGTTTTGCCAGAAAAATAGACAACGGAAACAACATCGCCATAGCCATAGCAAGCTGGTTATTGTCCCCCATCATGCCGCCGCCGCCCTGCACCTTGTGTCCGCCGCCAGTGATTAAAGTGAACAGCCCCCCCTTTACGGAAATGAACAACAGAGACGCAACCATCACATAAACAAAGGCTTTCAGCCTGTTCGGCGATTGCATCACCACCACCGACACCATGGCGAACACAATCATTTTCACAAACTGGGTTATCTTTTTCTCGCCGACCGCCATGTCAAATCCGAGAACATAGGTGACAATGGTCCATAGTGCATACAGCAATATAGCAATCAAAATTGGATGGCCTGGGAAGTTTTTTGGTTCCCTGGCAACAACCATCCCGACAACCGTTAGAAGGCCAACAAAAAGCAAAAACGGGAAAGACCTAGCAAAACCATAGGTGTAGCCGTGCGGCGCCATATGTGACACCCAGTTCCAAACCAGCACGCCTATATGCGGTTTGAACAGCATTACCGGCATCCAAACAAATATCAGCAGTGCTACCAGTGCGCTTTTCATCTCACCGTATGTCCAATATTGATCTGCGTTGTTTCACAGCACTTATTGTGCCCGCTATTACACGTGTGTGCAAGTTTCAGCCCTTGACAAGCCTGCGGCCCCGCATAGCATGACCGACAAAGGAGAATTCACCATGAAATTATTCGCCCGCTGTTTTGCAGTTTTGGCTGTCATAATTTATACGCCCTGGGGCGCTGCAACTGCACAAAACCCTGCTGCCGATGCCGGCTTGGACAGACAGCCTTCCACGGCCGCGGATATGGTGATTTGGGGCGGCACAATCTATACCGCAGAGGACAGCAACCCCACAGCCGAAGCTGTAGTGGTCACGGGCGGGCGGATCACCTTTGTTGGGGCCCGCGCACAAGCGGCAACCTATGTGACTGAGACCACCAATGTTATCAGCCTTAATGGCGCAACCCTTTACCCGGGCTTTGTCGATGCTCATGCGCACTTGTCAGGTATAGGAGCGCGCGAGCTGACGCTTAACCTTGAAGGCATTGTTTCATTGAAGGCAGTGCAGGCTGCCCTCGGCGCTTATGTGGCCGAAAATGACCAGGCCGTGGTAATTGGCCGGGGTTGGATAGAAACCCACTGGCCTGAAGGCCGGTTCCCGTCGCGCTGGGATCTGGACGATGTTGAAAGCGAGCGCCCGGTTATTCTGTACCGAGCCGACGGCCACGCCGCTGTCGCCAACAGCGCTGCGATCAAGGCTGCTGGCATAACCGACGCCACAACTGCTCCCTTTGGCGGCGAAATCCAGAAAAACGCGCTGGGAGAGCCCACGGGAATTTTTATCGATGCCGCCATGAGCCTCGTTGGCCAATTGGCCCCCATACCTACACGCGAAGATGTTGCTGAATATCTAGCTGTTGGTGGGCGCGTATACAGTCAATATGGTTGGACTGGGCTGCATAATATGTCGGTTAGCTGGGATGAAGTGGAACTGATGGAAGCCCTGTCAGATGATGGCAGCCTGGGCATTCGGGTCTATAATTCTATCAATCCTGGCGAGCTTGAAAAACTGGTGCAAAGCGGTCACCGTCAAAGCGGCAATGACCGCATCGTCACGAGGGCGATGAAGTTGTATATGGACGGCGCACTTGGTTCGCGCGGTGCCGCGTTGCTTGCACCTTACGCTGACGCCAATTCCACTGGATTGATTCTATCAAAAGCTGAAGACGTTATGCCAATGTTGGATGTGTCACTCAGGCAAGGCATCCAGGTGAATATGCACGCCATCGGTGACCGCGCCAACCGCGAGCTATTGAACTGGTTTGAGGCTGCCTTTGCGGCAGTGCCGCCATCTGAGCGGGCGGTATCGACACCGCGTTGGCGTGATGAGCATACCCAAATTGTCCACCTCGACGATATTCCGCGCTATGCGCTGTTGGGCGTGATCCCGTCGATGCAGCCAAGCCATGCCATCGGCGACATGCATTTTGCCGCCGATCGTTTGGGCGACGACCGGCTAGACGGTGCCTATGCATGGTCCAGTTTTCTGGAGACCGGCGTAATTATCGCTGGCGGTTCGGACGCACCGGTTGAACGCGGTGATCCACTGATCGAATTTTACGCCGCAACTGCACGGCGAGACCTTAACGGATTCCAAGGCGAACACTGGCGCCCGCAAGAGGCTCTCACTCGTTCCGAAGCGCTCAAAATGTTTACGCTGTGGCCCGCGTTCGCCTCATTCGCAGAAGACCAAATCGGCTCAATCGCGGTAGGAAAAAAGGCCGACTTCACGGCTTTTGACGTTGACCTGATGACCGCCATTGAAGCGGATATCCCCAAAGGTAAAGCCACCTTAACTATCGTCGACGGCGAGATTATTTTTCAGGCGCAATAGCCTGAAACAAAAAAAGGGATCCAGAACGGACCCCTTTTATATACTCTTTTATCGCCGAACATTAATCAGCGGGCACGTAGTCTTCGTATTTCTTGAACCAGCCAATAATATTGCCCACTTTTTGCACCAAGTTACTGGGCTTGCGTGCAATGCCGTGGCTCGCACCAGGCACGCGCACCATGGCGGTTGGCACACCAGCAAGTTTGAGCGCCTTATAATATTGCTCAGCTTCGGAAATGGGTGTGCGGTAATCATTTTCACCGCTCAGTAGCATGGTCGGGGTTTTCACATTGCCGACCAGCGACAACGGTGACCGCTTCCAATAATGGTCAGCCGCGTTCCACGGCATATCCGGGAACCAATATTTGGTAAAAGTCGCACTAAAATCTGCGGTCAATACAAAGCTGGACCAATTTATCACCGGTTTGGCCACAACCGCCGCCCGGAAGCGATCGGTTTTGCCAACAATCCATGCGGTCAAAACACCGCCGCCTGAACCGCCGGTAACATACAATTGGTCGGCGTCAATTGAGCCCTGCGCAATGGTCGCATCCACCAAGTCAATCATGTCATCATAATCTTCTGATGGATAGTTATGGTGGATAAGGTTGGCGAAATCAGCGCCGTATGATGTGCTACCGCGTGGGTTGGTGTAAAGAACCACGTAGCCCTGCGCCGCCATCAATTGAATCTCGGTACTGTAACCAGGGCCGTACGCACCGTGCGGGCCGCCGTGGATCTCTAAAATCAACGGATATTGCTTGGAAGCGTCAAAGTTTGCAGGTCTGACAATCCAGCCTTCAACTTCACGTCCGTCAAAGCTTGAGTTAACAGCAACACGCTCCACTTGCCCCATTTCCCGAGGGCCAAGAACATCCTCGTTCAAGGTCGTTAGCTGGGTCACTGAGCCAATGCGGTCAATCACAGCCAAGTCAGCGGGTCGGTCAGCGCGAGCCTGAGTATAAATAACCCGACCATCCGGGGCCACACGGTAAGTGCCGCTTGCGTAGGGCCGCCCCAATGAGGTTCCTCCCAGCGCGTCTGTTATAACCCGGCCATTACCGGCCATATTTGTGAAGGCCACCAGTTTTTTACCCAAATTATTGTAGGAATAATAAAGGCCAGTGCCGTCAGCATTCCATTGAACATTATTTACACCGCGGTCCAGACCGGCGGTTAGATGTTGCACGCCGGAGCCATCTACGTTCATCACGTACAAGCTGCCGTTTTGATGTGACATGTTGTTCTCATCATTGCCGGTAAAAGCAATTTTGCTACCGTCCGGTGACACCACAGGATTGTTGTCTGGTCCAGCCCGCTGGGTTAGTTGGGTCATGGCGCCATCCGCCAAGGCAAAGGCATAAATTTCACTGTCCCTCGGGTTCATTTCCCAGTCCGGTGACCGGTTAGCGGAGACAAGAATACTGGACGAATCTACAGTCCAGGCGATGGTGCCGTTATGGTTATAGCTACCGCTTGTTACTTGGCGCGGTGATCCGCCATCAGACGGCACAACAAAAACTTGGGTAAAACCGACCGGTACATAGCCCGCGCCGTCAACCCGGTAGGTCATACGATCAATCACCTTGGCGTTGCCTGCCCATTTCGCCCCTTTAGGTTTGGCTGGCATTTTAAACAGCGAAGGCGAAGCGGAAGGCGCAAACATGGTAAAGGCGATGTGCTTGCCGTCCGGTGACCAACTGATGTTGGAGGGCGACAATTTAAGGTCGGTTACCCGCGCAGTGGCACCGCTATCAAGCCAACGAACGTATATTTGGGTTTTGCCCTCAACTGTCGACAAATACGCTAGGCGAGTACCGTCAGGAGAGAATCGGGGCATGCGAAATTGCGCTTTGCCAGACAAGACCGGTCGGTGATTGGTTCCGTCCAGGCCCACGGACCAGATGTTTGACCGCATTCGGTCAGTCATCACATCCATCGCACGCCGCTCATACACGACGGACAAACCGTCTGGCGCCATTTGCGGACCCGTTGCATATTCCAGATTAAAAACATCGGTATATTGCAGTCCGTTTGGCACTGGATCTGCAGCATATACCGCGCCCTGTATTGCCGCACTGGCTATAAGCGCAGCACTAGTCCCTACAACCAAAGCAGATATTTTTGTTGTCGATTTCATTGTGTCACTCCCCATCCCTTGTTCATCCGGCCTTGTTCATCCAAGCCCTATATGCCGACGCCGGCATTATCGCCGTAATAGCGCTTTCCGGCCGATGAAGCCTACCAGTGCGCCCGTAACTTGAAAAGCATTAGTGAAAATTCGACGCTATTGCCCGGATTAAAAATTGGCATCCGCGCTGCCTGCAAACAATATCAGCGTGTAGGGTTAAGTTCGCTTGCACATAGTTTTTTAAGACTTAACTGATATTAATATTCCGACTCGTTTTTTGGGGGTTTTATGTCAGCAATTATCGATGATCTGAGAAAAGAGCGTGAAAGGTTTGTAGCCTTCGCTTTTGCTGCGGCAGAGATCTTTTTCGAAATCGATACGACTGGAATCATTTTATTTGAAGGCGGCGCGGTTGAAAAAGTAGGACCAGAGCGCGGCGGCAGCAGCCTGGTTGGCACCTCAATTGTTGATGTGATTGACAATGACGACCGTGATGTCTTTATCGCGCTAAAAATGCACTTGGAATATAAAGGACGATTGGGCCCAATTCCCATTCGCTTTACCAGCAGCGTGGGCCACAATTTAGCGCTGCGCCTTTTTGCCCTTCATATGCCAGGTGCAAACAGCCGAACCTTTCTGTCGCTGCGGTCTGCGCCGCTAGGAGGCGGTGCCGGCGAGCAATCAACTGACAAGGAAACCGGGCTTTTGACCCGCGACAGTTTTCTCAATCTGGCCGCCACCACCATGGCTGAAAATACAACCCACAACAGTCTGTATGTAACCGCGGTTGAAATTGACGGCCTCGACGAGGCTCAAAAGAAATTTGGCCCCAAATTCACGCACAATTTGCTTGGGCGAATGGCAGCCCAGTTGAAAACCCTTTCAGTTGACGGCGAAATGGCTGGCCAGATCGGCGACAAGCATTTCGCCTTTCTGCACCGCACCCAGGGGGACGGTGACTATATAGGCGAAAGCCTCAAAAAAGTTGATGACAAAGTTCAACTGAAAACCTCGGTTTCCACTATAGCCGCCGACAATGAAAATATCTCCGAAGGCCAAATTTTGAGAACATTATCGTATGTCTTGTCGAAATTTTGCGAAGATTCATCATCGGTTGATTTTGATCAGTTGACAGCGGCTTATGAGACAATGGCCGGCGAGGCGCAGGCCCGCGTAACCAGCATGCGCTCGATGATTGAAAGCGGGTCTTTCAAAATGGCTTTTCAGCCTGTGGTTTCGCTGGTGTCCAGCGATATTCATCACAATGAAGTTCTCAGCCGCTTCGAAGGAAGCGTGGACGGCGATAGCCCAAAAGACATCATAGAATTTGCCGAAAATGTGGGCATGATCGAGGAATTTGATATTGCCTTGTGCAAAAAGGCTATCGACTATATTCGCAAGATGAAGCGCTTGGGCGAGCCGCTCAACCTTGCTGTAAACCTGTCAGGCAGAACGCTGGAAAGTAGCCGTTTTGTTGACCAATTTGTGTCGTTGCTAAAAGACGCAAAAGACGTTGCCCGCTATATTGTGCTTGAACTGACAGAGACCAAAGCCATCAAAAACATTGAAAAAGCCGAAGCCCTTTTAAACGATTTGAAAGCGACCGGTTACAGGGTGTGTCTGGATGATTTTGGTGTCGGTGCCTCCGGATATCAATATCTGCGGTCTTTTAATGTCGATTATGTCAAAATCAATGGCTCCTATATGCATGATATGGACAAACCAGATTACAAACCGACCTTCCTCTTGTCGATTGTGCGATTGTGCGCAGACCTGAACATTAAAACCATCGGTCAACATGTGGAAACGCAGTTTCAAGCTGATTTTCTGAAATCGCTTGGGGTTGATTTTGGCCAAGGGTACCATTACGGTCGGCCCGACTTTTCGCCTAAAACCAACCGCTAATATAAGGCTACACATGGTCTGGCACACTGCCTCTATCAGCCACTTTTTTTCGTGGGCTTTCCCATCGTTCAACGCTTCCGGCTTTTGTGCCTACAGGAGCCTATGGACATATAGAGGCTTGTGACGGCAAGCATCAAAGCCATGAGCCTATATGCCCTGATTGGAATGGTCGCAGGCGTTGTCATATGGCTGTTTGGCCGCTGGCGTGAAAGCCGGGCGGTGCTAGGTGAGGTTCCCTGGCTACCTCCCTTTTACGTCCAGCTTACTGGTTTGATTATATTTCTGGTTTTTTCCGCCGATTTTATCGCAGCGGTAACCGGGGTTACCTGGACATCACCGTTCAGAAGATAGCTGGGCCGTTCAGAAGATAGTGCCTTCCGGCCATCGTTTCGTTCCGGATCACCTGCCGGCAATCGAGCACGAGTAAGTGATCAAAAGACCAACTCCAAATGCCAATTTCAGAGGCCAGCTTATAACGCCGCTAGAGAGCGTCATCGCGTTTTGGCGCGCTTATTTCAAACAGACGCCATCCGCGCGTGGCATATATTTTTGCCCAGAAAAAGCCTTTGAAAAACCGGCGTTTGCCGCGCTTGCCCCGCGAAATATAAAAACCATCGGGATGTTTATAAATGTTTTTGGTAACTTCCGTGCTTTCATCCAGATACAGGTCTTTAACGCCAGTGGATGCGCTAACCCTATGTTTTGCCATCGGTTTCATGCGTTCCCGCGGCTTTCGGGTTTGCTTAAACTTCCAAGCCCGCCACCATACAAGGACGAAGATCAGGATAAACCCAAGCGTCCCGGACACGATGGTGATCACCGAAATAACATTAACTTCATCATCAAGCTCAAGCCGGTCAACTGTCGAGCCTACTGCCTCCTCAACGGTCAAGGAACTGTCGCCCTGCAGGTCGCCGTCGTTGGCAAAACTAAGGATCAATCCATCGCTGCGGTTGAAGCCGGACATAATGCCGTTGCCGCCGTAAACAGCGACATAGCCATTGGAGGCAACGGTTACGCCGTAAATGGCGTCGCCGCTGCATTTGGCTTTAAAGTCAACGATATTGGTGCGCTGGGCGAATACTTGATAGTCGGTTAGCCGGGTGCAGCGATACCGAAAAATTCTGATAACCGCCTGTAATCTAAGGGCAATTGCCGCTGATTCTGTGCGTCGAACCACCCCGGTATATATATCAAGCGCCAGCTGGCGCGGGTCATCGGTATCGATAAGCGTCTGCGCAGTAGCCGGCGGCGCACTGGCAAGAAAACCTGTTACAATCAGGCACAAGGTTACAAATGACTTCATCATCACATCACCAACCACTGCCCCCAACGGCGTTACTAGGTATTGAAGCCCAATTAAGGGCGTTCCCCGTACAAAATGCAAGCAGCATATGGATTTAGCGTGAAATTGATACGTAAAAAAACTGCTGGTTTGTGGCGAAAAAAACACGCGAATGCCAGAAATGACAAGATAAGAAGCGCACAAAAGAAAGCGGAACCGCATTCGGGGGAGAAAGGGCGGTCCCGCTGGACACAGTCAGATCAAGGGAGCTAATAAGCTGTATCAATACTGATAGAATACTGTTCGAGGCGTTAAAAATCAGTAAACGAAAATGGGCAAAAAGCGGGTTTTTAGCGTTTTTTTGATGAAAAAATCGATTTTTTAGGCAAAAAACCCGGAAAATTAGTATTTTATGGGAGAAAATGGGAACCAAACTGGCCAAAAAAAGAGTCAAACTCGGCAAAATGGGAAATGGGGCACGATAGATTCGAAGATTTTGAGCCTGAAACGATCGAAAATCAAAAAGAGACACGATAAGATCGAAATGTTGGAGCTGGAGACTCGAAAATCCGAAAAGAGGCACGATAGAGTCGAAGTTTTGAGGTTGAGATCGGGCAACCCAAATTTCAGATTTTAGAATCGAAGATGGGCAGGCCAGATTTTCAAAGTCGGTTTTTCAGATATGAAGTCGGTTTTTTAGATATTAAGTTTCATGGAATGCCTAAAAATACCACCCGAAAACTCTAAGCGCAAAATTTCCGCCAACAATTTTTGATCAGGGCACGAGCCAAGATGTGATTTTTCCGGTCCTATGGTTTTTGTTGCAAATTTTACTGACAAATTTCGATTAAAGGCACGAGCCAAGATTAATTCTTCACAGTAGGTTTACTGGGTAGCGTTTTTTGGGTGGCGTTTTTTGGGTGGCATTGTTAGGGCAGAAACATTCAGGCCCAAAATTCTGCCGACTCAAAATTTCCGACAACAATTTTCGATCAGGGCACGAGCCAAGATGTGATTTTTCCGGTTCTATAATTTTTGCTGCACAATTTTAACGGTAAATTCCGACCAGGGGCACGAGCCCAGATTGATCGTTCGGTGGGAAGTTTTTTAGCTGATGAATTTGCAGCTACGCGCGGAGTTATTTCGCTGCCGTAACAAATTTTTAAAGGCGCTTATTGCTGCCGCTCAAACCTCTTCGCGAGCAAGTTCGCACGCCCAAACTTCGCTTCGAAAAAGCCGCCACCAAAAAATTCAAACCGCCCAAAACCGCGCCCCAAAATCACGCGTCCCCAAACCACCGTCTATCGCGTGTTTTGGTGCCGCGCCTTTAGGTGTCGCGCATCTTAAGGGCGGCAATAAACGCGCTGTGCGGAATTTCCACTTTGCCGTACATGCGCATCTTGGCCTTGCCCTTTTTCTGCTTCTCGAGCAGCTTTTTCTTGCGGGTCACGTCGCCGCCGTAACATTTGGCGGTCACGTCTTTGCGCATGGCGGAAATGGTCTCGCGGCCAATAATTTTGCCGCCGATCGCCGCCTGTATCGGAATTTTAAACAATTGCCGCGGGATCAGGTCTTTCAGGCGCGCACAAAGCGCCCTGCCGCGCGATTCGGCCTGAGACCGGTGCACCAGCATGGAAAGCGCATCAACCGGCTCAGCGTTCACCAGAATAGACATCTTCACCAGGTCGCTCTCTTCGTAGCCGCTAACCTCATAATCAAAGCTGGCATAGCCCCGGCTTACTGATTTCAGCCGGTCGTAAAAATCATAGACAACTTCGTTGAGCGGCAAGCGGTATTTGAGCATGGCGCGCGAGCCAACATAGGTCAGGTCCGTTTGAATGCCGCGCTTGTCCTCACACAGCTTGAGCACCACACCCAAATAGTCGTCGGGCACCAAAATGGTCGCATCAATCCACGGCTCTTTAATATGGTCGATATAGGTCACATCCGGCAGGTCGGCTGGGTTGTGCATTTCCAGCACGTCGCCTTTGTTCAGGTTAACCTGGTAAATAACACTGGGGCTGGTGGTAATCAGCTCAATATCAAACTCGCGGTTGATGCGTTCCTGAATAATTTCCAAATGCAGCATGCCAAGGAAGCCACAGCGGAAACCAAAGCCCAGCGCGGTGCTGCTTTCAGGTTCAAAATCAAAGCTGGCATCATTGAGCCGCAGTTTCGCCAGCGCTTCTTTCAGCGGTTCATACTCAGATGTGTCGGCGGGGAACAGCCCGCAAAACACCACAGACTGGCTTGGCTTAAAGCCCGGCAGGGCCTCAGTGCAGCCCTTTTTGGCGTCGGTGATGGTGTCCCCCACATTGGTTTCGGCCACCTCTTTAATTGACCCGGTGATGAAACCCACATCGCCCGGCCCCAGCTCGGGCACCGTTACACCCTTGGGGGTGAACACACCCACCTTGTCAACCTGGTGAACCGTGTCGGCGGCCATCATGCGAATGTTCTGGCCGCGCCGCACAGAGCCGTCAACCACGCGGATCAAAACCATCACACCCAAGTATGCGTCATACCAGCTGTCTACCAGCAGCGCTTTCAGGGGCGCGTCGCGGTCGCCTATAGGCGCTGGCAGACGGGTTACCACTGCTTCCAGCACATCATCGATGCCGATGCCGGACTTGGCCGAGCATTCAATGGCGTCTGAGGCGTCAATGCCGATAACATCTTCAATTTGGGTACGCACGCGCTCAGGCTCAGCGGCGGGCAAGTCAATTTTATTCAGCACCGGCACAATCTCATGGTCATGCTCAATGGCTTGGTACACATTGGCCAGTGTCTGTGCCTCAACCCCCTGTGATGCGTCAACCACCAACAACGAGCCTTCGCACGCCGACAGGCAGCGGCTGACTTCGTAAGCAAAGTCAACATGGCCGGGCGTGTCCATCAGGTTCAGCACATATTTTTGGCCGTCCTGCGCTGTGTAATCCAGCCGCACGGTTTGCGCCTTGATGGTGATACCGCGCTCGCGCTCAATATCCATGCTGTCCAGCACTTGCTCGGTCATCTCGCGGTCGGAGAGCGCGCCGGTGCGCTGAATCATCCGGTCCGCCAGCGTGGATTTGCCGTGGTCGATGTGCGCAATAATCGAGAAATTGCGAATATGCTTGAGGTCTGTCATGAGCGGCTGTTTACAGGCAAATGTGAGGGGGGGCAAGCCCTTGGTGAATAGCGGTGTGAATGAGGGGTGAGAGGGAGACTAAAGTGGGGTTTTCGAGTGGCGAAATCGGGCCGACTTCAAATTGCGGCAGCTGACTTCCAAAAAATACCCGTTAACCACCAACGAGAACAAATAAAGAACAAAAAACACTTTACAGTCGATTCCCTAGGTGGCATAACTCCCAAAATGTCAATTTATGTCCCAGCGGGGATTTTAGGAGAGATTCGTGCAGAATTTGAATTTTCGAGAGCTCCGTGAACATAACGCAATGACCGTGGAAGAAGCAGCCCATATGATGGGAGTTACGGTCAAAACGATCTACAGATGGGAAAATGGCGAAATTGAACCCAAAGCCCATTGTCTCGAAATACTCCGCAACAAATTAGCATACAAACAGCATTTCAGAAATCCGCGCCCGGATTTTACATTCATTGACCTATTTGCTGGCATTGGCGGCATTCGGCGTGGCTTCGAAGCAATCGGAGGCAAATGCATTTTTACCAGTGAATGGGATGAATACGCGCAGCGGACATACCGCGCCAACTTTCATGATGACCATCATATTGCGGGTGATATTACCGCTGTCGCAGCAGCGGATATTCCTAACCATGATGTATTACTAGCGGGCTTTCCTTGCCAACCATTCAGTATAGCCGGCGTATCCAAGAAAAATGCTCTTGGCCGTGCTCACGGTTTTGAGGACAAAACACAGGGCACTCTGTTTTTTGATGTGTTGAGAATAATCAAACATCACAGGCCTGCAGCATTTCTGCTTGAAAACGTAAAAAACCTGAAAAGCCATAACAAAGGCGACACATTCGCAACCATTGTGGAGGCACTTAAAGTTCAAGGGTACACGTTAAGTACGCGCGTTATTGATGGCAAAGGTTATGTTCCGCAACACCGCGAGCGCATTTTCATTGTCGGTTTCCAAAAAGACTGCGGTTTCGACTTTGACGCGCTTGATTTTGCAAATCCAAAAACGGGGCCAAACCTAGGATCAATTCTTCATGATGAAAGCGAAGCACCTGAAGAACACTATACTTTGCCTGTTAATGGCAATGGTTCAAATGCGGCGTCAGGTGTTAACGCGAAATATACGCTCACTGACAAGTTATGGGCATATCTTCAAGCCTATGCCGCAAAACATAAAGCTGCAGGAAACGGTTTTGGATTTGGATTAAACGGACCAGAAGATAAAGCCCGAACACTGTCTGCCAGATATTACAAAGACGGTAGTGAAATCCTGATAAAACAGGAAGGCAAAAATCCACGCAGATTAACCCCGAGAGAATGTGCGCGGTTAATGGGTTATGACAAGGGCAGGAAACCCGAAATGATCATTCCTGTGTCTGACACTCGGGCCTACAAGCAGTTTGGTAATTCAGTAGTCGTGCCGGTTATCGAGGAAATCGCTAGATATATGAAACCATACATACTGGAGCATATTGAAAAAAAGAGAAGCTTACTTCCCAAAGCAGCCGAGTAGGCAATCCGACGATGACAGATATTGTAAACCCCGCAAAACGAAGCGAAATGATGGCGGGTATTCAGGGTAAAAACACAAAACCGGAAATGGTAGTACGAAGAGCTTTGCATGCAGCAGGGTTTCGCTATCGCCTGCATTTCAAAGGGTTACCTGGAAAACCCGACCTTGTCTTTCCGAAATACAGAACCGTTATTTTTGTGAATGGTTGCTTTTGGCACAAACACAATTGCAAACTTTTCAAATGGCCGAAAACCAGACCCGAATTTTGGCGACAAAAGATCACAGGTAATGTTGATCGCGATAAAAAGAATATCACAATACTTAAAGGTCTTGGTTGGTCAGTCATTACAACTTGGGAGTGCACCTTCAAGGGCAAATCAAATGATGCAATACGCATAGAAATTGATAGGCTTACAGAAGCCTTATTAAATAGTGACCAAATGCATAGCACTTAATCACAGGAATTCAGTTGCATGGCAGCTAACATTGGGACTTTTGACAGCAATACTTCCAGAGAAATTACTCTTTCGAAGCTTTTGTCAATTATGGAGTCGCTCGGTGCCAATCGAACTTACGTCAAAAAACTAGCTCCGAATGACAATAGTAAGAACCAGCCATATTTCGGCGGCCACCTAACTGATCTAGCCTTTATTCCCTCAGGAGAACTAATTCCATCAAATTCTACTTCAGCAAAAACCAAAGACCCCAAGCGACAAATAAAATACACATCTGAACTGGATTTCACATGGGTTGACGCGCAAAAAGGCACCTACAAAGCCCCACATGCAAAACTGATTTACTACCCACAATACCCAGAGGTTAGATTTTCCGGATTCCTGAAAGGCTCACGAGTATCAGCCGGAGAATGGATGGATCCGTACAAAAAAGGAAGAAATGAGGGCAGGTGGCTCATTCTGGGTATTCATCCAGATAAGAAAATATTTGGGTACTTAGCTACCCCTGAATGTAACCTGTCAAAAGAGCTTGAAACTACTTGTACACTAGATATTGGGTCAGTGTTTGGTCAGCTTGACATGTCTTTAACAGCTACAGCTACAAAACAATCATCCAAAGACGCACTTATTGAGAAGCTTCATCAGATACACAAACTTGGATGGGTTCCCAGCTGCAGACTAACATCCGATATGAAATTGATCGAATACAAAGCTGGCAATGGAGGCGGCTACACGCTTGAAGCCTTGCTGGGCATTTCCCCCAACGGATTTGCCGAACCAGATTACCTAGGTTGGGAAGTCAAACAGTTTGGAGTGACCCGTTTTCCGAGAATCGGTGCAAAGCCTACAACACTCATGACACCGGAGCCTGACGGGGGCTTTTACAAGAACTTGGGCGTTACTGAGTTCATACGAAGGTATGGATACCCTGATGTCTCAGGCATTCTGGATCGCTTCAACTTTGGTGGCAAACATACTGTAGGAAACAAACAAAACAGAACAAATTTGACCATGCGTTTGCTTGGGTTTGATGCAGACCAAGGAAAGATCATTAATGCGGAAGGGAAAATCGCATTGATGGATGAAGAGGACAACGTCACCGCAAGTTGGAGTTTCGCTAAACTCATGACTCACTGGAAACGAAAACATTCCCAAGCAGTTTATATTCCCGCAACGCGGCGTAAAGAGGCAGGAAAATATCAATATCACTATGGCAAAGATATTGAACTTGGCACGGGCACCAATATTGAGATGATGCTTCGGCGCATGAATGAAGGCTTTGTATTCTATGACCCTGGTATAAAGCTTGAAAATGCTTCAAGCGATAAACCCAAAACCAAAAGGCGCAGCCAGTTCAGAATTAATCATTCTCAACTTGAACATCTCTACCAAAAATTTGAATTCATTGACGTTATTGAGAGTGAGTCTGCTGGTGGTAATTTGCCTAGTATGTAGACATCACTAAGCTCAATCCACCACAATCGGGTTGAGGCGCTATGCTCGCTCGGGTATAGTCCTCGAAATTAGTAAGATGGATACCGGGGTCAAGCCCCGGTATGACAAGGGCAGATAAAGGGGGGACCCCATCATGGACGATAAATTACTGGGCTGGCTGTATGCCAACAGGATGATTGTGGGCGGGGTTGCGGTGCTGATCTCGGTTGTCACATGGTCGGCTGAATTGATGGACCTTGTTTATGTGTGCCCTTACTGCCGTACCCAGCGCACGGTTATTGGTTTGCTCGGCATCATGATATTACTGCCCACCATGACCCACTGGATAAGCAAGTATTTCGCGGCAGTTTTTGCAGTTTTGGGCCTTGTGGTGGCGGGCACCCAGCATTTTCGCGGCTGGGTTCGTATTATGAACGGTGAGTTTGAATGGGGCGAAAACTGGTGGGTAAATTCATGGATGCTGTCTGGCTTTGCGCTGTTTATCATCACCGGCTTGCTGCTGTATATACGGGCACACAGGGCGCCGGTAGCCGAAGAAGAAACAGAACAGTCCGCAAGCGATCAGGTCAAACAGTAAGCATTGACGTTTATATTATATACACATAAACTATGCGCATGAATAATTTAGCGCACCCCAAAAAATCGACCAAAACACCACGCCGGAAAAGCGTTAACCTGACGGTGCGCGCAGACATTGTTGAGGCGGCCAAAGCACTAAAGGTTAACACCTCACGCGCGGCAGAGGCTGGCATCGCGGATGCAGTTAAGGTCGCGCAGGAACAAGCGTGGCTGGGCGAAGCGAAACCCGCGCTTCAGGCCCACAATAAACGGCTGGATGCAAACGGACCATTGTTGACCCCGGATTGGGCTAAAGAAGGGTGACCCAAATAAGAATGAACCGATAAATGGCGCGGTTTGATGTTTATGCGCTGTCCGGTGGGTCGGTGCCCTATGTGCTCGATGTTCAAGCCAATTTGCTGGGCAGCCTCAAAAGCAGGGTAGTTGTGCCGCTGGTGCCGATGGCGACCGCAGCCCATGAAATTACGGTACGCCTAAAACCGCTTCTGGAGGTTGCAGGGTCAAAGTATGTGTTGATGACAACTGATATTGGAACATTGCATACAAACACGCTCGGCGCACCGGTTGCCAACCTTGAGGCCGCGTACCGCGACGCGATTATCGATGCGCTGGATTTCCTGTTTCAGGGGTTTTAATTGGGGTTTTAGTCAGCCTCGCCGATTGCAGCATCAGCGCCGTCATCCTCGCCCTCTTCCTTGGCCTCATCCGTGCCGGTTAACCAGTAGGCGACGCCGATAAAACCCGCCCCGCCGATGATGTTGCCGAACGACACCCAGATAAGGTTATACCACGCGCTGGTGACGGTAACGCTGTCAGCGTGCGCGCCCAGCACCGAGATGGTGAACACGGTCATGTTGGCGACGCCGTGCTCATACCCCGCGGCGACAAAAGCGAACAGGCACCAGAAAATAAGGATGCATTTGGCGGTGTCGCTCTCAGTCCGCGAGGTCATCCAGATGGCCAGACATATGAGCCAGTTGCAGATAACGGCGCGGGCCACCAGCTCGGTGATGCTGCCCTCCACCTTGGCGGCGGCAATTTGGTGCACCAGCGCTGTGGGGTCATCGATCCAGCCACCACCGCCGCCCGCCGCAAACAGCACACCCAGCAGCATGGCACCGACAAGATTACCGCTCCAGCAGACTGTCCAGTCAACCACCACCTGGGCGGCGGTAAGCTTGCGGTATAGAAAGCCAAAGGTCATGAACATGGTGTGGCCCGAGAACAGCTCGGCCCCGGCGAAGATGATCAGCGTGAGCGTGATGCCGAAAAAACAGCCCATGATAAGGTTGCGCGACAGGGGCTCGGCCTCGTTGCCCAGCGTCAGGATCAGGATAATGCCGATGCCCACATATGCCCCTGCCATCATGGTGGAGATGAGGAAACCCAGCGGCTTCGCCTTCATATAGGCCACTTTAGTAACGGCTAATGTTGCCATTTGGCTTGTGGTATCGCGGTACATACATGCCCCGTTTGCAAACTCTCCCAGCGTCAAGAATAACAGCGTTTCAGCAAGCAAAACTGATGTAGATCAAGTGGTATGGAGATAGGGCAGGCGGCGGGAGTTTAGATAGGCAAAGCCCTATATGGGTAAAACCCTGTCGGGCGGGCGGTGGCCGTCAGCGTAGGCCTGAATATTGATCAGCACCTTCTCGCCCATGGCGGTGCGGCCCTCAATCGTTGCACTGCCCATGTGCGGCAACAGCACCACATTATCCAGCTCCAGAAGCTTGGGGTTGATGGTGGGCTCGGCCTCAAACACATCCAAACCAGCACCAGCAATGCGGCCAACCTCGATCAGGTCAGCCAGTGCTTCTTCGTCAATGATTTCGCCGCGTGCGGTGTTGATGATAACTGCGTGCGGCTGCAGTTTTTTCAGGCGCGTGCGGTTCAGCAGGTGGTGAGTATCAGCGGTAAGCGGGCAATTGACCGAGACAATATCCATGCGCCCCAGCATCTGGTCCAGGTCTTCCCAGTAAGTGGCCTCAAGCTCGCCCTCGACCTCTTGGGGCAGCTGGGTGCGGTTATGATAATGCACCGCAATATTGAAAGCCCTTGCGCGGCGCGCCACCGCGCGACCAATGCGGCCCATGCCGATAATGCCCAAGCGTTTGCCCTCAATACGGTGACCCATCAAAAAGGTGGGCGTCCAGCCGGTCCACTCTCCTGCACGCAGTATCTTTTCGCCCTCAAACAGTCGCCGCGGCACTGAAAGCAACAGCGCCATAGTGAGATCTGCGGTGTCTTCGGTCAGCACACCGGGAGTGTTGGTAACTTTAATGCCACGGTCTTTGGCAGCAGTAAGGTCGATATGATCAACACCCGCCCCGAAATTGGCAATCAGGGTCAGCTGTTCGCCCGCCGCCGACAGCACGTCAGCGTCAATGGTATCCGTTACGGTTGGCACCAGCACGTCGGCCTCAGCCACTGCTGCCTTTAGTTGGTCGGCACTCATGGGCGTGTCGGCAAGGTTGAGCTTCACATCAAATAGCTCTGCCATGCGGGTCTCGATGCTGTCGGGTAATTTGCGTGTGACAATAACCTTGGGTCGATTTTTGTTTCCCATTTGACTCATGCCCCAAAATACCCTTTTCTTGCGATCACACCGGTGGTGTCCAGTAGTGCGACGAACTTTAAACAAGTGCGATGTCTAGCAGATGACGGCGGGTGTTTCAAACCACAAGCGACAAGACAATGACAAAGGGAACGCGGTGACAACTGGTTTGCAGCTAAAACGGGGCTTATTAAGCTACCCAGTACTGTTAAACTACCCAGTACTGGCGATGCTGTTTGCGGCCGTGTTATTTGGCGTGGCAGCGGGCTTGTTATCGTTTGGGGCAGCGGCACAAACAGTAGGTGCCAGCGGCAACCCTTTGCCGCGATTCGTTGCCATGAGCGCCAGCAAAGCCAACCTGCGCACTGGGCCAGGGCGGCAGTATCCGGTGGACTGGGTTTATTCACGGCGCGGCCTGCCGTTGGAGATTATCGACGAGCACGGCGCCTGGCGCAAAGTGCGCGACCATGAAGGCGTGGAAGGTTGGATGCTGGTATCACTTTTATACGGCAAACGCACAGTAATGATCCGCGGCAAGCAACGCGAGTTGCTGGACGAGCCTAAATTAGGCGCGCAAGCGACGATTATCGCAGACCCCGGGGTGATCGGCGAGATCGATCAATGCCAAGGTCTATGGTGCGAAATTGTCATCAAAGGCGCCAGCGGCTGGATCGAACGCCGCCACGTGTGGGGTGTTTATGCCACAGAAGAAATCGGCTGAAGAAATCGGCTGAAGAAATTGACTAACGGTGCCGGGGCGGAACGGCTTTGAGAAAAATTGCTTAAATTTTTCGACAAATTACGCTATAAGTGATTGAAATAATTTAATATTTTTTAAATCATTGACGTCAGACTTCTTGCTCCAGGCAACATAACGCCGCCTGTCAGGCAAATTTTGGAGGCGACCATGACACCGTTTGATCACGTACCGAACACCAGTTCAATCACTGGCCCAACCACCGGCCCAATCAACAGCCCTGTTAGGCAGTCGAAGGACGACACCGCGACGCAAGCAGCCGAGGACGAGCCCAACCCCGAGTATGAGGCCGCCGCTGCAGCCCTCAAGAATGAACAGCAAACCGAGTGGGACGCCCTGAAGACAGAGCAGGAAGCTGAATACGACGCCCTGCACGACACCTGGGAAACAGAGGCAACGGCGCTGTCCGAGACGCAGGAAGAGGCAAGCGACGCGCTGGCGGGCGTTCAAGAGGAAGAGCGTGAAGAACTGGCAGCGCAGCAGGAAGCCGAATGGAACGAGGTGAGCGGCGAAGACTCAGAAATCATCAATGCGCTGAAGGAAAAGCACGAACAAGAGTGGGAAACCCTGGCCCAGATTCAGGAAACCGAATGGGAAACGCTCGAGCAATCGATCAAAGAGCGTGCCGAAGAAATTAAGGACGGCGCTGAAGCTGAATGGGATGCCCTTAACGACGAGCTCAAGGACGAATGGCAAGCGATAAAAGGTGATTATGACCAGGCAGTAGAAGCCCTGGAGGCCGATCAAGAAGCCGAAAGCGGCGCGCTGGCACAAATCCACGAACAGCAATGGCAGGAATGGGAAGAAGCTTTCTCTGGCGATAGCGAAGCCTTGCATGCTGCTCAAGAAGCCGAATGGCAGGCGCTGGAGGCTGAGCAGGAACAGGCACACGACGCCCTTGAAGCCAAGCATATCGCCGAATGGGAAGCGCTGGAGACTGAACACGGCGGTAAGGACGGCGAGGCGATCCAAGCATCGCAGCAGGCCGAATGGGAAGCATTGGAAGCCGCTGAAGAGGAAGCCTACAGCGCGCTGGAGGAAAAACACGCAGACGAACGCGCGGCATTGGCCGACGACGGCGACCTGGCAGCGCTCGAAACGGCACAGGCGGCGGAGTTGGCCGCGCTCGAGGAAGAACTGCTCGCTGACCGCATCGCGCTGGAAGAAAAACACGACGCCGAATGGGAAGTTCTTGACCAGTGGTATCAGGCCAAGCTGGACTTGGACGACGCTCAAGAAGCCGAGTGGGAGGATCTGCACGAACAATTGGAGGCCGGTGCCGATGCGCTTGAGGAAAAACACGAAGCTGAGTGGGATGCCCAAACTGATGATGAAAACGGTTGGGAAGACCTGGCCGAAGCGCAGGAAGCTGAATGGGAAGCCCTGGCGGAAACCCACGAGCAGGAGTGGGAGGCACTCGAAGACGAGTTCGAAACTCTGTTTGAAGACCAGGAACCCGAGCAGGAGGACACGCTCGATGCTCTGAAAGACGCGCAGGAAAGCCTGTGGGATACGCTCGAAGAGGAAATCGACGGGGAAGTCGAAGCCTTGAGCGGCAAGCATGAAACCGAATGGGAAGCTCTGGAGACAGCACAGGAAGCAGAATGGGAATCCCTGGAGGGCGGCCTAGAAGGCGACTTCTCTGGACTTGAGGACAGGCATGAAGCTGAATGGGATGCTCTTAATGAGCAGCAAATGCTGGAATGGCATAACCTTGAAGAAGAACACGAACAGGCCTGGGACGCGCTTGAAGAAGCGTTTGAACAGCAGTTTGAGGCGCTTGAGGACGAGCACGACGCCGAGCGCGACGCCCTTGAGGACGAACACGATGCTGAGTGGGACGCACTCAACGAGCAGTTTGGCCAAACCGCAACCGAAGGTACCAGTATCAAAGGCGGCGACACCGAAGACACGCTCGCTGGTAGCAACGGCGATGACACGCTGGTGGGCGGCGAAGGCGATGATGTTGCCGACGGTGGCGACGGTGACGACCATATCTGGGCGGGCGCCGGCGACAAGGACGATGACGCCTTCATGGGCGGGTCCGGCAACGATGTTGTTGGCGGCGGCGGCGGAAACGACTTGCTGATTGGTGGCGGCGATGGTAGCGACAGCAGCGGCTCGGACACCATTTTCGGCGGTGACGGCGACGACGTGATCGTTGGCGCGGGCTGGACCGACACCGACGGTGACGGCGTGGTTGACGAAGACGAAGTCGACGATCAGGACGGCGACGACGGCGACGAATTATGGGCTGGTCAGGGACACGACGACATGTTTGGCGGCGGCGGCGCAGACCATATGGGCGGCGGAGACGGCGATGACACTATCCGGGGCCTGGGCGGCGACGACACCATGTTTGCCGGACGTGACGGCGACGAAGTGATGGACGGCGGCGAAGGTGACGACCTGGGCTTTGCCGGTTCGGGCGACGATATCGTGGATGGCGGCAACGGCAGCGACACGCTATTTGGCGGTGCGGGTACTGATACCGTCTCGGGGGGCGCGGGCAACGACCTGTTGTTTGGCGGTGCTGACAACGACTTGCTTGCAGGCGGCGACGGTGACGACGAAATATACGGCGGTTCCGGTGATGATATCATCACGGCTGGCCAGGGCGACGACTGGATGAACGGGGGGGCAGGGGCCGATAGCTTCGTGTTTGGTGCTAGCAGCGGCGACGACGTAATCAGCCAATTTGAAGTGGGCATCGATACGCTCAACTTCAGCGATGCTGGTGTGTTTTTTAATGACCTGACCTTCAGCCAAACCGATGACGGGCTGTTGATTATCTGGGATGATAATAGCCTGCTGTTATCTGGCGTTTTCCAGGAAGCAGACCCGGTTTGGTTCGACTTCGTCTGATTAAGGCCTGGCCCTAAGCGGCCAGCGCTTTCAAAGATCAAACCGGCGGAAGTTTCGCCGGTTTTTTTATGCCTTGTCATCAGAAGCTTGACGATTATATAAGAACTTATATAATTAGTTGCACTAATAACGATAAGGCAAATTGATGGAAAATGAACTCTATTTCGAAATGGGTCTGGGCACCCGCATGCGTCGGCTGATCGAGACCATCTCTACCGGGATGGAGCGGGTGTACGACGAAGCTGGCGTTGATGTACGCACCGGGCATTTTTACGCGCTCTATGCCGTGGCCGAACGCGGGCCCTTGACCATCAATGCCATCGCCGTTCTGGCCGGGTTTTCCCACTCTGCGGTCAGTCAAACTATCAAAAAACTGGTGGCCAGTGGCATCGTAGAGGCCCGCGCCACCGAAGATGGTCGCCAGAAGCAAATCGCTCTGACCCCACACGGTGTCCACATGGTCGAGCGCATGCGCCCTTTGTGGGATGCCGCGGACAGCATGGTCAAAGATGCTTGCCGCGAATCGGATGTTGATATCATCAAGGCCATCACAGGGGTCGAAGCCGCCTTTACACGTTGTAATGTCTATGACCGGCTGCAGGAAAAGCTGGTGAGCAACCCCTGCCCCAGTTTCACCATCGAGGATTATCATGCCCGCTGGAAGCAAGCTTTCTACGACCTGAATATTTGGTGGATGCGTGACTATTTCGACGTCGAACCGCTCGACGAATTGATGTTGGGTGACCCGGAAAACCAGATACTCGCCAAAGGCGGCGAGATATTTTTTGCAGTCACAGCCCAAGAGGCCGACAACGAGACGGGCGACAAGGCAGTGGGAGCAATCGCGCTAAAACGAGAAGGGCCCGGCCTGTTTGAGCTGACCAAACTGGGCGTTGACCCATCGGTCCAGCAAAGTGGTATGGGCCGGGCGCTGTGCGAGCGGGTGATCGAGCGGTTCCAGGCGCGCGGCGGCGACACGCTTTTTCTGGAGACAAACACCGTGCTGGAACCAGCAATCAACCTGTACCTGAAACTGGGGTTCGTTGAGAAACCAAACCCGCACACCAGCCCCTATGCTCGCTCGAACTATTACATGGAATGGGAGGCCCCCAAATGAGCAAGGATGTGAGCCCAAATGGCGGTGCATACACTGTTGCCGTTGTTCCCTACAACGCTGCTTTCAAGCAGGCATTTCACGATCTCAATATCGCATGGCTGGAAGAATATTTCACGGTTGAGCCCGGCCACCGTAAAATGCTGGAAAACCCTGAAGGCGAACTGGTTGCTGGCGGCGGCCAGGTGTTTTTTGCGGTTCGCGGCAACGATGTGCCGGATGGTAGACCGGGCGAGGTTTTGGGAACAATCGGCGTGCGCAATGCCGGCGGCGGCGTTTATGAGCTAACCAAACTGGCGGTGAGCCCGGTCGCTCAAGGGCTGGGGTTAGGGCGAAAATTATGCGAAACCGTGATTGATTTTTTCCGCTCGAACGGCGGCAACACCCTGTATCTTGAGACCCACAATAAATTGGAACCGGCACTGCGACTCTATGAGCAACTGGACTTCGAGACGATTAAAAATCCGGGCGACAGCCACTATGACGGCTGTGACCTTTATATGGAATGGCGCAGCGAGCCATAATTTGAACCCGGAGCCCCTTGCTTAAGTAACGGTCCGTTTTTTCGGGAATACAATCAAAATGTCAGTACCTGAACCCAGTCTGCTTTGGATGCGAAAGGTCGCCTCGTGCAATTTCAGCAGCGATTTAACCAGCGGCAAGCCCAGTCCGGTGCCCCCGCTTTGGCGGCTGTAAGCGGTCTCAGCCTGCTCAAACGGCCTGAGCACCCTGCTAAGGGTGCCCGCGTCCATACCAATGCCTGTGTCGGTAAGTGAAATCTCGATACCGCCGTCTGGCGCAGCGGTTGCCAGTAAAACAATCACGCCGCCGGGTGGAGTAAATTTGATCGCATTGGATAAGAGATTGATCAAAATCTGGCTGAAGCTACGCTCGTCCGCCAACAATAATGGAACCGTACCAATAACATCGGTAACCAGTTTCAGGTTTTTCTCCTCGACGAGCACCGCCATCATCTGGCGGGCAGCATCGAAGGCCAAACCAACTGAGATGCGGTCCTGTGCTAGCTCAACTTTGCCAGCCTCGATCTTGGACAGGTCCAGAATATCATTAATTAGCGCAAGCAAATGGTTGGCGCTTTGCTCTATATCCTGGGCATATTCATGGGCCCTGTCAGCGGGCACTTTAAAACCTGCCGCCCCCTGCAGCATTTGAGAAAAGCCTATCATGGCATTGAGCGGGGTTCTGAACTCATGGCTCATGTTGGCAATGAAAGCAGATTTGGCCCGGTTGGCCTGCTCGGCCTCGCGCGCAGCAAACTCCAGAATGCGGGCATTATCCTCGACGGCCATCAACCTTTTTTCTGCCACCGCGCCGAAACGCATGGAACTGAACAGCTCTGTGAAAACCAGTAACAAAACTAGCTGTGTCAATAGTGTCGACATCAAGAATATCGCGTGCAGATCAAAGAACGAGATCGGGCCGAAAGTTAGCGCTAAAACCACGCTCGTCGCAGAAGCGCCAAAAAACATCCAGCCCCACCGCCGCTGTTTGGCGTTAGCCGCACCAAAAATTAAAGCGGCATAATATACCGGTGCCCACATAATGTAATAATTGATATTGCTTTGCGCGCTAAGGGAACCTTCTACGAAACCGGCGATCAAAATTGCGCCGGCAAATAGCTTGAAAGCCGTCGCCAGCTTGGAGAGATGTGCGCCATCGCAGAACATAAAACCAAGCCCGAACAGGAAAGTACCAGCCGAAAATGCAGGACCAATCACCTGCTCAAAGGCAGATACAACTCCAAAATTGAACCCCGCGATGGTAATAGATGTCGTAGCCAACCAAAGCAGGCCCATAACCCAAACAAGCAGACGCCGTGATATGCCAACGCTTCGTTCAAACTCTGTTAGGTGTGGTTGGATAGTTTTACTCCCCAGCCCCATTTATACTGGATAGAAGTAAAAATACAGTGAATCCCGTTAGCTGCGATGCCATGTATACCAACGGTTTCAGCACTAATGCATCAATAAATAGCATTTATTTTCTTTAATGCGATCTAAGATAGAATTCAATACTGTTGGATTAAACTAGGCAATGCAAAAAAGCCCGGCAAAAACCGGGCTTTTTCAAAGTGATTTCTGCCTCAAGCGATAGTTAATCACCAGAAACGATACGGTCAACCAACTGCTTTACCGTTGGTACAAAGCCGTTCGAATAAAAAGGGTCACTGCCGAAGCGAAAAGCGTTATGGCCAGCGAACACCAGATTATCGTCAATGCTGCCCTCGTGCGACACATCTTCAAGGGTTTTCTGAATACAGAAACTGCGCGGATCAGCAAGACGTCCGGTTGAATTTTTCTCGTTTGTGGCCCAGCTAGAGAAACGACACTGGGACAGGCAACCAACGCAGTCGGCCTGGTCCTTGCGGATTTCGGCACATTTTTGGCTGGTGACAAAAATCAGGCTGTCGCCCGGTGTTTTCATCGCCTTTTGGAAGCCCGTGCTTTGCCAGTTTTGAACTTTCTCAACGTCAGCGCCGCGCACAAAATATTTTTTGCGGTCGATGACCATTTCGGTGTTGAATTCTTCTGACTGCTTAGGCGCATAATCAACCTGACGGTCGTTGCGGCCCACCAATTCACCGATGAAACTGTTTTTAAGTGCGCTGGAGAAAAACCCGGTTGGGCTGAAGTTTTGCAGCAAAATATCACCGGACTTCAATTCCATTAACCGCTTTTTCCATTTGTCGGAAATCTGGCTTTCTTTGGTCAAGAGCGGCCGGGTGCCAAACTGGAACATTATCGGGCCAAGCTCTTTATTATCGATCCAGTCTTTCCATTCTTTCAGGTTCCAGACACCGCCAGCCATTATAATCGGAGTTTCACCGAGGCCAAGTTTGCGCATGATGTTCCTGAGCTCCAACACCCGCGGATACGGGTCGCCCGGCTTGGTGGGATCTTCCGCGTTTGAAAGGCCGTTATGCCCGCCAGCCAACCATGGGTCCTCGTAAACCACGCCGCCGAGCAGCTCGGATACATTTTTGTAAGCGCGCTTCCACAAAAGGTTAAACGCGCGGCCTGAAGACACAATCGGATAATAATGCGCGCCGTATTTTGACGCCAGCTCACCCAGTTTAAACGGCATGCCTGCGCCGCAGGTGACACCGTGGATCATACCCTTGGTTTTTTCTAAAACTTCGTGAAGGATGCGCTGAGCGCTGCCAACTTCCCAAAGCATATTGATATTGATGTGGCCCTCGCCCTTGGATATTTCCCATGCCTTACGAACCTGATCAACCGTACCCCTGACGGAATACTTAATCATTTCCTCATGGCGATCTGCGCGGGTGCGGCCAAGATATTCGTGTGTTTCCACATTGCCGTGGGCGTCATACTGGTCTGCGATAACGGCAGAGATTGTGCCAATGCCGCCAGCCTTGGCCCACGGGCCCGAGCTTGCGCCAGTTGAAATGGCGACACCCTTGCCGCCTTCAATAAGAGGCAAGACATCCTTGCCACCAAGCCTGATCGAATTCAGGTTCAAACTCATTAACGTCCCCTACAGTGTATAGTACTAGCCCTTGTCGTGCGTGTAAGGCAGAGCATTCATAAATGTTGGCCCTTACCCCAAAGCAAACGTGATCATACCAAAAGCACCTGCATATCCTACTAAATTTTCGTTTATTTTAAAACTGGCGTGAGTGTAACCCACACCAGTTTCAATTTTGTTACGGCGCGATTAGTTGCGATTTAATTGCGCCTTAGTTGCGCCTGGGGCCTTTGCTCGGGCCAGATTTTGGCGGCGCAGCATTTGGATCATCTTCACCAGTTTCCTGGTTAACAACCCGCATCGACAAACGCACTTTACCGCGGCCATCAATCTCAAGGCATTTAACGAACACTTCGTCGCCTTCTTTAACAACGTCAGTTACGTTCTCAACACGCTCTTCAACAAGTTCGGAGATGTGTACAAGACCGTCACGACTGCCCATGAAGTTAACAAATGCACCAAAGTCCATGATGCGAACCACTTTACCTTTGTAAATAGTTCCCACTTCAGGTTCGGCCACAATGCCGGTAATCCAGGCTTTAGCAGCTTCAATCTCGCTCGCTACAGACGAGGCGATTTTGATTGTGCCGTCATCATCGATGTTGATTTTAGCGCCGGTCTGCTCAACGATCTCACGGATCACTTTACCACCAGTACCAATCACTTCACGGATTTTGTCAGACGGGATTTTCATGGTTTCAATGCGCGGAGCGTGCTCAGAAAGTTCTGTGCGAGCACCGGAAAGGCCTTTGTTCATCTCATCAAGGATGTACGCGCGGCCACGGCCAGCCTGCTCTAACGCGACCTCCATGATTTCGCGAGTAATACCCGTGATCTTGATATCCATCTGCAGCGCAGTGATACCCTCAGATGTGCCGGCTACTTTAAAGTCCATGTCACCCAAGTGATCTTCGTCGCCGAGGATGTCAGAAAGAACCGCGAAATCGTCGCCGTCTTTAATCAGGCCCATAGCAATACCAGAAACCGGACGCGTGATAGGAACACCCGCATCCATCATCGCGAGAGACGCACCACAAACTGACGCCATTGAAGACGAGCCGTTTGATTCTGTGATCTCGGATACGATCCGGATTGTGTAAGGGAATTCTTCCGCAGACGGCAGTACAGCGTGCACAGCGCGCCATGCCAGCTTGCCGTGACCAACTTCGCGGCGACTAGTGAAACCCATACGGCCTGCTTCGCCGACTGAATAAGGCGGGAAGTTATAGTGCAGCATGAACTTCGAACGGTAAGAACCCGCAAGTTGATCAATGATCTGCTCGTCTTCGCCTGTACCAAGCGTTGCTACTACAAGACCCTGAGTTTCACCGCGTGTGAACAAAGCAGAACCGTGGGTGCGCGGCAAGATGCCAGCTTCCGAGCGAACGTCACGAACATCGTCAAGCGCGCGGCCATCGATACGAGTGCCGGTTTTGAGAACGTTACCGCGAACGATGTTGCTCTCAAGCTTCTTGGTGAGGTCACCGACCATCTGAGCTGTGAAAATGTCGCTGTCTTCAACTAACGACGCAACAGCATCAGAGATTGTTGTTTTCACTTCGCTGAGCTTTACAACACGGTCTTGCTTGGTAGTAATTTCGTATGCCTCGCGCACACCAGCTTCACCGGCTTTGGCAATAGCAGCTTCAAGCGCAGATGTATCAACCGGCTCAGCAAGTTCCCAAGGCTCTTTAGCGGCAGCTTCAGCCAAGTCGATGATCATATCGATCACGGGCTGACAGGCTTCATGACCAAAGGTTACAGCGCCGAGCATAATATCTTCGGAAAGCTCTTTTGCTTCACTTTCAACCATCAATACTGCGTCGCCTGTACCGGCAACAACCAGCTCAAGAGCGCTCTCTTTCACTTCTTCAAGTGTTGGGTTCAGCAAATATTCGCCGTCGATGTAGCCAACTTTTGCACCAGCGATCGGGCCGAAGAACGGCAGACCAGAAAGTGTAAGGGCAGCAGATGCGCCGATCATGGCAACGATATCGCTATCGTTTTCCAGATCATAGCTAACAACGGTACAGATAACCTGTACTTCGTTTTTGAAGCCTTTAGGGAAAAGTGGACGGATAGGACGGTCAATCAGGCGGCAGATCAGCGTTTCTTTTTCGCTTGGGCGTGCTTCACGTTTGAAGAAGCCACCAGGGATCTTACCAGCCGAATAGTATTTTTCTTGGTAGTTAACCGTCAGCGGGAAGAAATCCTGCCCCGGCTTTACTGAGCGTTTACCAACAACAGTACAAAGCACTGTCGTATCGCCGTAAGTTGCCATAACGGCGCCGCCAGCTTGGCGTGCCACATGACCAGTTTCTAGTACGAGGGTGCGACCACCCCATTCAATTTCTTTGCGATGTATATCAAACATTCATTTACCTTTCACGAGCCCCCGGTTGCACCTTTTTGCAGCGCATATTCAAAAGCCGGGTTGGCTCTGCACACCCCCTATGGGCGTGCCTTATCGTATAGTTCCAAACCCGACCCCATGCCGGTTTTGGATGTGCTTGCTACTTTCAGGATTAGACGGCTTTTGCCGTTTTTCATGCACCTGAAAAGCAAGAAGGCCGGCCCAAAAAGGACCGGCCATAGTGATCAGCTTACTTCCGTAGGCCAAGCCGCCCAATAAGCGTTTTATAACGCT
>JAJFIU010000044.1 GCA_021774695.1 Alphaproteobacteria bacterium | reverse complement strand
ATCACCGCTTTCATCGCCCGGACCTGCAAAAATAGTATCATCACCAAGGCCGCCAGATATTGTGTCCGCCCCAGCCCCGCCCGAAAGAGTATCACCGCCAGCGCCGCCCAAAATAACATTGGCAACAGCATCACCCACCAGCCGATCAGCAAACGCTGAACCAATCAAGTTCTCAATGCTGGTCAGCGTATCGCCCTCTGCGTCACCGCGCGAGAACACAACTGCGTTCAGGTTAGCCGTTACCGCACTGGCAGACGTCGCATAGCTCGCCGTATCGGTACCTTCGCCCCCGTCAAGTGCGTCCGCCCCCGCGCCGCCATCAAGCGTGTCATTGCCTGCGTCACCACTGAGCGTATCGTCACCTGCATTTCCCATAAGGGTGTTATCGGCTGTATTGCCTTTAAAAACATCAGATCCACCACCACCGATTAGTTTTTCAATGACAACATCCGCCATGAGGTAAACAGTATCTTGCACCATCATGAAATCGCTAGAGTCATCTGTATTGGTGTATTTGACTGTTGATCCTACATCTATCCAACCTTCTTTACTGAGGTCGATGTTGGCAGCAGAGTTGCCATCAATCACAATCTGATCAATGCCTGATGTATCCCAAATAACTTCGTAATAACTTGTGCCTTCACTGAAGGTGTATGTATCGTTTCCAACGGTTACTGTTTGATCAACGCCGTATATGGCCTGAAGCGCAATGATGTCTGAAAGCAACCAATTGTCAGTTTCACGGTCAAGGAAATAACCGTCAAATCGGCTGGAAAATTGAGTCACATAACTTAAAGTCATAACTGTAAAATCTGTGCCATTGACATCTGTTGGCAGCCTCTGAACTAATTCATCGGTTCCAATTCCATCAAGTGGATGATCCAGACCCAACGCATGGCCAATTTCATGCATCAAGACTTTATAATATCCATTATTAAAAGCTGGCTCAGCGCCCACTTCATCGTAAAACAGTTGGACAGTGCCGCCAAAACCAAATTCAGCGCCATCGACAAAACTAACCTCATATTGCGGGAAACTAGCGGCGCCACCTCCGAACGGGAAGCTCGAGAATGAAAAGTTGATTAATGGAACGTCGTCAACTTCCGCTCTCTGAAAATCTAAATCAATGTACCGCGCAATTTTTGTGAAAATATCCCCTGCCTGCGCTACTTGGCTTTCGTTGAACGCAAAGGGGTTGAAAATATTTCCATCCTCATCCTCGTAAAACCCAATACTATTTGACGTGATATCGTTAACCAATGAACCATAGGTAACAGTATCCACTGCCCAAAAATTGGTATTGAGAGCCCCCAGGTATGCTATTAAAACTGGGTCCGTTGCCTCTCCAGCCAGCGGATTAACAACTTCTCCATTTTGACTTTTGATTACCGGCATAGTTTAGATTCCCCAATCTAATACTCAAAAAATACTCGCGCATTCGCACGCTATCAAGCAGTTATGTATTGTCAACACAATTGGGCGCTTACGCGCAAAAAACGCAGCTGCGGTTCAGGAAATATGTATATGGACTATCGACTGCTAATGCATTTCTGCGCGCACCTGCCTGCTGAAAAACGACAGGCCGGTTCTCTATCTGAAGAAAAGGCGCTTCGCGCCGCGGATATCAAAAGGTTTCCATTCGTCCTCGGGCTGCGCCAGCCGGTCAGCAATTGCATACATCACCAGCGGATTGACACCCAACCCCAAATGACTGGCAGGAACCTCGATATTCTCAGTTTGACCGCCCCTTTTTTGCACAGATCGACGCCACGGAACAATAGCGTCAGTTTTCGAATAGATTGACGTTGTCGGCACCGGCGGCGCTTCACCCAGCGAACTATACCGCGCTCGGTCTGTGTCGGTCGGCTCACCGTTGACCGACTTGAAAGCCTGATGAACCGGGTCCTGCACTATTTCACCTGAGATAGGACTTCCTAGCGAAATAACTTGCCGAACACATTCAGGGTGCACTTTGGCAATTTCGCGTGCAAATACACCCCCAAGGCTCCAGCCAATGATCGACACTTTGCGCTCATGGGAAGTGCTAAACTCCCGCAACAGCGCCTGCATGTCTGCCTCGCGTTCCTCGTTTACCAGAAGGTTGCGCCCCAAATCCCAACCGGAAGACGTGTAGCCAAGGTCTTTGAACAGGCCCCGCATGGGGCGCGTAGAAAAGTCACTTGCCATAAAACCGGGCAGAAACAGAACCGGATGACCGTCGCCTTTGGGAAAGGATCGCATCAACAAACGCATCGAATAAAACGCGTTGAATTCAAAAATTGCTCTGCTTTCGCTGAGCATTGCCGCCATAAGGCGAATATTGATGGCCCGATTTGGTCGCATTGATGTGCCTCCTGATACCAGCTGATATAGGACGCTTTTGGCCTAAAGAAAGAAATCCGGGTTCAAAGCCATTATATCATCCACTCGAAACTGCAAGACCAAGGGACAAACTCCTTCGAATTCGCCCTCCTCAAATCCAAGGGCTACTCAGGGGTCCCTATGAAGATTTGTGAGCAAAAAAGCGCCCCTCCTGAACCCGGGTGCGGGACAGGAGGAGCGCCAACGGAGCATGCAGCCATTTGGAACGCAGCTGCGGCTCTGGGAATGTGTGTGGCCTACAGGCGGCTCTGGCAGTTAGTGCATTTCAGCGCGCACTTGCTGGCGGAAGACGTCGATGGGTACCAGTTGGCCTTTGGCCTCGATGTGCCAGAATGTCCAGCCGTTGCAGGCCGGTGCACCTTGCACACTGGCGCCCACCTGGTGGATTGAACCCTTGCCTGAACCTGCGATCAGCGTGCCGTCGGTGCGCACCCGCGCGGCGTGCTGGCGGCGACAATCATACAAAGTTGTGCCGGGTTCGATCATACCGCGTTCAACGATGGTGCCAAACGGCACCCGTGGGGCGCTGCGCTTGCTTTCAGTATAGCCCAGCGTTTCGCTGTCCAGCTGTGTGATTTTAGAAATACGTTCGCGCGCCACTTTGATGTAGGCGGCCTCCCGTTCGATCCCGATGTAATTGCGGCCCAGCTTTTTGGCCACAGCACCTGTGGTGCCAGTGCCAAAGAAGGGGTCAAGCACCACATCACCGGGCTTGGTTGATGACATCAACACCCGGTACAATAGCGATTCCGGTTTTTGGGTCGCATGGGCTTTTTTATCGCCGGACTTCAAACGCTCATGACCAGAGCAAATAGGCAAATTCCAGTCAGACCGCATCTGCTTGTCTTCGTTCATCGCCTTCATGGCATCATAGTTAAACGTGTAACCGCCCTTGTCAGCAGACTTGGCCGCCCAGATCAAGGTTTCATGGGCGTTAGTGAAGCGGGTGCCGCGAAAATTGGGCATGGGGTTGGTCTTGCGCCAGATCACATCATTGAGCACCCAATACTCCAGGTTTTGCAGCGCGTTGCCGACCCGGAAAATATTGTGATAAGAGCCTATCACCCAGATGGTGCCAGTGTCTTTCAACACACGACGAGCGGCCGCAAGCCAGCGGTAGGTAAATTCGTCGTAAGCCGCAAAACTGGAGAATTTGTCCCAGGCATCATGAACACCGTCGACCTTGCTGTTATCAGGCCGCGCGAGCGTGTCCTTAAGCTGCATATTATAGGGCGGGTCAGCAAAAATGACATCCACCGATTTTTCCGGCAGCGCATTCATCACATCGATGCTGTCGCCCTGGATAATTTTATTCAGTTTTGACTGCAGCAACGATTTCGATTTTGCTGAGTTCAATTCACTTTTTCGGCTTTTCGATGCCGTTTTTGACGCTTTTACCATTGATTTTCCGTCCCATTTTTGACCAAAACTCGAACAATACCCGGGTATTTCATGACCATTTGCTAGCCCAAACGCGTCTTTTGACGCTGTTTTTTGCTCTGTTTTGATGTATTTATGGACTGAATCATGAGTCGAAATCGAATCGACGTCAAGTGATTCTTTAATATGAATCAATAAGTTGTAGCCTATTCTTTATCTAAAATCTTGCGAATCGGTGCAAAACTGACTCGATGGTGAGGGCTGACCCCCACAAGTTCTAGTGCCAATCGGTGTTTTTCCACACCATATCCTGCGTTTTGTCCCCACCCATAGTCGGGATACTCTTCGCCCAACTTTGTCATCAATCGGTCACGAAAAACTTTTGCGACAATGCTCGCCGCAGCGATCGAAAGCGACCTCGCATCGCCTTTTATCAAAGTTTTAGTTGGCAAATCACCCAAATCAGGGTCTCGGTTGCCGTCTACCAGAGCACCGTTTGGCCGTATTGCCAGTCCCGCCACTGCCCGGCGCATTGCCAGCATTGATGCCTGTAGAATGTTGATCTGGTCAATTTCTTCCACACTTGCTTCAGCGATACTAACCGCCACCGCCGCACAGTGAATGGCTTCAAACAACAATTCTCGCTTGCGGGCGGTCAGTTTTTTGCTGTCATCTAAACCCACTGGAACCCGAACCGGATCAAGGATAACAGCTGCCGCAACAACAGGCCCCGCTAGTGGCCCGCGGCCAACTTCGTCTACCCCGCAAATCAACGGATAACTAGCCATACCGGTGTCAAAGCCGAGCTCGCACGACAATGATTTTTCTGCACTGAAATCGGGACCACTGGGTAGTGATACATGCATGGCATCAAAAAGATCCACTGGGAGCAGCCTTCCAAATTGTTGTCTCAAACCATGGCATTGCGCCAGAAAAGCGCTATAACGGCAAGCGTTAATCTATCCTTTGCCAACAAAAGGCAACCGAAGGGGTCTATGTCAAAAAAACCACACACAGAACTGCTGGAAAAGCTGTTGCCAACGCTAACAGCTGTTGATGCGACAACTGAATGGTATATTCGTGGTCCTGCTGTTCGGGCGCGAAAGTGCGAGGTTTATAAAGTTGCTAACGCCAACCACACGCTTGCTTTGAAGGTTTACAGGCCCGGCATGGTATCGGGCGCGGCCCCAAACTTACAGTACCGCACACTGGTCCACTGTAATCAGGCAGCACAGCGCCAACCTCTTCTACGCGCGCCCACGGCACTGGCATTTCTGCCCGACGACGGCGCCATATTGATGGACTGGCAAACCGCCCCCACCCTGCGGTCTGTATTGTGGAAAAAATTTGCGTCACCAAACCAGCGGCTTGGCCTGATCACAGCCGCCGCCAGATGGTTACGGGCTTTTCACGAACTGTCAGGCATCGGGATAGAGCCGATAAACGGTGGTAAATTAACTGCAAAATTAAACATCCAAATGACCCGCCAGTCTGATGTTGTGGCTTTGCTGGAACAAGACCCAGCTTTCCAAATTTGCCTGGATCGTTTCTTGGATACCGCGGCCGATGCAGGGAAAAAGATCCCCCACGCTTTACTGCACGGCGACTTTACCCCAACCAACCTTCTAGTGGACGATGCTGGTATTATCGGGATGGACATGTGGGGCGCGCGGCACGGGCCGGTGTATGAAGACATTGCCCGCATGCTTGCCTATCTGGGCGTTGTGTCACCTTTCGCCTTGTCGCCTATGCCGCAGTCTTCCCGCAGCACACTGATACGCGCCTTCGTTCAAGGCTACGGTGACGATCTGTTCGACCCTCAATCGTCGCAGTTTCCAATGGTTTTGCTGTACCAGCAACTGCGGCGCTGGCTAGTCTATGCAGGCAAAAATAACAGCCACCGTTTTTCTCCGCTGGCAAAATGGCAACTCGCACGAAACCGAAGCCTGTGCCGGCAAACGCTTACTTGGCTTGATCATTGCAGTCCATGAGATCAAATTTTGCTAACCATATAGGGGAATGACAAATGGAAGCATGGGCAAATTGGGTCGAACGCATGATAGCCGCTGGTGGCACCGATATGGCAATAGCGGTAGCCGCACTGGTTGTGGGCGGTATTATCATGCTGTCATGGATAATTTTACCGTTTGCATTAATCGGCGTGAAGGGAAAAATTGCCCAGTTAACCCGGGCAACAAATTTCAATACCGCCGAAATAAGAGCGCTTAGAAACGAAAATACCAAGCGGGAAAAGCGCGCCGTTCGACGCACCGAGTAGGCCACCAAAACTCAGTGCAACTTGCGGGAAAAGTTTTCTGGCCTTTTACCAATCGGTTCAAAACCGCCCGGATAATCACTGAATATATTCCGGTAGGTGAACCAGACGCACGGCAAAATTCGCCGCGCCCTCCGATATTTTTTCATGCCCACCATATCAGTCAGGTGCGACTGCCAAAAGGTTTTCCCTGTTGCCGGATCAACGACAATTGTTGGAAATAAATGAAGTGCCATCACAATACCCCCATACCGTGTTTATTCACTATAGCAATATAATGCGAGATTTCGATATAAATATGACGCAAGTCAAATGACGGCGACTTAGGCCAGCCCAGCACTTCCTTGCGCAAGCGATACGGCACCGATTACAGCATCGCTCCATGACAGACAACTACATAACTGGAGTTTCATGGCTCAATGGTTGCCAGCCTCATGTAGGTTTGTAGTAACCACTCTGTTTTTTAGAAGTCTCAGCATCTTTGCGCCTACGCTCTTTTTCCATTTCTGCGAATTTCTCTGCCGACGCAGCACGATCTACCGGGTGGCCTCGACCTTCCATGCATTTATCGAGCGATGCACCATATTCCGCACGGTTGCCACCAGTTTTTGACACATCGTCGTGGCATACATCGAGATCAGCATCCCAATCCGGGGCGTGTGCGGCATCCGCCAACAAAACAGGTACATAATCGCCAGCACGGTAACCGCAAGCCGTCACCAGCAACAGAGCCGGCAAAACCAGTGAATGTTTGATCATGTTCTTTCCCGCAGCTGAGACTCCCTACAGTGTAGGAACACTCGCTGCAAATATCAAATATCCATGAAAAAGGTATCCCCCATAGAAAAAGGCATCCTTGGGGGGAAGGATGCCTTTAGGACCGGGTTATTCCTTGGGAGGAGCATAACACCTGTCTGGTGCGGGTGCTAGGGGAACACCCGCGGGGTAATGTAGTTTGGCCGGACCCAGATGGGCACTAGGGGCTAGGGTCAGGGGCGTGATCCGCACCAAGGCCCGGCCAGAATCTGCAATCGCGTAAGGGCTATAAGATCATAAGCAGGAGCTTAAGGGCGAATGCAGACCCAATTGGGGTCGTTAAGCCGCGATACCCAACCGCGATGAGCGATCAAATCGCCTACGGTGGCGACGGGTTCGCGCACTTGAATGATGCACATGCGCTTTCGCTGAGGGCAGACCCTTAGGCGTAGCTGTGCTGTCAATTAAACTGGTAAACATCTCTTTTATCCTCGCTTTAGTATGGGTTCGCGGCGACGACTTTTTTGTCGTTTTGTCCGGCTAACCCCGTGCTGTCGTTGTCTTTCGCTTTATAGCAGCGCCTGTTTTCAGGCTTGTCTGTTTGCTACACTCCTAATTTAGGGATGATGGCAGGTAAGTTCAATAGCACCCACCTCATTTTGCGCACGCTTCGCCGCAAACCACGGCGTACAATCACTGAAAAATAAACTTCACGCATTGAAGGCGCGGTTCAATCCGGCGCGAGAATAGAAAAATCGCGGGTTTTTCCGGTTTCACAAAGTGATTTCAAACCTGCGATCACATAAGGCCAGCCGGTAGAGACCATATGGTAGGTGGCGCTGTCCTTACCGGTAAATTTATCGTGCCTGACCGTTAACTTCGTGGCTCCTCCAGCGTCTTGCAGCAAAAACAATACTCTTGAGTGAGGCTCAGGAGCACAGGCAGGGTTTAGCGGGAAATGCCATGTATAGCTCAAACGCTCTGGCTCTGCATATTCCAGTATTTCACCTTCGCAGCCAACAACGTCGCCCTGTTCCGTGGATACCCAAAACTCCACCGGGCTTCCGACGGTCCAATCAGACCGGACTTCAGCACTGTGCCAATATTGTCTGGTGAATTCACCGTTGGTAAGAGCCTGCCAAACCGCCGAGCGCGGGGCATCAATTAAAATGACATAGATATAGTCTGTGGTGTGTCTTGGCTCTGTCATGAGTTTGTCCTTGGTTTGTTTGACGTTAGAAGCTATTTGCGCTTCCCGGTTGAACCGGCCTCCAGCGCCTGCTTCAGGTTAAGGATCGCATCCGCGCGTGTGCGGGAGTATTTATCGACCCAGCGCCGGTTTATTTCCTGAATAGGGACAGGGTTGAGGAAATGCTTTTTCTCCCGCCCCTGCCATTCGGTTACAACCAGTCCCGCTGCTTCCAGAATTTGCACATGCTTGCTAGCAGACTGACGGCGCATTTCAGTGCCCGCAATCAAGTCACCCAGTGTCAGGCCGGGCTGATCGAGCAGCTTATCCAGCATTTCCCGTCGGGTGGCATCGGCGAGCGCTTTAAATATCAGGTCCATAAAAACTACGTGCTCCTATACATGCAGTTATTTAGCTGCCTTTTAAACATGCAGTTAAACAACTGCATGTCAAGGTAAAAGAAAAGGAGCATGACCCCTTAACTTGCGAATTTAAATTTGGTGGTTATCCGGATTTTAGCAAAGCGTATATTTCGTCTTTGAGCAGAATGCGCTTTTTGCGCATGTCATCCTCACTAAACTGAGAAACATGCTCCTCACCCACTTCAATCCGGTGAATTTCACGGTTAAGGACGTGATATTCTTCCGAGATGCGTTTGAAATGCGCATGGTTTTCTTTCAGTTCGTGGATACGGTCTTCAAATTCCGGAAAGTCTTCCCGCAGTTCGTGGGGAACGTGGCTCATATTTTACCTCCTGATTACGTCATCTGCATCAGGCTAGTATAGAGCCGGGAACAATTGTTTGACCTTGGTCAAGGTCCATACACAATCCGGCACAAACAGGTACAATCAGCAATCACTGATCAGTGTCGCCGCCTGTTTCGTCTTCTTCATCTGGATCATTTGGCGCATCGTTGGGCAAAAACACCTGCGCATCACCTTCGCTGACTTCGTCCACGCTTTTAAGAGCGCGCAGCATTACATTTTTTCGGGTCGTCAATTTTTCAACGTGTTTTTCCATGGCATGAACATTTTTGCCCATCGCTGATATCTGTTCGCCGTATCGGGTAAATTCGCGTTTAACAGCACCGAGCACTTTCCATACCTCTGACGCATGCTCTTGCATGGCCATCTGTTGAAAACCCATGCGGAAAGTTGTCAGCAACACCTGGAAATTGGTCGGTCCTGTGATGGTAACATTTAGCTCTCGCTGGACGCCTTCAACAAAGCCTGGCAACCGCAGCATCTCGGCATATAGACCTTCCGTTGGTAAAAACAAGATGGCTGAAGGCGTTGTGTGCGGCGGGTTAATATATTTTTGCGCCATGTCTTTGGCGAAACCCTTCACCTGTGCCGCCAATGCTTTTTGGGCAAGAGCAATGCCTTCAATGTCGCCGGACTCCACGGCAACGAGCAATCTCTCATAATCCTCAGTCGGAAATTTCGCATCAACCGGCAGGAAAACTGCCTCTTCGGTGCCCGGCATTCGAATGCCGAATTCAACTCGAAGCTGGCCCCCGGCTTTGCCGCAGTCATAATTAGCGACATATTGATTAGGCGTCAGCACATCGTCGATCAACAGACTTAACTGCACTTCGCCGAACGTGCCGCGCGATTTCACATTGGTCAGCACCCGTTTCAAATCGCCCACACCAGTTGCCAGCGTTTGCATGTCGCCCAGCCCTTTATGAACCGCCTCCAGTCGTTCAGATACGGTTTTAAAACTTTCCGACAAACGCCGTTCAAGCGTCGTTTGCAGTTTTTCGTCAACGGTTTTACGCATTTCGTCCAGCTTTTGGCTGTTCTCAACGCGTAACTCTTTCATCTTGTCGTCAAGTTTGTTGCGAAACTGTTCCTGCTGCTCGGTCTGGTGTTGGCCAAACTTGCGCATGGTGTCTGAGAGCTCGTTTATCGCCTTGGTGATTTCTTCACGGTTGCCCCTGAACTCTTCACGAATGCCTTTTTCCCGAGCATCGGCTTGAACAGAAAACTGATCAAACTGACCTTTAATTTCAATCAGTTTTTTCTCAGTTTCAGTCGTATCAGGCGGTGTGGCAAGGGCGCGCAAGCGCACCAACAAAACAACGCCGAGAAGCAAAGAAGCACCGATACCGGCTAGCAATACAATTTCAACAGAAGACACGCGGTGACAACTCCGACGATAACAAACCCTAATTGGAACAAACCCTAACTGGTTATCCTGAGTAGCCTGCCTTCGCAGCAACGGCAAGACTTGACCGCACTATTAGGCTGTGATTGACTGCCGGGATCAGGGTTTTGCCTAAATCAACCTCCGTCAGACACGTGTCTAATCGGCGGGCGAAACCCCGGAGACACTCATGATACCCCGTTTTGATGCGACCAACT
>JAJFIU010000043.1 GCA_021774695.1 Alphaproteobacteria bacterium | reverse complement strand
TGATCTTTCCGAACTTTATACAAATGTAATGGCGTAGGGGGCAGACATGACTATAGAAATTACAATGCCCGCCCTGTCGCCGACGATGGAAGAAGGCACACTTGCAAGCTGGATGGTAAAAGTCGGCGACACAGTTACATCCGGCGATGTACTCGCCGAGATAGAAACAGACAAAGCGACAATGGAAGTTGAAAGTATCGATGAAGGCATCGTTGCCCAAATATTGGTTGATGCAGGCACGGATAATGTTGCTGTCGGTACTGTAATCGCTGTTTTGGCGGAAGACGGTGAAGATGCTGACAACTTGTCTCCTGCAACCCCCGCACAGGCACCAACAGCGACCAAAACTGTCACAACAGCACCGGCGGCACAGCAATTGCCTACGGCTCTAGAAACCTCTGCAGCCCCAGTGCTTATGGACATTGATGTTCCCGAGGGCACGCCAATGAACGGAATCACCGTTCGCGAAGCACTGCGCGACGCTATGGCGGAAGAAATGCGCCGGGATCCTGACGTTTTCGTCATGGGAGAAGAAGTTGCTGAATATCAGGGTGCATACAAAGTTACCCAAGGACTTCTTGAGGAGTTCGGCTCCGACCGCGTTATTGACACACCGATCACCGAGCATGGTTTTGCCGGGTTGGGTGTTGGGGCAGCTTTCGACGGTCTCAAACCCATTATCGAGTTTATGACGTTCAACTTCGCGATGCAGGCCATCGACCATATCATCAACTCTGCGGCCAAAACACGCTATATGTCAGGTGGTTTGGTGGAATGCTCTATCGTTTTCCGCGGTCCTAACGGTGCAGCCAGTCGCGTCGGCGCGCAGCACAGCCAAAATTACGCATCCTGGTACTCCAATGTGCCGGGCTTGAAGGTTATCGCACCGTATGATGCTGCCGATTGCAAAGGCTTGTTGAAAGCTGCGATCCGCGACCCCAACCCCGTTGTGTTCCTCGAGAACGAATTGATGTACGGCGAAAACTTCGATGTTCCGGACATGGACGACTATGTGGTGCCGATCGGCAAAGCGCGTACTTTCCGAGAAGGCAGTGACGTGACTATTATTTCCTATAGCATCACAGTGGGCGAGGCGCTTAAAGCTGCCGACGCACTGGCAGCAGAAGGCATCAGTGCTGAAGTGATTGACCTGCGCACCATCAGGCCGTTGGATATTGACGCTGTGATAAACAGCGTAAAGAAAACCAATCGCTGTGTTGTAGCAGAAGAGGGGTGGCCGCAATGTTCAGTGGCCTCAGAGATTTCAGCACGACTGATGGAACAAGCCTTTGATTGGCTCGACGCACCAGTAACCCGGGTCAATAGCGTTGACGTGCCTTTGCCTTACGCCAACAACCTTGAAAAAGCAGCAGTTGTGAACGCAGATAAAATTATCGCAGCGGCCAAAGCCGTTTGTTACAAAGATTAGGGATTAGCAATGGCTATTGAAATTTTTATGCCCGCCCTGTCACCCACAATGGAAGAGGGCACGCTTGCGACCTGGCTGGTCAAGGAAGGCGACACCGTCACATCTGGTGACGTGCTTGCCGAAATCGAGACCGACAAAGCGACAATGGAAGTTGAAAGTATCGACGACGGCGTCGTTGCCAAAATTCTGGTCGAAGCAGGTACCGACGGTGTTCCAGTAGGTCAAATAATTGCGATTTTAGCCGAAGAGGGCGAAGACGCTGCCGATGTTGCCGTGCCGTCTGCAGCTTCGGCACCGGCATCTGTGTCTGTTGCCCAACCAGCACCGACACAAGCCAACCCAATGCCCGTTAACAGCCAAATCACTGACTCGGTGACCCAGACAAATGTCAAAACTGTCGCTGAGCAGCCCGCCGACCGTTTGAAGGCTTCCCCGCTTGCCAAGCGCATTGCTGCCAACGAAGGCATTGATCTGGCTTCTGTCAGCGGAACTGGCCCGCACGGCCGTATCGTTAAGCGCGATGTTGAGGCCGCCGCAACCGGTGGAACCGCATCTGCTGCAGCATCTTCACCTGGGCCATCGCCAGCGAAGGCGCCAGTGGCTGTGGCAACCGGCTCATACTATCCGCCACACGGTGATATTCCGTTCCGGGAAGAGCGCCTGTCCAACATGCGGAAAACCATTGCCAAACGGTTGACAGAATCCAAAACCACCGTACCGCATTTTTACCTAACTGTGGACTGTGAACTGGATAAGTTACTGGCGCAGCGCAAGGAATTGAACGACAAGCTTGCCGAGAGCGGCGTTAAAATATCGGTTAATGATTTCATCATCCGTGCGTCTGCCCTGGCCCTCAAGAAAGTACCCGCAGCCAACGTACAGTTTGCTGGCGACAAAATGTATTGGTACCAACGCGCTGACGTATCCATGGCCGTTGCCATCGACGGCGGTTTGGTGACACCCGTTGTGCGCAGCGCAGACCAGATGGGTTTGGCCGACATCGCTAAAACCACTAAAGAACTGGCGCTCAAAGCACGCGACGGCAAACTTATGCCCGAAGACTATGCGGGCGGCACATTCTCAATCTCCAACCTTGGCATGATGGGCATTAAAGAGTTTTCTGCGGTAATCAACCCGCCGCAAGGCGCAATACTGGCAATAGGCACCGGAGAACAGCGACCAGTGGTCAAAGACGGCGCACTTGCGGTTGCAACGATGATGAGCTGCACGCTGTCGTGTGATCACCGTGCAATCGACGGCGCCGTTGGCGCTGAATTCTTGAAAGCTTTCAAAGGCTTCATCCAAGACCCCATCACAATGCTTCTTTAGGCTAGTTATATGGATGCGATAAACCTACACAAAAAACTAGGCACGTTCAGCGACACATGGACGCCCAAAATTGTTGCCAACATCAACAACTTCCAGGTTTATGTTGCTAAGCTTGAAGGTGACTTCATCTGGCACCAGCATGATGAAGAAGATGAATTTTTTCAGGTGATTGAAGGCCGTTTGAGGATCGATTTCCGCGACAAACAAGTTTGGCTGGAAGAGGGCGAGATACTTGTAGTGCCGAAGGGCGTTGAACATAAGCCTTACGCGCCGGAAGGATGCAGCGTGCTGATTATCGAAAACGGTGACACCGACCATACGGGCGGCATCGATGACCCACGCAGAAAAGATAACCACGAGCGTATTTAGAGTTTAGACGGCGCGCTGAAAAGTTGGAATTTAACATGAGTAATTCATTTGATTTGATTGTTATTGGCGGTGGCCCCGGCGGTTACGTGGCTGCCATTCGTGCGGCTCAGTTGGGCATGAATGTTGTGTGCGTGGAGCGAGAAAACCTGGGCGGCATTTGCCTGAATTGGGGCTGCATTCCCACCAAGGCCTTGTTGCGCTCCGCCGAAGTGTATCATTTGGCCAAAAACGGTGCTGATTACGGCCTGAAAATAGGCTCCGTCGAGTATGATTTTGATGCCATAATAAAACGCAGCCGAGGCGTTGCGGGGCAACTATCCGGTGGGATCAAATCTTTGTTCAAAAAGAATAAGGTCACCCACATTGCCGGCGAGGCAACTTTTAAAAGCGCCAACACGATCGCTGTAAAGGACGCCAAAGGTGCTGCTAGCGAGGTCACTGGCAAAAATATTATCATTGCCACCGGCGCACGCGCTCGTGAACTGCCACACTTGAAAGCAGACGGTGAACTGGTGTGGAGCTACCGCCACGCCCTAAACCCCAATGTTATGCCCAAGAAACTCCTGGTGATAGGTTCTGGAGCCATTGGCATTGAGTTCGCCAGCTTTTTCAATGAACTGGGCAGCGATGTGACCGTTGTCGAAATGATGGATCGTATCCTGCCAGTAGAAGACGCCGACGTTTCAGCCTTCGCGGAAAAGTCATTCAAAAAACAAGGTATGACGATCAAGAAATCAGCGTCTGTCACCGAACTTAAAAAAGGTAAGAACGATGTCACCTGCGTTGTTGAAAGTGATGGAAAAAAAGAAGAAATCATCGTTGACCGGGTAATTTTGGCCATTGGCATTACCGGCAATGTTGAAAACATCGGCTTGGAACAGATCGGCGTAAAAGTAGATCGCGGTCATATTGTTATCGATGAATACGGCCAAACGGATGTCCCCGGCGTATGGGCGCTGGGTGATGTGGCAGGACCGCCGTGGCTGGCGCATAAAGCATCACACGAGGGCATCATAGCGGTTGAAAAAATGGCTGGGCTGCCAAATGTTCACCCGATGGACACGTCCAACATTCCGGGTTGTACCTATTGCAGGCCGCAAGTTGCCAGCGTTGGTATGACAGAAGCCGCTGCGAAGGATGCAGGGCACGACGTGCGCGTGGGGAAATTCCCCTTTATCGGCAACGGCAAAGCCATAGCACTCGGCGAAGCAGAAGGGTTTGTTAAAACCGTATTTGACAAGAAAACCGGTGAACTATTGGGCGCGCACATGATCGGCGCAGAAGTCACCGAGCTTATCCAGGGCTACACCGTGGCACGTACACTGGAGACCACCGAGGCAGAGCTGATGCATACCGTCTTCCCGCACCCGACACTCAGTGAAATGATGCACGAAAGCGTTCTGGACGCATATGGACGTGCCATTCATTTTTAGAATGGTTGGCCGCAATAGCATTTTAGGATAGAAGCTGCTTAGACCAGCTAGGTGATGGAAATGAATAAACCAGAAGACAAACAGCAGTTCCTGCGTAAACCCAAGTGGATCCGAGTTAAAGCGCCGGTGAGCCGCGAGTATCAGGCAACCCGCAAGCTCATGCGCGACAAAAACCTGCACACGGTATGCGAAGAGGCGGCGTGCCCCAACATCGGTGAATGCTGGTCCAAGAAACACGCTACGGTTATGATTTTGGGCGACACCTGCACACGCGCTTGCGCCTTCTGCAACATCAAAACCGGCCGCCCCATGGCGGTTGACCCCAAAGAACCCATGCACACGGCCGAAGCCTGCGCAGCGATGGGGCTTAACCATATTGTTATTACTTCGGTTGACCGCGATGATCTTGCGGACGGCGGAGCAGACCAGTTCGTTCAGGTGATCAAAGCAATCCGCGATATGAGCCCGGACACGACAATTGAAATACTCACGCCCGATTTCAGAAACAAGCCCGGTGCGATTGAGACAGTGGCAGAGGCCAAACCAGACGTGTTTAATCACAATCTGGAGACGGTACCGCGGCTGTACCCCAAAATTAGACCAGGCGCGCGCTTTTACCACTCACTCAGGCTGCTTGATACAGTCAAACAGATCGACCCATCCATATTCACCAAATCGGGCATCATGGTCGGTCTGGGTGAAGAACGGCTTGAAATTAGCCAGGTGATGGACGACATGCGCATGGCCGATATTGATTTTATGACCATTGGCCAATATCTTCAGCCGACACCTCGTCATGCCAGAGTGGAACGTTTTGTCACGCCAGATGAATTCAAAAAATACGAACGCATGGCAAAAGGGAAAGGTTTTTTGCTGGTATCGGCGACACCATTGACCCGTTCGAGTTACCACGCGGGAGACGACTTCGCTAAATTGCGCGAGGCTCGGCAAAAGAAACTAGCTGCCAAATCCGCTTAGACTGTCCAGCGCCAGCGGGTAATGAAAGAACAACGGGGAAATTTAATGGCGTCGGCACAATCAGCCTGCCTTAACTGTAAAACCGAGATGACCGGTTCTTTCTGCTCCCTCTGCGGACAGCGCGACATCGGCGCGCGATTGAATTCCAACCTGCTTTTTTCAATGTTTTTTGAAGCGCTGACAGAATTTGATTCACGCTTCTGGCGAACATTAAGAAAGCTAGCCGTTAACCCTGGAGCCGTGGCACTAAGTTACATCCAGGGTTCACGAGCAAATTTCATAAATCCCATCCGATTTTTTTTCGCCACCTTCACAATCTATATCGCCCTTTCGGCTTTAACTGGTGCAATGGCTGCTATCGCAAATCGCGCCATCATTTTAAGCAACGAAGGTTCCGCCAGCGAAAGGGCTTTGTTTTTCGCAGACGAAGTGCGCAACACATTGTCGTCACAAGTAGACCTCATTGTTTTCCTTGTTATCCCGGTTTTCGCACTGTTGGTACGCTGGCAATATTGGCGAGCCCAGCGTAACTATGCAGAAACACTATGTTTT
>JAJFIU010000042.1 GCA_021774695.1 Alphaproteobacteria bacterium | reverse complement strand
CCAGGACCAGCCACAACATAGTCGGTTTTACTGGAAACCGACCCCGCAACCTTAGCGCCAAGTGCTTCAGCGCCCGCTTTGGCTTCAGCGCGGGTTAATGCAACCAGAGAACCCGTAAAAACGACCGTTTTTCCCGATATTGGGCTGTCGGATGCAGTCGCTTGTGCCTCCTCAATTGTTAACTGCTCTAGTAAGCCAACCAACACACCACGGTTTTGTGGCTCGAAATAAAAATCTTCCAAATTCAGAATTACGTCTACGCCTATGCCGTCTATGGCATTGAGTTCCTGATTGTGGTGATAAAGCTGGGCGGCAAGGGCGGTTGGGAATTCGAACTCGCGTTTATTTTCAAAACCGGCGACACGCCGGAGATGCGACATTTTGATATTGTCGCCTTTAAGTGTTCCAGCATCAATTCGTGCAACCCGTTCCGCTACCAATAAAGGTAAATTTTTTCCAGTTGCAAAAAGGTCATCAGGCATTAGCGTCGAGGAAAATTCCTTCAGGTGCCCCAAACGCATCAAAACATAGTTAAGCGAAGAGATTTCCTGCGCATCAAAAAACGATGCCATTTGTTCCGCCAGCTCATTGGCTTGCTCCATGAAAATCATCAATGCGTCTACTGAGCCAAAATGCCGAGCAAGTAGTTTGGCATTTTCCTGACCAATCGACGGTATCCCGAGACCAAACAAAAATCGATGGAACTCGATGGTTCGACGCTCTTCCACAGCTTGAAAAAGATTTTTGACCGAAAGATCGCCCCAGCCATTCCAGGTTTCCAGAATATTACCTTCAGCCTCATTGCGGGTACTGAGCTTAAATATATCGGCGGGGTCATGCACCCAGCCTCGATCAAACAGTTGCGCGATCTGTTTTATACCCAAACCGTCAATATCAAATGCATTGCGAGAAACAAAGTGGCTAAGTCGCTCAACCCGCTGGGCGGAGCACACCAAGCCTCCAGTACAGCGAACAACAACATCGTCCCCCTCTGCGGCGGCAAGAGAGCCACAAACAGGGCACTCTGTTGGAAATTCAAAAGGCGCGGACTGCGGTGGACGCCGTTCCATCACCACCGAAACAACCTGGGGTATTACATCCCCTGCACGCTGGATAACCACCGTATCACCGACCCGAACACCCAAACGGGCGATCTCGTCCGGATTATGAAGCGTGGCATTTGATACTACAACGCCGCCAACTGTTACCGGTTCCAGTTTTGCAACCGGCGTGAGAGAGCCAGTTCGACCAACCTGGATATCAATTGCGTTCACAATGGTCGTCGCTTTTTCCGCCGGAAATTTATGAGCGATGGCCCATCTGGGCGCACGCGCAACCATACCCAGTCGATTTTGCCAATCCAATCGATCAACCTTGTACACCACGCCGTCGATATCATAATCCAATCTCGCGCGCTGAGCTTCAATGTTGCAGTAATGCTCAGTGGCACCGGCAGCGCCAACCACCCGGCTCATCAGAGGATTAATCGCGAGACCCCATTGTTTAAACAGCTCTACCATTTCCATCTGGGTAGCTGCAGGCATTTCACTAACTTCGCCCCAAGCGTATGCGAAAAACTTCAAAGGGCGCGACGCCGTGATCGACGAATCCAGTTGCCGCAGTGATCCAGCTGCCGCATTTCGCGGGTTGGCAAACACTTTGGCCCCGGCGGCCTCTTGCTGGCTGTTCAGCTGGGCAAAATCTTGCTTGCCAATATAAACTTCGCCGCGAATCTCTATGACGTCTGGATACGCGTTGCCTGCAAGCTGGTGCGGAATATTGTCAATTGTCTTTGTGTTTATCGTGACATCTTCGCCCACTTCACCGTCACCGCGTGTGGCAGCAAGCACTAATTCACCGTGCTCGTATCGTAGCGCAAGCGACAGACCATCAATTTTTGGTTCTGCAGTCAGCTCAACAATTGTTGAGGCCGGCAGCCCAAGGAAACGTCCCACTCTTGCAACAAATTCGTGCACGTCTTCGTCATTAAACGCATTGTCCAGCGAGAGCATTGGTCGCGCATGTGGCACCTTGGAAAACTTGTTTTTCCTTAAAGGGGAACCAACTTTTTTTGATGGACTATCCACGCGGACTAGCCCAGGGAATGCGGCCTCGATCTCGTCGTTGCGCCGACGCAGGGCATCATAATCAGCATCGGGAATGACCGGGTCATCTTCCGCGTGATACCGGGCGTCATGATAGGCGATATCCATCGCAAGCTGAGCCAGCTCGGCCCGTGCCTCAGCTTCGGTCATAGTTGCAACAGCTTTCAGACCTTCATCTTCACTTGAAACGTCCATCAAACTTTCTCCGCCGCCAGCAATTGCTCCGCTGCGGCGCGCGCCGCATCAGTAACCGTTGTCCCCGCCAGCATACGAGCAATTTCCTCTTTCCTGCCCGTCGGTGTCAATTCCACAACTGATGTGAGTGTATCGCTGTGAACATCTTCTTTGCTAATCTGATATTGGGTATCGCCGCGGGCCGCAACTTGCGGGCTGTGGGTAACCACCAGCAACTGTGATCGGTCGCTCAACCGCTTCAGTCTTTCACCTACGGCGCTCGCTGTAGCTCCACCAATGCCTCTGTCGACTTCGTCAAAAACCATCACGAGCGGAGAACTTTTCTGCGACAGGACAACTTTCAACGCCAAAATAAACCGCGCAAGCTCGCCGCCCGAGGCAACTTTAACCATAGGGCCAAAGTCGCTCCCCGTATTGGTTTTGACTTCAAAAATAACCCGTTCGGCTCCAAACTCGCCCCAGTCTTGCTGGTCCAGAGTATCGATTTTGGTTCTGAAAGTGGCTTTTTCTAACTTTAAAGGTGCAAGTTCAGCGTTTACTTGCCGGTCAAGAACGGAGGACGTTTTTTTCCGTTCTTTCGACAATTTTTCAACTGCTGCAATATAATTTTCTCGCGCCGCCTCCACGTCTTTGTCGGCAGCAAGCAGCAGGTCGGCTCCGCCGTCTATGCCAGAAAGCTTTTCTGAAAACTGTTCTTGCACTACAGCCAAATCATCCGGCTGACATTTGTGTTTGCGGGCCAACCGTCTGATTTCAAACAACCTTTCTTCAATGCGGTCCAGTTCTGCCGAGTTAAAAGCCAGCGTGCCCTGAATTCGGTAGAGCTCATCGTTGGCTATGCTCAACTCTTCCGCCGCCTTATCAAGCGACGACGCCACTGGCGCTAAAACGGTAGAAAGGTCCTCTCCAAGCCTGGCCAGTCTGCGCAGCACGCCGCGAACGGTGGCATCGACCCCTTCGTTGGAGCCTAAAATTTCCTGAAATTCGGTTAACTCTTTAGCAGCTTGCTCCCCCTGCATCATCAAAGACCGTTTTTCTGCGAGGCTGGTATCCTCGCCTGCCTCCGGAGACAGTGTCTCCAATTCAGATACCGCGTGCCTGACATACTCTTCTTCGAGTGCGAGCGCGTCAACCGCCTGCTGCACGCGTGCCTGCTCGGCTAGCTTATTTTTCAAGGCCGAATATTTGGTTGCAACGTCAGTGCGCAACGGCACTGCTACGGCAAATTCATCGAGTAAATTTCGGTGCGCCCCAGCATCCAACAGGCCTCGGTCATCATGCTGCCCGTGAATTTCGATCAGGGAAGCCGCGACCGACGCCATCGCAGCTTGGCCAACAGGCTCATCATTAATCCAGGCCCGACTTCGACCATCACTGGAAACCTGCCGTTTCATGCGGATTTCACCCGCACCGTCGTCAACTGCGAGCTCTTGCAATTGCTGACAAACCGGATGGCCAACTGGTACAGAGAAAGTGGCTGCCACAACGCCTTTATCGGCGCCTATACGCACTAACGCACGGTCTGCGCGCGCACCAAGTGCAAGCCCTAAACTATCAAGTAGGATTGATTTTCCTGCGCCGGTTTCACCCGTCAGGACGTTTAGCCCGTCCGTAAAAGACAGACTGAGCTTATCGATCAGAACAATGTCCCGAATGCTGAGTTCGGTCAGCATCCAAGTCCCCTAGTTGACCGTCAAAACGGCCACAAACTGGCCAACCACGACGTGCTTTTGGCTTCAGGAGATATTTTCCCATCCACAAGCAACGAATAACTATACCGATACCATTTGGTCTCGCCGAAGTTTGCGCCCAAAACCGCTCCAGCCATCTTGGCTTCGTCGTATACACCCATCGCCAAGTAACTTTCCACCAACCGGTGTAGTGCCTCTGGCGTATGACTTGTGGTTTGAAATTTTTCTACAACCCGGCGGAACCGAATAGTTGCCGAAAGATATTCTTTGCGCTTCAAATAAAACCGGCCAACTTCCATATCCTTGCCTGCCAGATGGTCCTGGGTCAGCGCTAGCTTCAATTGTGCGTCTTGCGCATAATCAGAATCTGGATACCGGCGGATAACTTCAATCAGAGCCGCTTCAGCCTGCTCTGTTTTATTTTGATCACGTCCAACGTCGGAAATCTGCTCGTAGTGGCTAAGGGCAATCAAATAATATGCATAAGGTGCCGATGTATTGCCGGGGTGCAATTGAAGAAACCGCTCCGCGGCAAGAACTGCATCATCATATTGATTGCTCATATAGGCGGAGTATGCCGCCATTAATTGTGCCCGTCGCGCCCAGACAGAATACGGATGCTGTCGTTCCACCTCGTCAAAAGCTGCGGCCGCAAAACGGTACCTGCCCCGATCAAGATTATCTTGGGCAAAGTTATATATCACTTCCACATCGCGCGCGATGTAGGTGTCCTCGGAATCGCCAGAGCTACACGCTGCCAAACCAATGCACGTCATGCCAATCATAGGTAATTTAAGCCAATTTAAACTCATTGTTGTCCAATACTCCGGTAAACAGGATCAGATTAATTCTGATTAATCCTAAATTATATTGTCACGCTCTTTACAACTAATGGTATATTATTTTAAACCAATATGTGCATAAACGAAGTTAGTGTTGGCTCCAACGAAATCTCTAGCACAGGAAAGCATACCCGCCAATGCTGAATGCACCGATAAGATGTTCTTGTATCCAGGAAATGAGATATAATTTATGAAGACGGCGCAAACACCCGCTGAAACCCCCGATAACAGCTCTGCCCGCAAAGCCGATATGGTGGACAAACACGTGGGAAACCGCATTCGGGAAAGACGCCGGGAATTGCATATATCTCAGCAGGATATCAGCGATATTCTCGGGATTTCGTATCAGCAGCTACAGAAATATGAAAACGGAAACAACAGAATCAGCGCCGGCCGCATGTTTTTGCTGGCGCATATCCTCAAAGTCGAGGTTGGATATTTCTATCAGGGTCTTCCGCCAAGCGAAGAACTGTTCAAAGACAAAATGAACGACCTCGATTTTGTTATGCCGGAAATTGAATCGCTTCAAGCCACTAGCTTAAGGCAAGCGTTGACAGACCTTGTTCACGCGATCCGCGACAGCGAAAAAAAAGACCCCGCCGAATAAATCGACGAGACCATACTTTTATTCAAAAGATAACATTTACAGCGATTCACACGTCGCGGACAATCTCATCATAATCAAACATTAGCGCCTTCGTGATTTCGCCGACCTCGAAACGGTACGGTCCAATTTCAGATAGCGGTGTCACTTCTGCAGCAGTTCCCGTCAAAAACGCTTGCTCAAATCCAGCCATTTCTTCAGGCATAATAGTGCGTTCAATAACCTTGATGTTCCGCTTTCGCGCCAGATCAATCACTGTGCGCCGTGTAATTCCATCCAGAAAACAATCTGGAGTCGGCGTATGTAGCTCGCCGTTTTGAACAAAAAAGATATTAGCCCCGGTCGCTTCAGCTACATGACCGCGATAGTCATACATCAATGCATCATCAAATCCCTTTGATTCTGCCGAGTGCTTTGACATTGTACAAATCATATAGAGGCCAGACGCTTTAGCGTCAGTAGGTGCCGTGTCGGGAGCCGGACGCCGCCACTCGGATATGTCAAGGCGCAAGCCGCGCAGACGCGCTTCCGGAGAAAAATAAGAAGGCCACTCCCAAACAGCAACCGCTGCGTGAATTGTATTTTGCTGCGCAGAAACACCCATCATTTCGCTGCCGCGCCATACAAGTGGCCGGCAATAGGCGTCTACAAAGCCATTCTTCACCACAAGCTCGTTGCAGGCATCATTTATTTCCTGCTTGGAGAACGGAACTTCATAACCAAGAATATTAGCGGACCGAAACAACCGGTCTGTATGTTCTTCTAACTTAAAAATACGTCCGCTATAGGCGCGCTGACCTTCAAAAGCCGCGCCCGCATAATGCATAGCGTGTGTGAGAATATGAACATTGCAATCACGCCACGGCAAATACTGCCCGTCCATCCATATCCAACCGTCCCGATCGTCATAGGGCAATGCCGCCATGATAACTCTCCAACCTTCGTAATTTTTGACATGTCAGCGCGTATTTTGCGTACACAGCAAATCGTTTAATTTTCCTTGATCTTCGTATCAGCAGCGCTTTATTATGTCAATAAAGCTGCCATATTCTAAGAAACAATATTTGCAACAAAAGTTGAATTTTAATGCAGAGAAAATTGCCACACTCGAACCTGTACCTCCGTGAGGAAGAATTGCGCCGCGGTATCGAACTTTTATATTTCGCTTACCGTGATTTCACGCGCGATCCTGACAAAATTCTAGCAACGTCAAACTTCGGCCGTGCCCACCACCGCGTACTGTATTTCGTCGGCAGAAACCCCGGAACCACGGTCTCAGGCTTGTTGCATTTGCTACGTATCACAAAGCAATCTTTGTCCCGCGTGCTCGGGCAATTGGTAGACGAAGGATATATTGATCAAAAGGCCGGGACCGAAGACCGCCGTCAACGTCTTCTTGTTTTGACCGAAAAAGGTGAGTTATTCGAAAAAAGTCTGTTTGAAACTCAGCGAAATCGTATCGCCGAAGCCTACAAAAATGCCGGCCCAGACGCTGTTTCGGGATTTTGGGAAGTTCTATTGAATATTGTAGACGAACAAGAACGCCCCGCCGTGCTCAGACAAATTGAAAAATAAAGTAAAACAAGTCATGTTGAACAGGATGCGCGAATTGAAATTCAGTTACTTGAAAGTTTAACATTTGGATCGAACTGAAAACTTTGAGAATTTTCTCGACGTCTGGAACAAGGTTCCGCGCAGTTCTCATCCATTTTTACCGTCGAAAGATGATTGCAACCCCACCAATTTTGGCGCTCTATTGTCACAAACTGCGCTCTTTCGCTACGATGCCAAGTACGAGTTGACCATCCTTTTCGTAGGCACAGAAATGGAGCGGTTGTCGGGTCTGCTTGTTTCCAATGAGAATTATTACTCGCTTATTTCCGACGACCTAAAACCATTAATGAACTTTCATCACAAAACGCTTTTTGAAACACCATGCGGTGCGTATGTAGGGGATGTAATCACAACCCGGTCTGGCAGCTCCTACCTATTTGAAACCCTGCAATTCCCAGTTTGCGACAGTTCTGGCAAGGTATGTTATTTGCTGGCCTACGGCCATAGCCGCAGCCCTGCGGAAGACTTGGGTGAACGCGATGTCAGCGATAGAACCGGCCAACATATCCGCGAACTTCATTATATGGACCTGGGTGCCGGTGCACCCAGTAGCTGCATCATCGATTTCGAAATGCGCCCGTGATCACCACTCTACTTCCACCCGTTAAAGTCAGCAAATCAGGGGTCAAAATCATGACATCAAATCACGAGACACAAGAGAGTATAGCAAGCTGGGCCGAGGATACATTCGGCCCGGTTGCCCAACATGTAGTGTTGGTCGATAGGGCCATGGTTGAATTGGCAGAATTGAGAGACGCTGTCGACGGGAATAACTCAGACGAAATAGGCAAAGAAGCAGCAGATGTTGTTATCTTGCTCTATAGAATTTTGGAGTTGAACGATCGCGACTTACACACAGAGGTTACGTTAAAAATGGTTGAAAACCGTGCCCGTAGATGGAAGGCCAAAGGCGATGGTACCGGCAACCATATCAAATAACCCACAAAAAGCTAGTCATCACAGTCTAACTAAAAAGGCCCCTGAAATTCAGAGGCCTTTTTTAATAATCACTGGAAAACTTAGTCTTCGTAGAAATTTTTTCCCGCTTTAACCGGCTTCCAAATCACTTTCATCGAGATGTAAAGCAAGAGTGTCAGTAAGGCGAGGAACAACAATACCTTAATTCCCATCTGATGGCGCTCCTGCAAGGATGGCTCTGCAACATATTGCAAAAACTGCACAACATCCTTTGCCATCTGATCCGGCGTGGCAGGCGTGCCGTCTTCATAATCGATCAGGCCTTCCGCGAGCGGCTCAGCCATGGCGATCTGGCTGCCCTTGAAATAAGGGTTGTAGTTCAATCCATCAGATAGATCGAAATCGGCAGGAGCATCCTTATACCCAACCATCAGGCTATAAATATAATTAGCCCCGTCATGGCGGGCCTTAACCATCAAGGACAAATCTGGCGGCAACGCACCACCGTTGGCTGACCGGGCTGCGTTATCATTGGCAAATGGTGCTGGCAACACATCCTGCGGCAGCGCTGCGCGCACAGTCTCGTCGCCGTATTCATCAGGTTCACCTGCCACTTCATACTCGGCTGCAAAAGCCTTGATCATGTCTTCTTCGTAGCCAATGGTTGCCAAGTCGCGGAAACGGAAATATTTCAAGCTATGGCAGCTTGCACAAACTTCCTTGTAAACTTGCCAACCGCGCTGCGCAGACGGCAGATCAAACTTGCCAAGAGGCCCATTAAATGACCAGTCAACCTGCAGTGGATGCTCGGCTGTACCAGCTGCACTTACACCTGCCAAAGCCAATGTTGAAAAGCTTAGGGCGACCGCGATATTTCTTATAAATTTCATCTATCTAACCCCTTATTCCGCAGGCTTCAGCACGGCGGAAGAAATACTTTCCGGCAACGGCAATGTTTTCTCTTTTCGGCTCAGTACTGGCAACACCACAAAGAAGTAGGCAAAGTAATAAAGTGTTGCGAACTTACCATAGAGTGGAATGTTGCCTTCAGGCTTCTGACCGCCAAGCCACATCAGGATAAACATATCAATAACCAGGAATGCGAAGAACCACTTGAACATTGGGCGGAAATTACCCGAGCGAACCTTGGATGTATCAAGCCAAGGCAGCCCCAGCCACACCAATATTGAGGCGAACATGGCAATCACACCCAGTAGCTTCGCATCGAGAATTTCGATCACACCGGGAATACCAAGCGGGAAATCAACCGAACGCAAAATTGCATAATAAGGCAAGAAATACCATTCCGGCACAATGCTATCCGGCGTCGCCAACGAATCTGCCGGTATATAGTTGTCCGGGTGGCCAAGTGCGTTAGGCATATAGAAAATAAATGCCGCAAGAATTAGGAAAAAGACCCCTGCCCCAAACGCATCTTTAATCGTGTAGAAGGGGTGAAATGGGATTTGATCCGCACTTGTCTTCACTTCAATGCCAAGCGGGTTGCCGCTGTCCGAAATTTTCTTTGCCCACAAGTGCAGGATAACTACACCTGTAATCAAAAATGGCAGCAGATAATGCAGACTGAAGAAACGAACAAGTGTCGGCTCATCAACTGAGAAACCACCCCACAACAACTGCACGACGCTTTCACCAATCAGCGGAATGGCTGAAAACAGGCTGGTAATAACGGTTGCACCCCAAAAAGACATTTGGCCCCAAGGCAATACGTAGCCCATGAAGGCTGTTGCCATCATCAGCAGGAATATCACCACACCAAGCATCCACAAAACTTCGCGCGGCGCTTTGTAGGAACCGAAATACAGCCCTCTGAATATATGGATATAAACTGCGATAAAGAAGAAGGACGCGCCGTTAGCATGCATGTAACGGATCAACCAACCGTAGTTGACGTCGCGCATGATACGCTCAACGCTATCAAACGCCAGGCCAGTGGTCGGGGTATAATGCATCGCCAAAACCACGCCGCTGATAATCTGAATTACAAGCATAAGCCCGGCAAGCGAACCGAAGTTCCAGAAATAGTTAAGGTTACGCGGTGTCGGTGTCGCAGGGCCAACAACATTATTTACCAAAGACAAAACCGGCAGGCGTTCTTCGAACCATCCCAGCGCTTTATTTTCGGGTTTTACAGTTTCCCATTCAGCCATGATCTGTCCCCTTACCCGATTTTCAGTTTTGTATCGCTGAGGAACACATATTCGGGAACCTCAAGGTTTCTCGGTGCTGGGCCCTTACGGATCCGGCCAGATGTATCGTAGTGCGAGCCGTGGCACGGGCAGAACCAGCCACCAAAATCACCGCGCTCATCGCCCGATTTAGTTCCAAGTGGCACGCAGCCTAGGTGTGTACAAACGCCTACAACAACCAACCATTCAGCTTCGCCGGTTTTAACCCGCTCTTCGTCCGATTGTTGGTCGATCAAATCAGACAAGCTCACTGCTTCAGCTTCAGCAATCTCTTCTGCGGACCGGTGCCGAATGAAAACAGGCTTGCCGCGCCATTTAATGACGATCGCGGAGCCAACGTCAATTTGGCTGATGTCAATTTCCACGGACGCAAGCGCCAATGTGTCTGCCGCCGGGTTCATCTGGTCGATGAACGGCCAAAGGGCCGCGACTGCGCCTACGCCAGCCATTCCGGCTGCAGCAACATGAATGAAGTCCCGCCGCGTTGCGCCGTCGTCTTCATGGTTGGTAGTCTCAACTGTGCTCATATAACGTTCCCTGACAGGAAATGATAATATAGGTTCGTACGTGTTTTCGCGCGGACCCTATTGTATCGTGCCCTAGTAGCCTAGTGCCGCGTCACAGGGACGCAGCAGTCCTAATAAAAAGCTGTCGGGTAGCCCCTAAAAAGTC
>JAJFIU010000041.1 GCA_021774695.1 Alphaproteobacteria bacterium | reverse complement strand
GGTTTGGTCAAGGTTGGTCAGTCACTCGATATGAAAGTTGACGGTCTTCGCCGTTGCCAATTGAGGGCAAATCACTCTGCAACCCATGTTCTTCACGAGGTTCTTCGGCGCGAACTTGGGGACCATGTGACCCAGAAAGGGTCGTTGGTGGCGCCTGAAAAGTTACGTTTTGATGTATCGCACCCCAAAGCGATTGGGCCCGACGAGCTGGATACAATCGAGGCCGCGGTTAACGACGTCATACGCAACAATTCGAATGTGCAAACCAGGTTGCTTAGTTACGACGATGCCGTTGAGGCAGGTGCGATGGCGCTGTTCGGGGAAAAATACGGCGATGAAGTACGTGTGGTTTCCATGGGGCAGCGTGCAAGCGAAGGCGCTGCCGACTTTTCCGTGGAGCTTTGCGGCGGCACACATGTTGATCGGCTGGGCGAAATTGGTTTGTTTACCGTTACGTCGGAAAGTGCCGTATCGTCAGGTGTTAGGCGAATCGAAGCGTTAACGGGTGCAGCGGCGCACGCGCATCTTGTTCATCAGCAAAAACTATTGAAAGCTGCGGCTGCAGCGATCAAATCTAGTCCTGAGGAATTGACCGAGCGTGTAGTTGCGCTTCAAGCCGAACGCAGGTCGCTGGAAAAAGAATTGGCTGAAACCCGTAAGAAAGCTGCTATGGACGGCGGCACTTCTGCGGGGCCCGAGGTCAAAATTATCAACGGCACGTCCTTTATAGGACAGGTTCTCGACGGCGTAAGCCCGAAAGACCTTCGAGGGCTGGCAGACGAAACCAAGCAGAAACTTGGCAGCGGCGTTGTGGTTCTGGTTGCGGTGAACGAGGGTAAAGCAGCGGTGCTTGTTGGTGTAACAGAAGATTTAGTATCTAAAATAAGCGCCGTTGATTTGGTGCGGGTCGCGGCTGCCGTTGTCGGCGGCAAAGGCGGCGGTGGTCGCCCGGACATGGCGCAAGCGGGTGGGCCAGACGGCGACAAGGCTCAGCAGTCGCTAGACGCTATCGAAGAGGCCCTTGCAGGGTAGAATGTTTAACTTCAGGATTAGGCGCGGAGACCAGATATTCAAAACGCAACAAACCAGCCTCCGACTTTAGCCCGCCGCACTTCGGATTTTTTCGAGCTTGGGCGATTTGGCGGCCGCAGCGCTGCCCTGTTCGAATATTTCATGATTGGCCTGATTTTAGCCAATGTGGCCGCTGTTACGCTGGAAACTGTACCTTCAATCTGGGCTCGGTACCAGGGTGTTTTCTACTGGTTTGATTTTGCCTCAGTGCTGTTATTTAGCGGCGAGTATGTCCTGCGTGTATGGGCAAGTGCTGAAAGCGACGGCGCTGTGGGGCGGTCTGCTTGGCGGCGCCGGTTGCGCTATATGTGTTCGCCGCTCGCAGTTATTGATTTGTTGGCTATTCTTCCTTTTTACATAGGTATTTTCGCGACCGTTGATTTGCGCGGATTGCGGATATTCCGGTTGCTGCGCATGCTGAAATTAGTTCGCTATTCGCCGGCGCTCGCTTCGCTGTCCCGTGTTTTGTATATGGAACGCCGCGCGCTGACCGCAGCCTTTATTATTATGATGGGCCTGTTGTTTTTCTCTGCGACACTTGGCCACCTGATTGAACGCGAGGCTCAGCCGGAGGCGTTTGGTAGTATTCCTGCTGCTCTTTGGTGGGCGCTGTCGACGTTAACAACGGTTGGCTACGGCGATGTGGTGCCAATAACTGCTGCCGGGCAATTGCTCGGCGGTGTCGTGATGATTATCGGGTTTGCATTTTATGCTGTCCCAATTGGTATTATTGCGTCGGGTTTTTCGGACGAAGTGCACCGCCGCGAGTTCCTGGTGCCGGCGCAAGTTGTTGATAGTTTTCCAATTTTCAGACATATGAACCCGCAGGCAGCGTCAGAACTTGCGTCAAGGATGCGGACGCTAACCGTTGCGCCCGGAACGGTCATCACCCATAAGATGGATATGCATAATGGTCTGTATTGCATCCTGTCCGGCGAAATAAGCGCATTTTTCAATCATCGTGCTCTTCCGCTCAAGAGCGGCGACTATTTCGGTGAATATGGGATAATAATGGATGGCAACGAGCAGCCTTCTACCGTTGCACGCTCCCAATCTAAAGTGATGCGACTTGAAAGTGCGGACTTTCACACGTTGGTTTCTATTTATCCCGAACTATCCAGCGCAATGGCAGAGTACCGCAATCAACGGCTTGCTGAATTGGTTGCCGACGGCATTCTTAGCGGCGATGACTGTAATGCTATGCTGGGGAAAGAATAAGATCGAGCGAGGTTGTCAGTTCATAAATTACACCCAACAATGTTCTTGGGTGATTTATTCGATCTGAACTGGTATTTTAACTGTTAACGGTCAAGCGAAGGCAACGGGTATGGAGGGTATTTTTTGCGTATGAGCTTAAATTTTGTTGGTTACGCTATCATCACATCTTTGATGGCCGGACCGCATCTGCCGGTCTTGGCAGATCAAAATGCCAATGCTGCGCCCAAAAATTCGGTTCAAACTCTCCCGTTATTGCACGAAGAATATCCACCTTACGTGTACCAGAAGGAAGGTGATGTTGTCGGTATGGTGGCGGATTTGGCGACTGAAATCGTTGGCCGAGCCGGATATACCATTGAGTGGCGTCGTTCCAACTATCGTCGTTTACTCCGGGAAATTCAATTGAGTGACAAGCCACTATGCGCAGCCGCATATGGTGGTCAACATCGAGATTTGTATGGCTTTCTGGCATCAAAGCCAATTGCATGGTTTCCCGGTTCAGCACTGGCAGTCAGAAAGTCAGATATGCATTTGTTCAATAAACACAAATCAATTGCGGATATTCTGAATGATAGATCTCTGCGTGGGGCATTTCTTATGGGTGCAAATTATACCGGTGTTGATGAAGATGTTCTTGCTGGTCGTATTGAACGCCATATCCTGGTCAGTAGCTCAGACACGGAGCTGGGATTACTGGTGGCACGGGGTAGGGTCCATTTTGCTGTCATCAATCCCGACCAGACACAGCATTTGACAATTGAGGTACCTTCGGCCTCGAACCTAATAGTATACAGGGCAACCGGAATGGCTCCGCCAAGAGAAGTGGGGTTCATCTGTTCCAAAGCGACGGACGCCGAAACTATGCAACGACTGAATGATGCGATTGAACCGCTGCCTGCATATAAGGCCTGGGAACAAGGCATAAAAAAAGCCGCCCCAAAGTAGGGCGACTTTTTAATTCTTTCGGCGAATTGCTCAGGACATTTTGCTCTTCAGGTTGCTGTCGATTTTGTCGAAAAACTGGCCTGTGGTCATCCAGCTTTGGTTCGGACCAATCAACAACGCCAGATCTTTGGTCATCGACCCTTTTTCCACTGTTTCAATGCAGGTTTTTTCAATCAATTCAGCGAAGGCCGTTACGTCAGGCGTATTGTCCATCATGCCGCGATACTTAAGCCCTCGTGTCCAAGCAAAGATGGAAGCAATTGGATTGGTGGATGTTTCTTTGCCTGCCTGATGCTGGCGGTAATGGCGGGTGACCGTGCCGTGTGCCGCCTCTGCCTCAACGGTTTTTCCGTCCGGCGTCAAAAGGACCGAGGTCATTAGCCCCAGAGAACCAAAGCCTTGGGCCACTGTGTCCGACTGCACGTCGCCGTCATAGTTTTTGCAGGCCCAGACAAAACCACCTGACCACTTTAATGCACAGGCAACCATGTCATCAATC
>JAJFIU010000005.1 GCA_021774695.1 Alphaproteobacteria bacterium | reverse complement strand
GCCCCGGCTTGGCCGGAACATTATGATCATGATCGGCGCGACATTGGTGTTCATCTGGTTCGCCCTTGACGGCACTATTACCTTTGGTAACGGGTTCATTCTCGTAGGTCTTCTTGTCATGTTTCTGATTTACTCTGGCATGCGCGCCAAGAAATGCCCCGCCGAGCTTGAGGGTATCGACGAAATCACTGAAGTGGCTGAGCATCCTATACCTTACCGAAAATCATGGGCGATGGTAATTGGCGGTCTTGTCGGCCTGACGTTTGGCGCGGACCTTTTAGTCGATGGCTCCATTGTTCTCGCCAGGACATACGGCGTTTCAGAAGCTCTTATTGGCCTGACTTTAGTGGCTCTTGGCACCAGCCTGCCAGAACTCGTCACCGCCATGGTTGCCGCCGTCCGGGGCCACTGCGATGTGGCCGTTGGCAATGTAATTGGGTCGAACTTGTTCAATATTCTTGGTATCATGGGCGTGTCATCAATGGTCGGCACAATCCCGGTTCCAGACAGTTTCCTCGAAGTTGATATATGGGTGATGCTGGGTTCTTCTCTCCTGATTATACCTTTCACCAAATACCGGGCCCAACTGGGCAAAATCGCCGGATTCGCGATGGTCGCCTTGTATGTAGGTTATATGATACATTTGGCAAATGGCGCTGAAAGCGCCGCCGTGATGGGCATGCCAGTTTAATCAATAAACTGATATTCAGGTTTTGACCAACCAGTGGAACGACCGATATGACACAACAAAAGCCTGCGCCCTTTCCGTATAAAGCTGCTTTGGTTACAGGGGCCGCTGCCCGCATTGGGCGCGCCGTTGCTCTGGATCTCGCGGCCAACGGCATCGCTGTTGTCGTTCACCACCGAAATTCAACGCAAGAAGCCAAAGAGCTTGTGAAGAAAATTCAGTCAAACGGCGGTTGTGCTGCACTTGTAAGCAGCGACCTTGCGGACATGGACAGCACACAAGAGCTAATGTCCTGTGCTGCGGCTGCTATCGGTGAGCCCATTGATGTTCTCATCAACAACGCATCGGTATTCGAGCAAGACACAGCGCTTACCATGACGCCTGGCAGTTGGGACTTGCACCAAGCCGTTAATTTGCGCGCGCCTGCTTTTCTCAGCCAAAAACTGTTCGAACAGCTGCCGGGCGGTCGCAGAGGCTGTATCATCAACATGGTTGATCAGCGTGTTTTAAAACTGAACCCGCAGTATTTCTCCTACACGGCAGCAAAAGCCGGGCTGTGGACCGTTACGCGCACCCTTGCACAGACGATGGCACCATCGGTACGAGTGAATGCCATAGGCCCCGGCCCGACGTTAGAAAATCAATTCCAGAGCCAGGCCGACTTTACCCGCGAGGCAACAAGTATTTTGCTTGGCGGCGGCCCTGAAATTAGCGAAATAACCAGTGCAATCAAGTTTTTGCTTGAGACTCCGTCTGTGACAGGGCAAATGCTGACCCTGGACGGCGGGCAGCATCTGGCTTGGCGCACCAAAGACATAATTGAGGATTAATTCGATGGCGATAGACGATACATCAGCCAACAGCAACAATCTGGTCCACCTGCCCTATGCAGATGCGTCGACGGGTGTTCGGCACGTATTTGTGCGTGATTATCTGACCGATGCTGAAATCGGAGTTTGGTCCCATGAAAAAGGCGCAACCCAGAAAATCCGTATCAGCGTTGATTTGTCGGTTTCAGAGAGCGCCACTCATCACCATGATCAGCTGGAAAATGTAGTTTGTTACAATGAAATTGTTCTCGGAATAAAAAAGATAATCGATGTCGGACATATTCAACTGGTCGAAACATTGGCGGAAAAAATCGCTGCTATGTCACTGGAAAACTCGCAGGTTATAAAAGCGCGCGTCAAAGTTGAAAAACTGGAAGCTGTCCCCGAAGCCGCCAGTGTTGGTGTCGAGATCGAAAGACATCGCTAATTCAAGAAAATGCCGCGATTTAAATGGCTTAACGCAATAGCAATAATTCGACACTTGTTTGAATCGGCGCGCGAGTTGTGCACATCGAATCGCGATCTGCCATAAGCACCCTACTCAGGCAAGGTGACAATTTAAATTTATTTGATATGACAAACTTGACTATGTCATTAGCCAATAGTTTCAAACACTTATGAATTATGCCTAAAAAATAGGCAATTCGCATCAACGCTAGTGTTACCGGGATGTTGCAGTTTTATGGCATGATTTGCACACAAAGTTATCCACAGATTTAGTGGACAGTTTTTGAGCGGCTTTTTTAAATAAAACTGGACCATTGATTCCTTCGGCGCTTTGCGCCAAAAATATGCTTATATAACAAAAAGGTGCCCGGTTTGAGTGTCTCTAATTTGTCCACTGGCGTTGCCGTTATCCGGTCTTACCTAAAGACCGCTCCCACTATAGCCGGTGTATACCGCATGCTGGATCGTCACGGCGATGTGCTCTATGTGGGCAAGGCAAAGCACATTCAAAAGCGGATCACTAGCTATACCCAAATTGCGCGGCTGAATAATCGGTTGCAGCGGATGGTTTCTGCGACTGAATCGATGGTTTTTGTCACCACACGAACCGAGGCTGAAGCATTATTGCTGGAAGCCTCTCTGATCAAACGTTTCAAGCCAACATTCAATGTTCTGTTAAAAGACGATAAATCTTTCCCCTATATTTTATTGCGCACCGATCATGACTGGCCGCAGATCACCAAGCATCGTGGTGCACGCAAACACAAGGGCCACTATTATGGGCCTTTCGCCAGCGCCAGTGCGGTTAACCGCACGCTTAATACGCTGCAAAAAGTGTTTCAGCTAAGGTCTTGCACCGACAGCACGCTGGAATCGCGCACAAGAGTTTGCCTTCTATACCAAATCAAGCGCTGCTCAGGTCCGTGCGTAAACAAAACTTCAAGCGAAGACTACGGCGACATGGTGGGCGAAACCCGGGCATTCCTTGAAGGGAAAAATTCCGATATCCAGAAGAAATTCGCCGCTTCCATGCAAACCGCTAGCGACGCGTTGGAGTATGAAGCCGCCGCGGTTTTAAGAGACCGGCTAAATGCGTTAACACAGATACAAAGTCACCAAACCATGGTTAACGCCATGGTCGATGAGGCTGATGTTATCGCGGCTGCACAAGTCGGCGGGCAAGTTGGCATTCAGGTGTTTTTCTTCCGGGCTGGTCAGAATTGGGGTCACCGCGCCTATTTTCCCAAGCATGATAAAAGCGATGCGTTGGTGGAGGTGCTCGGTGCCTTCATCGCACAGTTTTATGATAATAAACCGGCACCCAAAACTATTCTTTTGTCACACACAGTTGAAGAACAATCGTTGCTGTCCGACGCACTGTCTGAGCGCATGGAACGCAAAGTAAAAATTGCTGTACCGTCGCGCGGCAAGAAATATTCCACTGTGCAGGAGGCTGTTCGTAACGCTAAAGAAGCGGTCGAGCGCAAGTTGGCCGAAACCGCAGGCCAGACGCGGCTACTTGAAGGCGTGATGGAAAAATTTGACCTGGATGCACCACCTGCTCGCATCGAAATTTACGATAACAGCCACATTCAGGGCAGTAACGCTGTTGGTGCCATGGTGGTAGCCGGGCCAGATGGTTTCATGAAGAATGGCTACCGCAAGTTCAACATCAAGGATGATAAGCTGGAACCCGGCGACGACTTCGGTATGATGCGAGAGGTATTGCGCCGCAGGTTCGTGCGCCTGATTAAAGAAGATGAAGACCGCGCAAGGGGCCACTGGCCGGACCTGCTATTAATTGACGGCGGCAAAGGCCAGCTTTCTGCAGTGACTGAAACGCTTGAGGAACTTGGCGTCAGGGATGTGCCGACTGTTGCCATCTCCAAGGGGCCAGACCGTCACGCTGGCCGCGAGCAATTTCACCAAACCGGCAAACCCACATTCACTATGCCGCTCAACGACCCTGTGCTCTATTATCTGCAGCGACTGCGCGACGAATCGCATCGGTTCGCCATTGGCACCCACCGCGCACGGCGGTCAGCCGACGTAAAAAAATCTCCTCTTGATGGCATTCCGGGTATCGGGCCCAAGCGCAAGAAGGCACTGTTACATCATTTTGGATCAGCCAAAGCAGTGGTGGGAGCAGACGTGCGTGACATCGAAAGCGCCGACGGAATCTCGCGCAACATTGCGCAGCAAATATATGACCATTTTCACGAATAACGGCTGCCAAGCCAACATAACAATTGTATCCGCGGCGTTGACCCAGCGGTGGAAAACAGTATGGTGAGGCCAAGATAACCCCAATACAGTTACGGCCTGAGATTATGTGGAACCTGCCCAACATTTTAACGATGTCACGAATATTCGTGATCCCGATTTTAGTCGGTTCTTTTTACATGGAACAACCGCTGGGCAGCCATATTGCTTTTGTAACTTTTGCCCTCGCCGGTATCACAGATTTTTTTGATGGCTATCTTGCACGCGCCACTGGCAGCGTGTCGATAATTGGCCAGTTCCTGGACCCGATTGCGGACAAGCTTATGGTGGGTGCCATCCTGATTATGGTGGTTAGCGCAGGCTGGATATCTGGCCTGCATGTTATTGCGGCTGTTATCATCATGTGCCGAGAAATATTGGTTTCCGGTTTGCGCGAATTTCTTGCCGGCATTCAGGTTAGTGTACCTGTTTCCATGCTGGCAAAGTGGAAAACCACCATGCAAATGATCGCACTAGGGTCGTTGGTTTGGACCGAGGGCGGGCCCGTATTCGGCCTGCCAGCATTGGAAGTTGGCCTCGTGTTGCTGTGGATAGCAGCGATTTTGACCCTATATACCGGCTACGATTATTTACGTGCCGGACTGAAGCATATGGTGTAGCTGGTGAACATTAAGTATTTTTCCTGGATCCGCGAAAGCATTGGAAAATCAGACGAAAACCTGACCAAGCCCGATGTGGTTGTCTCAGTAAAAGACCTATTGGATCACTTGAGCGCCCTTAGCGAACAGCATGCTACCGCACTTGGGGAGCGCGTTTTTGTAAAGGTCGCGGTTAACCAAGTTCACACCGACCACGGTGCGCCTGTCAACGACGGCGATGAAATCGCCATTTTCCCGCCCGTAACCGGTGGTTGAGAAATTGGTCTAGCTCATGGCATTAATAAGCGTGCAATCAGAAGATTTTGACATCAATAGCGAGATAGCCACCCTCAAAGGTGACAACAAAGATGTTGGTGCTATCGTAACGTTTACCGGCACCGTCAGAGACATCGGTGGTACCCTGCAATCGATGACACTGGAGCATTATCCGGGTATGACCGAGAAGGAACTGGAACGTATCGCGGGTGTGGCCGAGGAACGTTGGCCGCTGCTGGGGTGCCGCGTAATCCACAGGTTCGGCACTCTTGCACCCGGAGACAACATTGTTCTCGTCATCGCGCTGTCGACGCACCGCGAAGCCGCCTTCAAGGCCGCTGACTTTCTCATGGATTATCTGAAGTCGAGCGCACCCTTTTGGAAGAAAGAACAAATTGGCGAGGATGAGAACTGGGTACAGGCCAAGGAAAAAGACGAAACCGCGCTGAAACGCTGGTGAAATAGCCAAGGTTACTCAATAGCAGCCCGTCATGATAAAAAAAAGGGCACCGCAATCATTGCGGTGCCCTTTTCGTATAAATTATACTAGTCGTCAGTTCTGTTGCCGCCTCAGAAAACTGGGAATTTCCAACTGATCTGTTTTCGCCGCTGGCGCGGGACGATCTTCTTCAGCGACACCACCCAGCGTCCCCATATCATCCTTCTGCGAACCAGTGGTTTTTTGTGATCCCACATCATTGCTCGCCGGTGTCGGCAAAACCGTCTCGGGCTCCACAGACTCGTTGTTGCGCAGGCCAGACGTCATGAGCTGAAATAAGCTTTTTTTCTGCCGTGGCTCTTGTTTTACCGGTTCCGCAGCCTTTTCTTCGCGGTTCTGTGCTCCACTGGCATAAGCATCTGCATGGCTCGCGGAAACCTCAGGCACTTCACGAAGGACCTCTTTTGGCACCATCGGCGCATCGGCAACAAACTGGTCTTCACCCTGACTATCAAGGGCACGCTGTTCAAGGTCGACAGCCTCGGGCTCATCTGCAATTTCAGACTCAACCTCAATATACCCAGCAGGTTCGTCGCTCGTGGTTTCTACAGTATCCGCAGAATTTTCATCGGCTACACCAAACGTTGGCAACGTCAGATCTTCATCGGCTAGCTCCTGTCCTGGCTCGGCAGTCATTTCAACTTCAATGGCACTCAGGATTTCTTGAACCGGTGCACCAAACTCCTCGCCTGTTGTTCCGTCACTTGACTCGTCATCACCAAATGTTTCGTCGCTGTGGTCGCCTGCGGGTTCGGCAGACTCTGCAGCTTCGCCTTCCACAGCTTCAATAGTTTCGCGCCTAGGCTCGGGCACCGGCATATACACGCCTCCAGAGCCTTCAATGCCTGTTGCAACAACAGAAACTCTCAGCTTGCCCTCTAAGTCATGGTTGAACGCAGAACCAAAAACAATCAACGCGTCGGTATCAACCTGATCTCGAACCATGTTTACCGCTTCATCAACTTCAAACAGCGTCATATCCATGCCGCCCGTTACGTTAATGATCACGCCTTTGGCGCCTTTTAGAGATGCTTCTTCAAGAAGCGGATTGGATATGGCTGCAGCGGCAGCGTCAGCTGCACGACCATCACCGTCAGCCTCACCTGTGCCCATCATTGCTTTACCCATTTCGGACATCACGGTGCGAACATCAGCAAAATCGAGATTAATCAGTCCGGGCATTACCATCAAATCGGTGATGCCGCGCACGCCAGAATGCAACACTTCATCCGCCATATTGAAGGCGTCAGCAAAGGTTGTCCGCTCGTTGGCAACCCGGAACAAATTCTGGTTTGGGATTATAATCAGTGTATCAACATGGCCGGCCAGTTCCTGAATGCCAGCTTCAGCAATTTTCATCCGGCGACCGCCTTCAAACTGGAAGGGTTTGGTTACAACGCCGACAGTTAAAATGCCTTTTTCGCGAGCCCGGCGCGCAATAACCGGCGCCGCACCTGTTCCGGTTCCGCCGCCCATGCCTGCTGTAATGAATGCCATGTGACATCCGGCCAGCATTTCATCAATCCGCTCCAGTGCTTCTTCTGCGGCGGCTTCACCTATCTTGGGCTGAGCGCCAGCACCAAGGCCTTGTGTTATCTCAACCCCTAGCTGAATTCGGTTATCGGCATTAGCATTTGCCAGTGCCTGCGCGTCGGTGTTTGCAACAATGAAATCAACGCCTTGAAGTTGCGCTGTAATCATATTGTTAACCGCGTTGCAGCCTGCGCCGCCAACACCAATCACAACGATGCGCGGCGTTAATTCAGTCAACTCTGTATTCCCAAAATCGATAGACATTGCCCAGTTCCTCCGTTTCAATTCATAGTACCGTGCATACGGCGCTGTTACCAGCAAAGATGCAGGGTTTTCCGTTAGAAATTGTCCCTTAACCACCGCGTCATGCGGCCAAACGTTCCTTGTTTTATTTTGTCTTCTGCGCCGTCACTTGTGGTCGGCTTCATGTCAGTAATTTCTGATCGTGCACTATAAAGAAGCAGCCCTACCAGACTAGCGAACCCCGGCGCTTGCGCCGCCTGCGGCAGCCCACCAATCAGCTGCGGTTTTCCAATTCTCACCCGGCGCCCCAAAACTTTGTTCGCCAAGTCTCTAACCCCTTCGCATCCGGCGACGCCGCCAGTTAAAACAACGCGCTTGCCGGCAACACCTGAAAAACCAGAAGCGTCCAGGCGTTTTGCAACTGTTGAAAACAGCAATTCCAGTTCTTTTTGCATCACCGATGTCAGGCTGCTGCGCGGTTGCCGGGAAAAACTATCTCGGCCGGCCTCGCCCACTTGCTGCACTTCAATTTCGTGCCGTTCGTCGGCTGGATCAACTATGGCAGCACCATTAAAGGTTTTAAGCCGCTCGGCTTGATCAAATGGTGTCAACAGGCTGCGGGCTATTTCTTCGGTTATTTGCGCGCCGCCCAACGGGATGGTCTCGGCATGAACCAGAGAGCCCTGAGCGAAAATTGAAATACCAGTTGTTCCAGCCCCCATGTCGATGCAGGCAGCACCCATTTTCATCTCGTCTTCCACGAGCGTAGACAGACCTGCGGCAAAAGGACCGTGGACGATGTCTAGAACATTCAGGTGGGCCCTACGTACGCAGGCTTGTAAGTTCTGCAACGGTCCCGGTTCGGCAGTGATAACCAACAGCGCCACCGTCAGATGTTTGCCGTACATACCAACCGGTGATTTTACACCAAAATTGCCGTCAACAGCGTAAGCCGCTGGAAATGCGTGCAAAATTTCACCTGCACTCGTATCAATTTCAGCGCTGGCTTTTGCAAGCGCCCGGTTTAGGTCCGCGTCGCTGACAGCATGGCCTTCCACCTCTACGCCGACTTCAATAACCTGGCTTTTGGGATTGCTGCCGGAAAAAGCGATCACCACATCGCTCACAGTCTGACCCGCCATTTTCTCTGCCTGATCAACGGCGGCACGGATGGCTTTCTCTGTTGCCTCCATATCGACGACACAGCCGCCTGCAACACCCCCGTTACAGGCCCTGTTGCCAACGCCGAGAACTTTGACTTGGTTATCAAGACCGATGTGAGCAATAAGGCACGCGACTTTACTTGACCCGATATCAAGCGCGGCGATGGTGCGTTCCTGTTTGCCGTTTATAGCCATCTTGTTTTCATTCCTACTTCATTTCCCAAACCCCGACTAACACCGGCTACGGTTCAGAGAACCCATTCTTTTCCAGACATCTGGCGACGACCAAGCGGCGTAACCCGAACGATCAATTTGTCAGCCTGTCGCATATCGATCACACTAACCTCGCGCTCCAGCAACTGTTGGCTGCGGTCCAATTCGATAAATTTATCCCATGCTTCAGCGATACCGTATGGTTTGGCGTCATCAGCCGGTAATTTAACCCGTATTCCGTTGTCAAAAATAACATCCCAACGGCGATTTCCCACTCGAATGGCAGATTGAACACGGTCTGCAAGCTGCGGTGCTTTGGCCTTCTGCGTTTGCAGCAAACCAAGCTCCGCCGGGCTTACTGTGCCAACCACCAACATTAAATCGCTGAATGCTGACAAACCGCGGTCGGTTATTTCCATGCCTTGCCGGTCAATAAGCACAACACGCCCATCGCGCTGTGACAGAGCGTAAGGAATCCGTTCTGTTATTTGAATTGATAGCCCGCCGGGTAAAATGCGGCTGATATCGGCTTGTTTAACCCATGGTAGCGCTTCGACTTTCGCTTGTAACTGCCCCAGATCGATGGACAACAGGGGCATACCGCTATCCACGTCCAATACCGCTAAAATATCGTTTTCTGCTGTGCGCTTATGGCCCGTGAGAGCCAAATCTGTTAAGACAAGCCCAGCATCACCGCTGGTTTCCATAAACCAGTCATTGGTGTTACCTTTCCAACCAAATGCCGCCGCAATAGAAATAACCGTAAGTGAAATGATCGCAGCGAATAGATGATTATGTCGAGCCGCCAACATCATTGGATACCCTCCTCTGCAGGGCTTCCAATCCGCCTGATCTCCCATTCCAACTCAACACCGCTATTATCTTTAACAGCCGATCTAACTTTTTCACCGAGCGCTTCCAGTTCTGCCGCGGTTGCTCCGCCGTGATTGATCAGAAAATTACAGTGTTTTTCTGAAACCTGGGCATCGCCGATGCGCATGCCGCGGCAACCTGCTTCGTCAATCAATTTCCAGGCGTTCATACCCTCCGGGTTTTTAAACGTACTGCCCCCGGTTCGGGTACCAAGCGGCTGGCTTTCAGCGCGCGACGCCGAAATCTCTCGCATTCTTTCAAGAATATCAGCTTCATTGCCAATAGTTGCGTTAAAGGACGCCTTTAAAACGATCATGCTCTCATCAAGTGCGGAATGCCGGTAAGAATAACCGAAATCTTCAGGCTGCAATTCCACTATGTGACCGTATCGATCCACCGCATGAGCATGTTTGAGGACATCCTTGACCTCGCGTCCATATGCCCCAGCATTCATGCGAACCGCACCACCAATAGTGCCGGGCACGCCGACAAGAAACTCAAGCCCGGTTAAGCCGTTCTTAGCGGCGGCTTTGGCCACATGAACATCCATAGCGCCAGCGCCCGCATTAACAACATTGCCGCGCATACAAATTTCGCTAAACACGCGTCCAAGCCGAATAACCAACCCTTCAACGCCGCCGTCCCTGACCAGCAGGTTGGACCCAACACCGATAACAGTTATCGGGACAGAACTGGGCAAATGACGCAAAACCTTAACCAAATCATCCTCATCAGCTGGCTCAAACAACAGTTCGGCATTACCGCCCGTGCGAAACCAGCTCAGCCGCGACAGACACGCATCTTCAACCAACCGACCTTTTACATGCGGCATACGCTCCAGCAGCGATTTGCGTTCTTCAACCTTCATCGCTTATCTCTCCGTTCAATTCACTCAGTTTCGATTTCAAAGTTATTGGCAACTCGTTAGCCCACAGTGAAATGGATCCGGCGCCCAAACACACAACGACATCGCCCGGTTTCGCGTATTTAGCCACTGTGGCGGCTAAATCAGCGTTGCCTGAAACTGTATCAACCTGTCGGTGACCATGTGTACGCAACCCTTCCACCAAGGCGCTTTGATCTGCGCCCGTGATCGGTTGCTCACCAGCTTCATAAACCGGCGTCACAATCACAACGTCTGCGTCATTGAAGCAAGTGCAAAACTCGTCGAACAGACTTTTCAGCCGTGAATAGCGGTGGGGCTGAACAACCGCGATAACCTTATGCTCGAACGACTCGCGCGCAGCTTTCAACACCGCTGAAATCTCAACCGGATGGTGGCCGTAATCGTCTATAATTGTGATCCCGTCCACTTCACCGGTTTTGGTAAAGCGGCGCTTCACCCCATCGAACCCGGCGAATGAACCGGCCAAAATCTCAGGTGTCATGCCCATTTCAAGGCCAACGGCAATCGCGGCGAGCGCGTTTTGCACGTTATAGTTTCCCGGCATCGGTAGTTTAACGCCTTGGATAATTGATATTGAACTTGTTCCGGGGGTCCGGACCTCAACGTCAAATTTGGACGCCCCGGACCGGCTGGTAATATTGACTGCACGAACATCGGCCTGCGCTGATAGGCCGTATGTTGTGAACTTGCGGCCACTGATATTTTTGATCAAGCCCTGCACTTCCGGGTGATCGATACAGAGCACGGCGGTGCCGTAAAAGGGCACCCGTTCAAGAAACAATTTAAAAGCGGCTTTTTCGGCCTCAAAGGTACCGTAAAAATCAAGATGTTCAGGGTCCATATTGGTGACTACAGCAATCGTGGCGGGCAACTTTACAAAGGTGCCATCAGATTCGTCCGCTTCTACAACCATCCAGTCGCTTTCGCCTAGGCGAGCATTGGTGCCGTAGCTGTTGATAATCCCGCCGTTGATAACGGTTGGGTCAATGCCGCCTGCTTCCAGCACTGCTGCCACCATCGAGGTGGTTGTGGTTTTCCCGTGCGTACCTGCAACCGAAACGCACCATTTCAAACGCATCAATTCGGCCAGCATTTCGGCGCGCCGAACAACCGGCAACGACCGGCTTCTAGCTTCAACAACTTCCGGGTTGTTAGCTTTAATAGCCGACGAGACCACCAGCACTTTGGCATTTACGAGGTTAGCGGCCTTTTGACCAATTTTGACATCAATACCCAACCCGCGCAGCCGTTGTACGTTGGCATTTTCGCCGCTATCGGAACCCTGAACACTGTATCCCAGATTATGCATTACTTCTGCGATACCCGACATGCCGATGCCGCCAATACCGACAAAATGCACTACACCAATATCAAAAGGTACATTTTTCACGGCGCAGTCCCCTCATAAGCAGAGTTATCTGCGGGGCTTTCGTCGCCGATATAAATAATGATGGCCGCCAACGTGTCGGCGGCGTCCAGCCGAGCAAGCGTTCTCATCTGATCTGACGCACTATGCATATCACCCATGTCTTCGTATAGCTTGCCCAACAGTGCTGCCAACCGTTCAACGGTGAAGTCCTGTTCCGGGATAACCCATCCGCCGCCCGCCGCTTCAACACGCGCAGCATTTGCAGTTTGATGATCGTCAGCGGCTATGCCTAGCGGCACCAAAATAGCGGGTCGCCCCATAGCGGTTAGCTCCGCCAACGTGGACGCCCCAGCGCGCGAGATAACCATCTGAGATTTTAGTAACAATCCGGCCACATCATCGAAGTACGGCTTCACAACAGCTCGAATTTCAGCCGTTTGATAGGCGTTTTGAACCCGATCCACATCTTCGGGCCGCGCCTGGTGCGTGACATTCAACCGTTTGCGGTAGGCATCGCCCAGTTTATCCAAAGCAGCAGGAACAACATCGGACAATATGCGCGCGCCCTGACTACCGCCTAAAATCAACATCCGGATGTCACCGCCGCCGAGCGGCACAACATATGCGCTGTCTGCCAGGTTGGCAATCAGCGCCCGCACTGGATTCCCGGAAACAACCGTTTTCACATCTGCCGGCACGCGCTCGGTATTTTCAACGCTTAAAGCCAGCATCACGCAACCTTTCGCCATCAGGCGATTAACTCGTCCCAACACAGCATTTTGTTCGTGCAAAACATACGGAATTTTCGTCATCCGCGCAGCCAGAACCGCTGGCAATGAGGGATAGCCACCAAAACCCACAACAACGGTTGGTCTTTTTTTACCAAACATGCGTCGCACTTTCAGCGTGCTGGTTACAATACTGAAGGCAGATTTCGCCTTACCGAACAGACCACCGCCCATATGGCTACTGGCGCCGAGCACAAACCGGTCCATGTTTTGGAACACATTGCCAATTGCCTCACCGCGCCTATCCGTCACCAGCGTAACTTCATAGCCCGATGCCATCAGTTTGTCGGCCACCGCTTCCGCCGGCATCATATGCCCGCCAGTGCCGCCGCTCGCCAATATTATGTAGGGCGCGACGCTCATTCGGCCGCCTTCCATCCAAGCGGATCGACACTTGCGTGGATAAACCTGTTGCGCCGGGTGAGCGCAAGAACCATTCCCATGCCGATTGCAAGCGCCAGCATTGAAGAGCCGCCGTATGAAACAAACGGCAGTGTCATTCCTTTTGATGGCAAAATCGCCAGATTCACGCCCACATTAATCAGGGATTGCAGGCCAAACTGGATGATTAACCCTGCCGCCGCCAGCAGCCGAAATGGATTTTCCTCTTCCACCAGATTGGACAGCCCGCGCATCACTACGCCAGCAAACAACATCAACAGCATGACACAAGCTATGGCACCAAATTCTTCGCCGATAACCGCAAAGATATAATCGGTGTGGGCATCTGGAAGGCTTAATTTTATCGTGCCCTCGCCCGGACCTTTACCGAGCAAGCCACCAGACTCGAATGCCTGCATGGCTTTGTCCGTTTGGAATGTATCGCCGCTGGCCGGATTGATAAACCTATCGATACGGCTGGCTACATGGGGCAAGAAGGCATAACCAAGCCCAAGCCCCATCACCGCCACAACACCTGCAAGCGAAAGCCACATCAGCGGCAAACCAGCGAGCGCCATCTGCGCAATCCATACTGCGCTAATGAGAACTGTCTGGCCGAAATCTGGCTGCATGATCAGCAGGGCAACAACAAACAGATACAGCCCCGTGGCTATACGTTTGGCCGGGATTTTTTCACCGTTAAAATGGGCAGATAAAATCCACGCTGTTGTCACAATGAAAAATGGCTTCAAAAACTCGCTGGGTTGCAAAGTGAACATACCAAGCGGTAACCATCGCGTTGCCCCCTTAATTTCCGGACCAATGAAGAGTGTTGCGATCACTAACAGCGCACTAATGGGAAAACCAATGACGGCTATGCGTCTGATCATTGCGGACGACAGCATTGATACGCAAGCAACAACGCACAAGCCCACTGTTAGAAAAACGGTTTGCTTTTTTACAAAATGATACGAATCCAGGCCCAGCCGTTCTGCCACAGCAGGGCTGGCGGTGAGTGTCAGCCAAATGCCAACCATTGTTAGTGCCACGATCAACACGAGCATCCAGCGATCAACGGTCCACCACCAGCGCGAGAGCAACGAGTTATCATTGCGCGAAAGGGCAATCATGCGGCATCTCCTAGCAACTGACCGATGGTTTGTTTGAATATGTCGCCGCGCTCTTCAAAACTGGCAAACTGGTCAAAGGAAGTACAGGCAGGCGACAACAATATTGTATCGCCTTGCTCAGCTTCGGACGCTGCTGCGGTCACGGCGTCCATCATCGTTGTGTGATATTCGACCTCAAGCGATGCTGGCATGGCCTGACCTATGACGCTTGCGGCTTCACCCATAAGGTAGGCCTTACGCACTGTGCCAACAGATTTCCCCAAGTCATCAAAATCGTCACCTTTGGCGCGCCCGCCAGCTATCCAGCGGATGTGGTCAAATGTCTGAAGGGCTCGGGCCGCAGCGTCTACATTCGTGGCCTTTGAATCGTTGACAACAGTAATGGCCTCGCGAAACGGCACGATTTCCTGGCGGTGCGCCAGGCCCGGGAAACTACACAGTCCAGAATATATTTCTGCCGAGGTTAAGCCCAAGGTGCGGCAAGCACCGTATGCCGCAGCAGCATTTTGCCAATTATGTGCACCTTGCAAACTTTGGACGTCAATCAACGACCCCACGGCCACAGCTTGGCCGTCGATATCATCAATCAGAATTCCGTCGCGTACCGAAACGCCTGTCTCGATCTCGGTTTGCGATGAGACCAAAACAACAGACTGACAATTTGACGCCACATCCCGGCTGGACTGATCATCGACAGCGATTACGGCGGTCCCGCCTTTGCCCTGTTGTTCGATCAACCTAGATTTTGCCGCAATGTATCCGGCCATTGAGCCATGCCGGTCCAGATGGTCAGGTGAGATATTCAACAGAACCGCGACATCACTGTCGAATGAAACGGTTAAATCAAGCTGGAACGATGAAAGTTCAAATACATAGAAGCCGCCCGCAGGTAAAGGGTCAAGCGCCAACACGCCGGTTCCAATATTGCCGCCAATGGCAACTTTACGGCCGGAAGCTGTCAATATATGGCCCACGAGCGCAGTGGTTGTGGACTTGCCGTTGGTGCCGGTAATGCCAATTATTTTGTGTGCTGGCAGGGCCGCGCGTGCAGCCTGAAAAATTTCGATGTCGCCGATAATCGGCACGTTGCAATCGTTGGCTTTTTTCACCAGCGGATGAGGATCAGGGTGCGTGAGCGGCACGCCCGGGGCCACTATCAGCGCATCCAGATCGCCGAAATCCATCGTGTATAGATCCGCCGCAAACCCGCGCACCTGTTCCCGCGCCTGTGCATTATCATCCCATGCAAACACATGTGCGCCCGAGGCAACAAGCGAATGAACGGTTGCAAGCCCAGAGCGGGCAAGGCCGAAAACACCTATTCGTTTATCCTGATATGCGGGGGCAGTGATCACGTTTGTTAGTTACCTTAATTTCAATGTTGCCAGGCCAACCAGCGCAAGGATGACTGCTATAATCCAAAAACGAATAACGATGGTGGGCTCCGCCCAACCTTTTTGTTCATAGTGATGGTGCAACGGTGCCATGCGGAATACGCGCTTGCCTGTCAGCTTGAACGAAATCACCTGCACAATTACCGAAATGGTTTCCAGCCAGAAAAGGCCGCCAATGATACCCAGCACAATTTCATGCTTGGTGATAATGGCGATTGTGCCGAGTGCGCCGCCGAGCGCCAGCGAGCCGGTGTCACCCATGAAAATCATGGCCGGGGGCGCGTTAAACCACAGGAAACCAAGCCCCGCACCGATAATAGCCCCGCACAAAATGGCCAGCTCACCGGAACCCGCCACATAGGCAATTCCCAAATAGTCACTGTAAACTGTGTTGCCGACCAGATACGCAATCAGCCCAAAAGCGCTGGCTGCAATCATCACTGGAACGATAGCCAAACCATCAAGACCATCAGTCAAGTTAACTGCATTGCCTGCCCACACCATTACTAGACAAGCGAAGGGCAGGTAGAAGATGCCCAAATTGATCAACAGTTTTTTATAAAACGGCAACGCTAATGTGGGTTCAACAAGGCCTGCCAGCCACCAAGCGACACTTAGGCCGATAGCAAGTTCGATGGCAAATTTCAGCTTGCCCGGTACGCCCGCTGATGAGGCGCGGGTTACTTTAAGATAATCGTCAACAAACCCAATGGTGCCGAAACTAAGAGTAACCGCCAGCACCGCCCAAACAAACGGATTTCCAAGGTCAGCCCATAGAAGGGTAGAGACCAATAAACCAAGCAAGATCATAAACCCGCCCATCGTCGGCGTACCTGCTTTGGCCACAATATGGCTTTGCGGGCCATCATCTCTGATCGGCTGCCCTGTTTTTTGCTTCGCTTTCAACCAGTTAATGATAGCTGGCCCTGTAAGAAAGCAAATCGACATTGATGTTAAAACTGCACCGCCGGTTCTGAAGGTCAGATAATTAAACAGGTTAAAAAGACCACCCTGCTCGGCCAACATATGAAACATTCTATTGGTCCTTTTCTTTGCGGCGCATTAACTTGTTCCCACATTCCACGTTCAGAAGCGCTCGAACGACTTCAATATCCGAGAAAGCCAAAACCTGATCACCGATTGTCTGGCCGGTCTCATGGCCCTTGCCGGCGATGATAACCATGTCACCTTCGCGTGCTGCGTCGAGTGCGGCCTGAATTGCAGTGGCACGATCACCTATTTCAATTGCTTGTGGGCACGCCGCGAGGATTTCCGCCCGAATAACCGCTGGCGCTTCTGATCGCGGATTGTCGTCGGTGATGTAAATGCGATCCGCCAGATCAGCGGCAGTTTTGCCCATTTGCGGGCGTTTTCCCGCATCCCGGTCACCGCCGCAGCCAAACACCACGTGCAATTGGTTGGGCTTGTGCGCCTTGGCCGCTGATAAAACAGTCTCAAGTCCGCCAGGCGTGTGAGCATAATCAACATAAATGCCAGCGCCGTGGAATGAGCCCATCAACTCCATTCTGCCTGGCACACCCTGCAAATATTCAAGGGCTGGCAATACGTCAGCAGCTTCTGCCCCGGTTACAATAACCAGACCAGCCGCAGCCAATGCATTCATGGCCTGAAACTCACCGATCAGTGGCAGGGCAAGGTCGTAGGTTTTCCCTTGATAGGACACCGATATTTCCTGCCCAGCTGGCGTAACATTGTGATGCACAATTCTCAGGTGGGCTTTTTCAGAATGGCCGTACGTCAATCTAGCAAGCGACCTGCCCCAGGTAATGTCATCCAAAATTTTGCCCCAAGGGTCATCAATATTGATCACCGCTGCCGCACCCGGCGCCAGTAATGTGCCAAACAACCGCGCCTTGGCGTAAAAATATGCCTGCTCGTTTTTGTGGTAATCCAGATGGTCTCTGGTCAGATTGGTAAAAGCGGCAGCAGAAATATGCATGCCGTCCAACCGGTTTTGGTCAAGCCCATGGCTTGAAGCTTCAACGGCGATATTGTTGACGCCTGCAGCATATAACTTATTGAAAATACTGTATAACGCCATCGGATCCGGCGTGGTTAGCCCGCCTTCCAGTGTCAAATGGTCTGAACTTACGCCCAATGTTCCCACACTAGCTGCTGCTGTACCCAAACGCTGCCAAATCTGACGCGTAAACTCTGCAACCGACGTTTTTCCGTTAGTCCCGGTTACTGCAACTTGCGTGGTTGGCTGAGGACCACAAAACCGAGCCGCCATCTGCGCATATAGTTTTCTGGGGTTAACATCTTCAATAACTGGCGGCATGCCTTCCAGCGAGACCACCGATCCGGGCGTTGTTAATACTGCGGAAGCACCCTTGCTTACTGCCTGCGAAATATAATGCCGTCCATCAAAATTAGTACCAGGAAGTGCGACAAATAGATCACCAGAGGAGACATTGCGGCTGTCGACGGTCAAGCCAGTGACAGCCACGTCCTTCAACATGCCTTTTCCGCCCAAAAGCTGCAGCAACGTGGTTGCCATTCGCAAGCCTTTCTAGTCATCCTCAATCATCAGGGCTACCCGCTGGTATAGCCCCTCGTCTTCTTCGCGCGGCAACACACCCAGCAAAGGCGCTGTCCGCAAAATCACATTCTTGACCACTGGTGCCGCCACCCAACCACCACCAGCAAACCCATGGGTTTCTTTTGTACCTTTCGGCTCATCCAACAGTGCAAATACGGCATATTGTGGGTCGTCCATCGGATAAACGCCCATGAAGGAAGAAATTAACGACTTTCGGCTGTAGCCACCGCCCGACGCTTTTTCGGCTGTGCCGGTTTTGCCGCCGACCCGGTAACCCACCGCGTCAGACCGCCCGCCGGTGCCCTTGGTGACTGCCAGCCTCAACAACTGGCGCATCTGCCGACTGGTTGCGGGCGAGATCACCCGCTTACCGTCTTGCCACGCCTTGCTGTTCTTCAGCAGAGTCGGTGAATTTAAGGTGCCACCATTCACGATTGCAGAAATGCCGGTTGCGAGCTGCAACGGGCTAACTGCAATGCCGTGGCCATAAGAAATCGTCATGGTTGATACTTTGCGCCACTTTTCAGGATACATCGGCGCGCCAACCTCCGTCAGCTCGATGCCTGAAGCCGTGAGCAGGCCTAGTGACTGCATAAATTCCTGCTGGCGTTCGCCGCCAATATCCAGCGCCAATTGCGCCGTACCAATATTGGAAGAAAAAGCAAAAATTTCCGGCAGTTTCAAATAGCGCTTTTTTGGATGGTCATCGTTGATCGTAAACCGCGAAATCTTAAGCGGTTTGGTGGCGTCGTAACCATCTTCAAGGGTGGCAACACCGTCATCCAGTGCATTGGCGAAGGTAAAGGTTTTAAAGGTTGACCCCAGTTCATACACGCCCTTGCTGGCACGGTTGAATTTTTGCGTATCAGCAACGCCGCGAACATTATTGGGATCAAAGTCAGGCATTGATACCAGTGCCAGCACTTCGCCGGTTCGAACGTCCATCACTAGACCGGCGGCACCGATGGCCTGATGAGCGCGCATAGCCGCTTCCAGCTCATCAGCCAACGCATATTGAACGCGTATATCCAGCGCAAGCGCCAGCGGTTCGCCGGTCCGGCCAGCTTCTGACAAGCGGTCCTCGAAATAATGCTCCACGCCAGCAAGCCCGTTGCCGTCAATGTCGACATAGCCAAGCGCATGTGCCGCCAGCCGCCCGTGAGGGTATACGCGGTCTTC
>JAJFIU010000040.1 GCA_021774695.1 Alphaproteobacteria bacterium | reverse complement strand
TCAACAGAGAGCCGGGCGACTTGTGGCAATTCTTCGGGGCATTCATCCCCATGAGGCCGTCGCTGTGGGGCAAGTTTTGGTGGATGTCGGCTTTCGGGCAATCGAGGTGCCGCTCAATTCACCGGATGCTTTTTCCTCTATCGCGTTGCTTGCTGAGGCCTTCGGCAACGACGCGCTCATCGGCGCTGGCACCGTGCTTCAGCCCAGCGAGGTTGACCGGGTGAAAGCCGCAGGTGGGCAACTTATTGTGTCGCCTAATAGCAATCCCGAGGTTATTCGCCGCAGCAAAGCGGCGGGGCTTGTCGCGTTACCCGGATTTGCCACCGCCACTGAAGCCTTTGCAGCAATAGATGCGGGCGCGGACAGGCTTAAAATGTTCCCTGCCAATACTGGCGGCGCGGGCGGTGCTGCAACGCTGGGTGCATTGAAGTCGGTTCTGCCAGCGAGCATACCCGTCTATGCCGTCGGCGGCGTTGGTCCCGCTAACATGAGCGAATTTGCGCAGGCCGGCGCGGATGGTTTCGGCCTGGGCTCCAACCTGTACCGTCCGGGTGATACACCGGATGCTGTAGCTCAAAAAGCGCAAGAAGCCGTGGCAGCCTGCGCGAAGGCTTTCGGACACCTAACCTGAGAAAACATGTTGGGGAGCGAACAGGCACGCTGTTCATTCTGCGAAAAAAGGTCGATCCATAGGATCGACCTTTTCTTGTTACACGCGTGAAATTCGGGCGATTTAGTCGGCTTTTCGAGGCGACAAAAACCCCAAAACAACCGCCACCAGCAACAGGGCAGGCACATCGCCGACCAAATGGCCATGCTCGTGCGCGTCGCCCAATGCCTGAACGCCCATAATGCCTGCATGCACAAGGCTGGACCACACGGTAAAAGATATCAGGCTGCGGTTCTCAGCTGGGTTTTTCGCTGCCTTGATCAGAAACAGGCCGAGCACTGCGTAAAAGCCCGCGATCATTTGCAGATAATACATGCCTTGGCCGCCGTGCCAAACCCAGCCTGACGGCCATACCATGCCCAGCGGGTACACGATAAGAAAGACTGCGCCAAAGGCAATCAGAGCGATTTTCAGAAATTTTTCTTTTGTTTGAATGTCCATTTTATGTCTCCAGTTAGTGTTTATCTTTTATCAGTTTGAAATGCCGGTTCAGGCGTGCTTGCGCTCAAGTGTGACGCTTGGCGGGTTTTTCAGGGTTTGCAGCAGAATGCAGCTTTGTTCGCCAGCCGCCAAAAGCATATCCAAATGCGCTTCTGACACGCCGGCGGCGCCGGTCATTTGAACTTCGATATCAATTTCCTGAAAGCCAACAGGAATATTCTGGCCCATCCGCAGCGTACCGCGCACATCGACCATGGCATTGGCCTTTACCTCAAGATGGGTTAGCGGGATGCCCTGGATGTTGGCAATCATACGGATGGCGCTATCAAGGCAGCTTGCGATGGCGGCGGTCAATACTTCGCCGGGACTGGGGAAATCACCTTTTCCGCCAACAGCCTTGTGCACACCAATGGGTAAAGTGACAGGCTCAGAGGTTTCAAATTCCACGCTGCCATACAGCGGCTGGGTTGCGGGTACTGCCGCAGAGGAGGTACGTGCTGTATCAATAATCCAGGCTTTGCTGGGCGTTTTAGTATAGATGCGGCGCAGCGGTGCCTGGCGGTCTTTAATACTAACGGGGATGCTAACGGGCGCATCAATACCGATTGAAGCAGGGTGGTTCGTGACAGTGGTTGTTTGGTTTGCATTTAACATTTTCATCTCCTGTGTGTTAATACAGACAGGATAAATCATTGGAAAATAACGGCTACTGCACGGGGTGTAGTAAGCCACTATAGAAAAGCGTAGCATGTAACTACATATTGCGTAGTGGCCCACACCGCAGCTTAGGCAACAGGCCAAACACTACAGATGAGGGGGCGTTTGTGAACAATACCGGAAGCCTATGTCCAGCGTCAAAATCTGCCGGGATTATTGGCGATAAGTGGATTTTACTGATTTTGCGGGAGCTGTATTTTGGCGCAACCCGGTTTAACGAATTCCAGCGTGCGCTGCCGCGTGTTTCGCCCACCATCCTCAGTAAACGCCTGAAAAAGATGGAAGCGGACGGGCTGATCATCCGTAAAACCAGCCCACGCGACAAAACCAAGGAATACCGACTAACGCGCTGCGGCCGGGAGCTCGCGCCGATCATCGAACATATGGCCACATGGGGCCTGCGATGGGCCAGACGCCAAATTTGCGAGGAAGATTTTGATGTCGGTGCCTTCATGTGGGATTTTCACCGCACTCTGGATATTACAGAATTACCGGACGGGGAAACTGTGTTGCGCGTGAAATTTCGCGACCAGGATAAATTGGACAGCTGGTGGCTGGTGGTGGATGAGACCATTGTTGATCTTTGCACCGACGACCCCGGCAAGGATGTTGATTTATATATCACTGCCGATTTTCACGCACTCGTCGCGGTGTGGATGGGCGACACCGATGTGCAGGCAGCGATCACATCAGAGGACGTTATTATTTCGGGCGAAAGCCATTTGATGCGCTCGGTTAACAGCTGGTTCCCGAAATCTCCTATGGCGGAAATCAGGCCTGTAACTGCTGTAAAATAGAAGCAACGTTGATTGCAGGTAAAAGCCGGGCTGCCCGCAAGCCCATTTAGGCGCCAATGAATATAGAATTGCTAATACCGACCTTCACATTTATCCTCGCTTTTGTATTTGCTATACACCTTCGTGTTGGCCCTAATACATAGGGGGAAGTATGTTTAGATTTATTCGACTGATTTCGCTATTTGCAGCCTTTGCGTTCAGTGTAAACGCAGACGACGACCGGAAATTTGAGAGTGACATAATCGTAGGAAAGCTCTTCTCTTTTCCATCAGAAATTTTAAAAGCCCCGCAGCAGTACCGCGTGATCCTTCCAGACGGCTATGGTCGCAATCCGACCGAGCGTTACAATGTCATTTATGTGCTGGATGGCACTCCTCCGCTCACCAGAGTGGCTCACACAACAATGAATGCTAATTATGGATGGGGCAGCTTGGTACCTGAATCTATAATTATTGGTGTCCCGAGCAACAATCGTATTCGGGACTATACTCCTGTTCATTCAACGCTAGGCCCGGAAGGTGAAGAGGCAAAATGGCTAGCAGATTCTGGCGGCGGCGAAATCTACAGGAATTTCCTGCGGGAAGAATTTTTTCCTCATATTGAAAAACTCTACCGCACGAATGGCCACCGGACTGTTATCGGTCACTCACTCAGCGGGCTTTTTGCTCTCAGTGATCTTCTTTCCAATGATCGCCTCTTCCAATCTTATGTGGCGATTGATCCAAGTTTATGGTTTGCGGACAGCGATATAACCAAAAAAATTGCCGAATTGCCGGATGGAGGCCTATCTTTTGCTGGTAGTTTATACATGTCTGATGCGCTAAAGGGCCTACGTTCATCAGGCACAATTCCCAATGACCGCATACCAAGGAAAAAGAAATTATATTCGGACTTCTTTGATCTTATCCAACAAAAGAAAACCGAGAAGCTCTCAGCGAAAATACAGCACTTTGATGATGAAACGCACGGGTCTGTGGTGTTGATCAGCAGTCATGAGGGTTTGCGGCATTCGTTTTCTGGCTTTACGCCGCCTGATACTAAATTGGTTGCGGGAAATCCGTCGCTCATAAAAGACCATTACATAGCCTTCTCTGAACGGGCTGGCGCGACATTCCTACCCGGTGGGCGGGAAGTGTTTTTTGCTGCTACTTATGCCCGCAGTCAAAAAATGAATGACAATGCACTAGCGCTTTTTCAGTTGAATGCCGAAAATTACCCAAAATCCACAAGTGCATGGAGGCCCCTCGCTAAGCAGTATGAACTGATGGGAAAAAAGGGCGAAGCTTTGGAAGCTTATCTACACTTATTGGAACTGGCACCCGATAACCAAGAAGCTAAAGCAAAAGTGGACCTACTTTCAAAGTAAGGCCTTATTTAAAGGCTTCAGCAGCTAATGTGGCTAAAGTCGCAGCGTTTCCAGCACACCCGCCATGCGCGCGAATTGAATCGGTAAACAAACCTGTCTGAGGAATATGGTGCCTCCGGTCGGCTGTTTGGGGATCGAGAGTAAAGCCATTTATTTTATGTTAAATCGCTTGGTTTCAAATATTTAACTATATTTTTCAAGCACTGTAGAATAGTTGATTCTATCAGGTCTAATCACGTAATTTTAGTGTCAGTGCGCCAAATTTACGCCATAGATTGATAGGAGAAACCAATGGCTACATACAGGAAACGCGGTAACACATGGCGCGTCGAGGTTCGAAAAAACGGCCTCTATCTAAGGTAGGAAGAACCGGCCAGAGGACCACTGAAGAAGCTGCGAATTGTTAGATGATTCCCTGCTCTTTTAGTGACCGCATTTCGTCCTCGGTCATTTTAAGCATACCTTTGTAAATCTCGCTATTGTGACTGCCCATTTCTGTAGAACCAGCCCAGCGGATTTCTCCCGGTGATGCGGACAGTTTTGGAGACACATTTTGCATATATAAATTTTCGTAGTCAGGGTGGTGGACTTTCACAATGGAATCGCGCGCCAAATATTGAGGGTCTTCAAGCATGTCGGGGGCTTTGAATATTTTTCCAGCAGGCACCCCGTGTCCAGTCATGAGAGCGTTCACTGACGCTGTTGTTTTGTCGCTAGTCCATTTTGCAATAAGACCATCAAGCTTCACCTGGTTTTCACCGCGCGCCTGATGGTCGATATAACGGGGGTCTGTTGCCAGTTCCGGGCGGTCCATTGCAACACACAGGCGGCCAAAGACACTGTCCTGGTTGGCTCCGATCAGGATGTCACCGTCCAGCGTTGGATAAGCATTTGACGGTGCAACGTTCGGGAGTATTGATCCTGTTCTTTCCCGAATAAATCCTGTTTGCGTATATTCAGGGACAACGGACTCCATCATGGCAAGAACACTCTCGTAAATTGCACTGTCCACCACCTGGCCTTCACCAGTTTCTTCTCTGTGTCTTAGAGCAAGCAGCGCCCCCAATGTTGCAAATGTTGCCGCCAGACTATCCCCAATGGAAAGGCCTATTCTGCTTGGAGGGGTGGAAGGGTCTCCGGCCAGATTGCGCATGCCACCCATAGCTTCACCGATAGAACCATACCCGGCCTTCTTGGCTTCAGGCCCTGTCTGGCCATAACCAGATACCCGGATCATGATAAGACCTGGGTTTATTTTTTTCAGTTCTTCATATCCAAGACCCCATTTCTCCATGGTACCCGGGCGGAAATTTTCCAGAAGGAAATCACTTTCACGTACGAGGTCTTTCAAAAGCTCCTGGCCTTTTTTAACGCGAAGGTTCAACGTGACGCACTTTTTATTGCGAGAGACAACAGGCCACCATAGAGGCGCACTTTGTCCCCATTTACGCATAGGGTCTTCTCTGTCAGGGGCTTCAACCTTGATAACTTCCGCGCCGTGGTCAGCCATCAGTTGTCCGCAAAATGGCCCCGCAATTAATTGCCCGAGCTCAATCATACGTAAACCTTTTAATGACCCAAATGAAGTTGAATCGAACAAAATTGATCTCCTGCATAAAAAAGGATTTTGACTATTTATCAGATATTGTATACAAAATTGGTAACACGTGGCAAGGTCAATTATTAAGAATTTTGCAATAGCTAGCGCTGTCACGGCAGAAATTATGCATCGCTGAGAAAGCATTCATTATGGTCTGGGGCATAGAAATTATTGAAGTTGGCGCTCGGAACGAGCCACAGACTGAGACTCTAGCGGACAAAGCAGGTGGGGTCTCAGCGAATTTTGAAGTTACGTGTTTGTGAAAGTTAAAGATTAGAGGGTGGCGTTGACCCATCCATAGGTAAATAATACTGGGCCTTGGGAAGGCGCTGTGTATGAGAGGAAGTTGAATGTCATTCCGTTTGGGAGTTGATGTGGGCGGTACGTTTACCGACCTGTTGTTGATCAATGAAATATCAGGGCAAACATGGCGAGATAAAGTGCCAAGTACGCCGCAAGACCCCTCAATTGCCGTTATCAGCGGAACGATCGGGATTTGCGAGCAGGCAAATATAAAACCATCTGAAATCCAGCAATTTCTGCATGGCACCACTGTGGCCACAAATGCAGTGCTTGAAGGCAAAGGTGCCAAGGTTGGCCTGGTTGTTACTGAGGGATACCGCCAGACTTTGCAGGTGGCGCGATCTTTTGTCCCCGGCGGATTGGCTGCATGGATAACCTGGCCAAAACCTGAGCCGCTGGCCGCTTTGGAATGCACAGTAGAGGTTAGTGGGCGTATCGCCGCTAACGGTACTATCGTTAGCCCTGTTGATGAAGAGCAGGTGCGGAAATCCCTACTGCAATTGAAGCCGCAGAATATTGAAGCGATCACCGTATGTTTAATGAACTCCTATATAAACGGCGAGCAAGAGAAGCAAATTGAGGAAATTGCTCATGAGCTGTTTCCCGGCATACCGGTTTCCTTAAGTCATGAAGTGTTGCCGGAAATGCAAGAGTATGAGCGCGCCTTAACGGCCGTGGCCAATTCACTTGTACGGCCGGTAATGGCTACGTATATTGCTAACCTGCGCAGCAAGCTCCGGGAACTGGGCATGGTAGGGCGCATAAATTTATTGCGCTCAGATGGTGGTTTGGTTGGCTCGGAAAAGGCAGAAATCAAGCCTGTAAACTTACTGATGTCGGGCCCTGCTGGCGGAGTTACTGGCGCGCTCTGGGTTGCTGAACACACGCAAACTAAAAATATCCTTACCCTTGATGTTGGCGGCACATCAACTGATGTTGCACTGATTGAAGACGGCGAGCCATTGCTGCGTAGGGAAACCACAGTTGGCCACCTTACAGTTCGCGCATCTTCGCTGGACGTTAAAACGGTGGGTGCTGGTGGTGGCTCTATCGCGCATGTGCCTGAACTAACAGGGGCACTACGGGTTGGCCCTGAAAGCGCTGGAGCTGTGCCTGGCCCCGTTGCCTATTCCAAAGGCGGTGAATTGCCAACAGTAACAGATGCTCATGTGGTTTTGGGAAATCTGCCAGAATCTCTGTTGGGTGGTACATTCCATCTTGACCGGAAGGCCGCTCGCGCTGCAATCCAGAAAATAGCAGATGCTCTGGGTGTTTCAATTGAGCAGGCTGCACAGGGTATTATCGATATTGCGAACGAAAATATGTATGGGGCCTTGCGTCTGGTTTCTGTTCAGCAAGGGTATGACCCGCGGGAGTTTGCTCTTATGGGATTTGGTGGTGCAGGGTCTTTGCATTCAAACGCTGTTGGGCAGCTTATGGGCAGTTACCCGGTAATTATTCCGGTAAGCCCGGGGGTTTTATGTGCTGCCGGAGATGCAACAACCCAAATGCGCTATGAGCATGCACGCTCTTTCAACCGTGACATCAGCCAAACCAGCGATGAAGAAGTAGCCAAATGGCTGCACGATATGGAAGAAGTTGTAACCAAAGAACTGGAAGAAGAGGGCGTTCCTCGCGACAAGCAGATCACACAATTTGAGGCAGGTGTGCGCTATAAAGGCCAGGGATTTGAGGTCGATATGGCGCTTAAGATCGAAGATTTTCGCTCCGGGACAGGTATTGATAGCCTGAAATTTGCCTTCAATGATGAGCATAAACGGCTCTTTACATTCAACCTTGATGTGGAACAGGAGATTGTAAATTTGCGAGCTGTCGCTATCGGTCAGGGAGCAAAGATGCCTTCTGCAAAACTTTCTGGCGGGGATGGCGATCCAGTTCAGGCCAAGTTGCGAGATCATACCATGTGGGTGCAGGGTCAGGAATGGCCCGCCTCTATTTATGCCCGTGCTGCTCTAGAGGCAGGGGATCAAATCCCCGGACCGTGCGTGATTACAGAAATGGATTCTACGGCAGTTATTCTGCCAGATCACGTAGGTGTTGTAGACGCCTACGGCAACATTATTATTAACCCAAAAGTATAGGGGGCGCACATGTCAGCGAAAATCATTCAGAAAAATAATGCACCCTTCAAAACGGTTGCTGTCGACACCATTACATTGGACATCATCGAAAATGCGCTCAGAAATGCTCGTGATGAGATGGATGCTACACTTTCCAGAACGGCAATGAGCCCGGGTATTCGCGAACAAGGCGACGCTTTTCCACTGATAGCTGAGCGTCAGGGAAAAATGATCGTTGGTCAGTTCGGGAGCTTTATCGACGGATTTCTGCGGTCTTACGACGGGACCATTGAAGAAGGCGATGTCTTTTGGTTGTCTGATCCATATACATGTGAAGGCGCAGTTAGCCACAATAATGATTGGCTTATTATTCGGCCTATTTTCAAGAACGGGCGGCTTATTTCATGGTCAAGCATGTTTGGACACCAAACTGATATTGGCGGAAAAGTACCGGGAAGCATGCCGACAGATGCTTCGAGTATCTTTGAGGAAGGCATTAGAATTCCCCCGGTTAAACTTTATCGGAACGATGTGCTTCAGGAAGATTTGTTAAATCTGGTTATGCATCAGGTGAGGATGCCCGAATGGTGCAGGGCTGATCTTCATGCAATTATAGCAAGTTGCCGCGTAGCAGAAAAACGTATTCTCGAAATTTGTGACCGCTTTGGTGAAGATGAATATGTTGGCGCAACTGACAGCCTTCTTTCCCGAAACAAGCGTGCAATGGCCCAGTTGTTTGGCACGGCAATAGGTGAAGAGAAGGTTAGCTTTGAAGATTATGTTTGTGATGATGGCCGAGGGTTTGGACCTTACAAACTCAAATGTACCATGTGGCGAGAAGGCGAGAAGGTCATCCTGGATTTTGACGGGACAGACCCGCAAGCCTCGGGATCTATAAATTTCTATCTGAATGAAAATATGCTCAAGATGTTTTTCGGCATCTATATGATCATGGTTTTTGACCCCCAAATTTTGTTCAATGATGGCTTTTACGACTTGGTTGATGTGCGTATTCCGGAAGGGTCGCTATTAAAACCCAAGTTCCCCGCCGCTCTGTCGTGCCGCACCCATGCGCTTGGGCGTATCTTTGATCTTTTGGGTGCGTTACTTGGTAAACGGCAGCCGGAATTTTTGAGTGCGGCAGGGTTTTCTTCAAGCCCTCACCTTATGTTTTCCGGAACTGACGCGAAAACAGGCGAATGGTTCCAGTTGTTTCAGATTGGTTTTGGCGGCATTCCCGGGCGTCCGTTTGGCGACGGCCCGGATGGTCATTCACTTTGGCCTGGCTTTACCAACGTACCCAATGAATTCCTGGAGCGATATTATCCGATGCGCATCACCAATTATACGTCCATTGAGGACAGTGGCGGTGCGGGATTTTATCGGGGTGGCAATGGCATCCTGATGACATATGAATTCCTGAATGTTGGCACGATATCAATTCATGATGATCGCTGGTTTATCTGTCCCTGGGGCGTGAATGGTGGCAAACCGGGCTTAAGGTCGAATAAGGTTTTGAGAAGAGCGGATGGCACGGTCGAGAATTTGCCAGCCAAGTGTGACGGTATTGAGGTGTCGGAAGGCGATCAGCTGGATTACATTACCTGGGGCGGCGGCGGTTG
>JAJFIU010000039.1 GCA_021774695.1 Alphaproteobacteria bacterium | reverse complement strand
CCCGGTGCTCGGGCGCAATTACTCGCTCTGGCAGGTCATAATATTTGATAAAGCTTTCGCGGTGCGAAGTGGCAAGCTCGCCGCTATACCACATGGCATCCAGCGCCTTTTTGTGCGGTGGCCGTGACCACATTTCTTTTTTGCCCTTAACTTTGGTATCAAAATCGCGGGTACTCAGCGGGCCTTCATCGGCAATGCGGGCTTTTATCGCCTGCAAGTCAGCCTTCTTAAGACCGGACCCATACCATTTGGAACTGCGCACTTGCTTGTCCATGCGGGCAAACTGTCGCTGCCAGTAGGGGTAATACTCAGCAGGCAACACCGACGCATCATGGGTAAAATGCTCGAAAATAGAGCGTTCTTCGCCCAGCAATTGGTCCAGCATAGGCTCGCGGTAATGCTGGTTCCGGCTCCACAAAATGTGATGGTGCGCCCGCGTAACATTCTGGATGGTATCAAGCTGCACAAACCCCAACGACCTGATGATCTCCATCACATCCAGCGGCCCCAAGAGCTTGCCCGTTGGCGCATTCGCCAACCCATGCCCCGAGAGCCACAGCCTGCGCGCTTGTATGTTGGATATCTGCATCCAATTCTATTAGCAGAAGTCTGCGGCGATTACACGGTGATCTCTTCCAGCGGTACAAAGTCCATGTCAAAACCGAATGCGCGTGGCTCAACTGCTTTCAGCGCGTGGGGGGTGCGGAAAAAGTCGGGGCATCCAACGGCGAATACCGCCACCCGCTGGCCGTAACGCAAGCGCTCAGCGTTTATCGGCGTGCCGCTTTCATAGTCCACAATTACGATCAGGTCTGGCACGCTGGCCGCCACCTTGCCGTCCAGTTTCGCGACGAGATATTCGTTTTTAATGTTGATCACCAGCGAAGAGCCCTCGCCGCCGAACGGCGTTAAGGTTGCTTCACCGATATCATAACCACCAATGATCCGGGTTGCTTTGTCGCTAATTTTACCGGCGAACAGCATGCGGCACTCGCCGTATACAGAGGCCGCAAACAACTTTTGCAACGCAGGCAGCATCTGGTCTGCCCTGCCCCGGTTTTCGCGCAAGCATTTCCCAAGCGCCACCGAAAAACTAACCGTGCCGGGAATGATCGCCGGTTTCAGCTGCGCGCCCGTCATGGGGTGCTCAGCCGTGGTTAGCATACCGCCAGACACCATAGACAAGGCGCGGATATGGCGCTCATAGGTGGCGGTGTCTTTGGTGGTGAAAGTGGTGATATTTCCGGCATAGTCGTAGGCGATCGCGGGCGTGGGGCACACGCCAGCAATGGCATAGGTCATCATCTGCGCCTCGGGCAGCGCCCGGCCCATACCGTCACCGTCCACGACCGGAATGCCGCGACCAGCAGCCGCCATAAGTGGTATCAGCGAGTTACCGCCGCCAATTTCAAACGACACCACTGCGTCCACCTTGCGGCCAACATGATCCTCGTAAGCCTCTAACGTTTTTACCGCCTCGCCCAGCGATGGCAACATCTCAAGGCTAACCGTGGGTGCGCCGACGCCGCCGATGGAAACCACATGGGCATCATCCGCCAGATCATCAGGCGCAATAAGGTCAACCGGCCCGTATTTCTTCAGCGCCTCAGCGGTCAAGAGTTGCGGCACGTATGGGTCGCCGCCGCCGCCCGTGGCCAAAAACACTGCGCCCAATGACAGGTCGTCCAAATCTTCTACTTTAATTTGCATCAGCTTTGCTCCTGCACTGAGGCGATATCCAAGGACGTCGCCGAAGCAGCCCCAGCGCCCAGCACTGCAATGTCGCCGATAACCTTCACCCGCACCCGGGTATTGCCTTCGTCCATATAGGGAATGGCGGTTTCATCAATTTCCGCGACACGCACGGTGCTGGCGTCAGCGCCAGCCTCAACCGCGCGGCCGATCGCCTCGTCGGTCACCGCTTTAATGGCCTGGTCGCGCGGCAGCGTGCTGTAGGAAACCAACCGTTCGCTTTCGCCGCCGATTTGGGCAATAGCCGCACCGATGGCATTGGCAACCCCGGCGTTTTCAGGCCGGTGCAATACGCTCGCGGCCTTGAGGTTGCCGGTGACCAGCACCGCACCGCCGCCGACCAAAATGATAGGCACCGGGTCGCTGTTTGGTTTCATCATGTCAATGGCGCGGTCCAACATCTGGTGAATGGTGGCAATGCCGTTTGCAATGGTCTCGGTGCTTACCGCACTCAGGCCAGATTTATCGCCGATATCAACCGCGCCGGATCCAACGATAAGGTCAGTTGCCGTGAGCGTATTGCCGCCGAACACCAGCCCTTCGGTCACCAACCTGTGGCCAACCGACTGCGGACCAATGGTTTTGCCGTCTGCGGACACTAGGCTGCCACCACCAAGGCCAACGGCCATAATGTCCGGCATGCGGAAGTTGGTGCGCACACCGCCAACTGAAATAACCACATTGCTTTCACGCGGAAAACCGCCCTCAAGCACCCCGACGTCAGAAGTTGTTCCGCCGATATCCACAACGATGGCGTCGCTTAGCCCGGTGAGTTTGCACGCACCGCGCAATGAATTGGTTGGCCCTGATGCAAAGGTAAGAGCCGGGAACTGCTTAACAAACGACGAGTTCATCAGGGTGCCATCATTTTGGCTGACAAACATCGGGCATTTTAGGCCGCGGGTAGTCATGGCGTCATCAAAGGCATCAACAACCCGGTCTGCAAAGGCAAGCAAAGCGGTGTTCAGCAGCGCTGCACTTTCCCGCTCCATCAAACCAAGGCGACCCATGGCGTGTGACAGGGTGATGCGAACCTCCGGAATGGCGGCACGCACTTTTGCAGCGACATACTCTTCCGGGTCGGCGTTCATGGGCGAAAACACACTGGAGATCGCCACATTGGTAATGCCCAGCTTCACAAGGTCAGCGATCATGGCATCAATTTCGCCGTCATCGAGCGGGGCCATGGGCCAGCCATCATAGAGCATGCCACCGGTCAGCATATAGGTGTGGCGACCAAGCGCCTCGGCGATATCATCGGGCCAATCAACCATCGGCGGCAAGCCCGCACCTGACGGTAGGCCGATGCGCACCGCCGCAACGGTAGAAAGCTCGCGCCGCTCAACCACCGCATTGGTGAACTGGGTGGTGCCGATCATCATGGCTTCGATTTGGTCTTCGCTAACACCGGTTTCCTTGAGGATAGTATCAAGCGCGTTGGTGATACCGGTTAGCACGTCGGCGGTGGTGAGCGCCTTGGTTGACGCGACAACCTCGTTGTTAGCCAGCAAAACGGCGTCTGTGTGGGTGCCGCCGACGTCAATTCCGATGCGCATAGATTAATCCTTAACCTGGTTGGTTGGCATTTCGCCGGAAGCGCGGCTTTTCCACGACAGCGCGCCGTACAAAAGGGCTGAAATCACAACCGAGTCCAGCACTCCAACACCCAGCACCGAGCCGATCAAACCTTCGTTGATCAGGGCAGCGACCGCAGCGCCCACGGCCCACGCGGCGAACGCCTTTGAAGAAAGCATCTGATTATTATCCAGCGTTTCAGCGCAGTAGGCGTCGCGGCTAATGAGCAGATAGTCAGTGATGATAACCCCGGCTACGGGCACAAAAATAACTGCAAGGAATGACAGAAACGCCAGAAAACTATCCAGAATATTCAGGAAGGCCGCACCAACTCCGGCTGCGCCCAACAGCGCAGTAACCAGAGTACCCTTCAGTTTCGGGAAAGTTGCCTCAACGCTGAGCACGGTGCTGTATAAGTTCAGCGAGTTCAGCACCCAGCTACCAGCGATAACGATCACAAATGCACCGAGGCCAAGGCCGAAATGCAGCATAACGTCGAGCACTTCGGTTTTACCGGATGCCGCACCGGCCATGCCTGCAACCGCAAACACCACAAGCTCCACCACCATATAGGCCCAGAAGGCAACCTGAATGGCACCTTTCCAGTGGCGAATAAAGCGGGTGATGTCTGGGAGTATAATCGCGCCGATGATAATGCCGCCAACAACAGCTGACACGCCGTCGCTGATGGTGAGGGTGGCAACCTTCTCGATCGCCATCAAGTCTGCGATGCTGTTGTTCTCGAACGTTCCGTACAAAAGCATGGCGGTAACTACAGCCAATACCGGCGCCAACAGTGATGCCAGTACATTAATGGCCCGGAAACCGAAAATGGTGGTGACTGTCATGAGGATGCCTGCGCCGATTTCAATGGGCCAAGCGGGCACGGTTGCGCCGAACACATCAGCCGCTAAGCGCACCGCAGCACCGGAAAACAAATCGATGTTAACGCCGAACCAACCGACAAGCGACACCGCAAAGGCCAGATTGACCACAGCGGCGCCCCTGTCGCCAAAGGCAATGCGCACCAAAAGGTAGGAACTGAGCCGCGTGCGCGCCCCGATGGAGCCCATCGTGGCACCGATAACGGTGAGGATAGCTGAGCCGATGATCAGCGCGATCATTGTGTCCATGAAGGTAAGCTTGCTGTACATCTCAAGCCCGGCGACAAAGACAGGCAATGCAAAGGCAACCATGATCGCGATAGCGGCAACCCGCGGCCAGGCAACAAGCTGGTCATCGGTTATTGGTGCCGCTGAAAACTCACTGTTGTCGGTCATCACCTGTGCCCTTCCCTGATTAATTACGCCACCTTGCCACACCCGCCGCAAAATAGGCTTTTGAACTGGGCGCCATAAACCGTAAGATATTTTGCAACTCAACGAGAAGGTGCCCATGGCTGAGAACCCTACAATTAAGCTGGATGCGATCAACAAAAAGATTTTGGCAACCGTACATTTGCATGCGGATATTTCAAACCAGGAACTGGCTGAACAGGTGGGCCTTTCGCCAAGCGCCTGCTTTCAGCGCACCAAAGCCCTGCGCGAAGCTGGGTATTATTTCAATTTCCACACTGAGATGGACCTAGACCGTATCTGCGAGCATGTGCTGGCGTATGTGGAGGTTACACTGGAAAGCAACAGCGCCGTGCACCGGAAGGCTTTCGAGGTCGCGGTTAATGACATCCCCGAATTTATGGATTGCCTGCGCCTGAACGACGGCACCGATTACATCAGCTTCACCTGTTGCCCTAATGTGCAGGCCCTCAACACCCTGTGCGATCAGCTTAGCGGCGACCCGGCGTTGGGTGTAAAAAGCATTAAAACCCGAATGATTATGGAGCGCACCAAATGGTATTTGGGCTATCCGCTAGAGAAATTGAGATGGCTGGATTAGGCGATGGTAATGTATCACCCTTTATTCTTGGTGTTTAGATGAGTGATAGGTTAAGAATTTAGCAAGTTTGGTCGCTTTCACCAAAGTTGACATCGACGAGATCGCTGGTTCGAGCCCAGTACCAACCATCATTTTTAACCTGATCTGAAAAACCAAGGCAAACTTCAATGCAAAGCAGTTGTCAGTGAAAGACGCGTTCAAAGTAACCGAGTGGTTTGAGGCACAAGTTGGCCGGGGTAAAGCTTCGGTGATTGCGGATGCTGAAGCCAAAGCCGCAGAAACCAAAAACGCCATTATCTTGGCGCAACGCGAACGGGTGAACCTGCAAACCCGGGCTGTTGTTAGCATGATTTCAAGAGCGGACAGCAGAGTACGCTATTTTCTTACATTTACCGGAACGCTGGACAAGCGCCCAATCGGCGTCACCGCATCAGATTGGGTACTTTACCGCGCCATTGTTGCTGGGTGGGTTGATGCGGGCGAGGCGTCGTCCGACGTGCTTTGTGTATTCGATGGGAAGTAAACTTAGGTTCGACCGGAAATAGGCCTCGATCAGGTATGGCCGCAGCCTAAGTCGGTGTGCGCCCATCCATGATTGTTTTCAGCACGGCGGTATCGATGTTGCCGCCCGAGATCACACAAACGATTTTTTGGGCCTGATCGAGCTGGTTAGGCTTTAGATGCAATGCCGCGGCCAGTGACGCCGCACCAGCCCCCTCTGCGATTACCCTATGGTGGGTTGCCATTTGCCTGATTGCATCTGCGATTTGCTCGTGCGTGCTGCTCACTGCGCCGCTTAGCACGTCTTTCAGCAATGGCCACATGGCGTCCAGCACAATTTTGCCGCCCATGCCGTCTATGAAGCTGATGGTGTGGTTCACTTCAACTGGTTTGCCGTGTTTCAGCGCGCCGGCAACGGGCATAGAGGTTTCAGACTCTGCGGCTATCAACTGTGCTTTGCTGCCTGCGGCCCGAACCGCAGCGCCGATGCCGCACGCCAGCCCACCGCCGCCAACCGGCACTGTAATAATGTCAGCGTCAGGTAGGTCTTCCATAATTTCGGCACCTAAGGTGGCGTTACCTGCCATTACTGCCTGTTCGCATACCGGGTGGATAAACTGTCCTTCAACTCCCGATTCTCGGGTTTCCAACACGCGCCACCAGGCTGGGAAAGTTGTTTCAATGATGTGTGCGCCCAGCGCGCGCATGGCCTCGACCTTTATGCGGGCGGCGGTGTCGGGCGCGATAACGGTGCACTTAACATTCAGCAGGTTTGCTGCAGCACATAGGCCCTGACCAAAATTGCCAGCGCTGGCGGTTACCACGCCGTGTTCCAACTTGCTTGCTGGCATCGATTTGATCGCATTGGCCGCTGCGCGCAGTTTGAACGAACCAAAACGCTGAATATTTTCCAACTTCAGATAAATTTGGGGCGTATTTTCAGCGTGTTTGTCCACACGCCCGAAAAACGGCACCAAGGGCGTACGCACAGTGATATCCTCAAGGTTTTCACGTGCGGCGCATATATCAGCCTCTGTCGGTAAGTGCATTGTAGCTCTCTCCCTACAACGGTTGGCGCAATATCAAGATGGTACGGTGACTGCTGGATGTCACTATTGCATCGGCTAAATGATTATGGGGCACACCAAACAGCATTATGGCTATCCTCTATAAAAGCCGCGATCGTTAAATTAGAGAAATTTACGTTGATGCACACAAAGGTGTACAGCTGCAATGCACTAAGCTGAAACTCTATCACGCTTATATTTTCGTGCGCCGACCGCCAAAAGGGCAAGCACCAATACTTCTGCAAAAAAGACCAAATACGTATAACGTCCCGAAACAATGGTAAGCGCGGAAAATGTTGCGATGACGATGCTGAACGCCAACAACGTTCGCTTGGGGCCGCTGGCCGCCATCAGCATATGGTGGAGATGGTCGCGCCCTGCGTAAAACGGGTTGGCTTTAGTGATTTTCCTGGAGATAACCACGCGCAAGCAGTCAAGAGTAGGAAGCGCAAGCCATACAAATATTGTGTCGGCATAAACAGTGACACTTGCCCCAACATTGTAGGTTAAAATGGCAACAGAACCGACAAGCAGGCCCAGAGCGTATGCCCCGCCGTCGCCGAGGAAAAATTCACCCTTCATGTTGAAAACAAACATGATGCCCAGTGCCGACGCTAGAAACAGGCAAATTGCCTGCCGGTGCGGGTTGGTTGCCACAAGCGCCATGACAATAAACAAGATCAAGCTCATGCCAATGACACCACCGTTGAAGCCGTCCATCATGTTAAAGGAGATGATAAGTGTCATCAGGCAAATAATGGTAAACATGCCGCCAAACACTGGGCCCAATTCAGTAGTATAACCAAAAGACCACATAAGGTCATCAAGACGAAGCTCCGGCACCCAAAGAACCAGAAGCGTTGAAATGGCGGCAATGGCGAGCAGGCGCACCTGCCAGCTAAGCTGTAACTTATCATCCACAAGTCCGAGCACACCTGCCAAAATCGTGCAGATACTAATGCCCACCATTCGGGAGCTGGCATCAAAGAAATATTGGTTCAAAAGTATGAATACCGCCAAAGCACCTATCATTATTGCGCCAAGAAGGGGTGTTGGTATGGTGTGGCTTTTGTGGCTTTCGTTCTTGGGATCGTCCATAATTCCCAACAGTTCGCCGAAATACCGAGCATTCAGTGCAATGATAAGCACTGACATGATACCAAGATAGGCGATAATGAGGCTCATGAAACATCTCTGACTATTTGAATTGTCGACGTTACAGCAATTGAACTCGGTTATAGTGAAAAATTATTCTAATTTCCACTAGATTGACAAGCTATTCTAATACTCTCCGCCTCAACCGTCATATTGACTTTAAATATTAAGGTCAAACAATCAGCACATCCCAAGAAACCCATGACATGATGGCAAAGCAACCCCGGGCCATGCGCGGCGTTCCGCTGAAGGCGTTTTGGGTGCACCTAACGTTTAAATTTTTGCATAGCATCATGAAAGAAAAACGACCCGGCGTGGACCCTGGTGCAGCTTTGGCCGACGCTGATAGAGAATACACTGCGCGAACATCTTCCGAAACGAATTTAGATAGGCCGATAGTGCAAAGGATTCTGCTGAATTTAGCAAAATCCTAGCAGTTTGCGCTGTTCGCCCCAATCTGCAGGCAGGTCCGATAAACGTCGCAAAAAGTTAGCTGTGAGCAAGGCTGGGTTGCGGCCTTAAACGATCGCGGAGATAATATCAGGGGCCAGATAGACGAGCCGAACTTGTTTGCCAAAATCAGCTTTATCGACACCGTGATATGCGGCAAGTTCTGTGATGGTTTTAAATTGGCCAGACCGCAAGTCGTTAGACCAGAGGTGGGCTCTGGCTATGAAGTTGATCAGCCTGTCGTCCGGTTGCGACCGTTTTTGCATCGCTCCGGCGGAAAAACATTTCCTATCATTCAACTGTGGATGTCGGGTTATCGACCCGGTCAGTTCAATTATGTCTGAGAGCTTATCGTTCTGCCCCGCACCCGACAGCAGGCCGCGAACACTACCGGCCCGTACACTAACGATCAGGTCCGTTTCATCCAGAATCACCTGGTTGACCAAAGATTGAACAGCCGCCTTCTGCTCGTGGGGTGAACCTGATTCCAGGGATCCAATGAAGCCCAGCCTTATTGTCAAACCTGTTCGATCGCCTGCCGCCTTGCCGGCGCCGCGATAGAGGGGCTTGGAAGGCGAAACACCCTTTTGCAACCAGTCGATAAGCAGGTGGCGGGCTGCATTTTCGAGCGGACCCGCAGGAAATCTCTCAACCGCTTGTGACCGATCCGCGGATTTAGTGATATAATAGCGATACCGCCGCCCTTTTTTGTTGGTGTGCGAAGGGGTGAGCCGCTTACCGGAAGCTGTTTTCAGCAGTCCCGCGAGCAGGCTTGGGTTGGCAAAGTTCTTTTGAAGCCTACGCCCTACTCTATTCTGCTCGAGTTTGGCCTGGACCTGATCCCAAAGACACCCATCAATGATAGCATCGTGGCAGCCGCAGTAGGAATCCCCTTTGTGAAGCATCTCGCCGATATAGATGGGTTTTTTTAGAATATACAGGAGAGTGCTACAGCTAAAACATCCTGTCAGCTGTTCATCGCTATGACCTCTCGTGCGAAACCCAAGGGCAGCGATCTGGTCTCGAAGGTCATGGACGTTTTGGACTTTTTCATATTCAGCATATATCGCTTTGACAGCCTTGGCCTCCTGCGGGTCAATGATCAGTTTTTTATCAACATTTTTATAACCGAACGGCACCACGCCGCCCATCCATATACCTTTTTTCTTTGAGGCCGCGACTTTATCCCGGATACGCTCTGCTGTGACTTCTCGTTCGAACTGCGCGAAGGACAAAAGAACATTGAGCGTCAAACGCCCCATGCTGCTGGAGGTGTTAAATTGCTGGGTAACACTGACAAAGGAAGCACTAGCCACATCAAGCCTTTTGATGATGAGTGCAAAATCCGGCAGCGAACGCGTTAGGCGGTCAACCTTGTAGACAACGATGACATCAACCCGCCCGGCGTCGACATCCGTTAACAGCCGCTGGAGAGCTGGGCGCTCCATGGTGGCGCCCGACAAGCCTCCATCATCATAAGCTTGTTCAACCAACACCCAGCCTTCGGATCGCTGACTCTGAACGTAAGCTTCTCCGGCTTCACGCTGGGCGACTAGACTATTGAATTCCTGATCGAGGCCATGCTCGGTGGATTTACGAGTATAGACCGCGGCTTTAAGACGGTGTGCCACGCGCTAAGCTTTCACGCCAAAGAAACGGGGACCGGACCAGCGCGTACCGGTGATCGTCCGAGCGATCTCAGACAGCGATCCGTATAGCTGACCTTGCCAGAGGTAACCTTTATCGAGGATATCAACTACATAAGCTTGACTGTGCCAATTGCGGACCAAGCGCGTTCCAGGTCCTATGGGCTGAGCGGTTTTGTCCTGTTGCTCTCGGACGGCATACGCCTTAGCTATTTTAAAAAGTTGTTCTGTCGCATCTACGGTCAGGCCGCCGTGTTGCTTGGCTTGGGCTCTATAGGCATCATCAAGCGACAGCGTTTTTGTGCTGAGCCCTTTGGGAGCGGCTATTTTATGATGTTCTTGCCATGAGCGTTTCAGCTCGTCCCGGTCGTGCGGCGGGACGGCATTGTCTGTAATTACATCCATTGTAGGTCTCCTTTTTTTTCATCATCGCTTGTGGTTTAGTTGGAGCCAGTACCGCGTCCTTTGGCGCGGCAGTCCAGTCTTATTTGTCGATGAGGAATGGTTTTAGCGACTATTTGAGTGTGAGGCCGTCAACCGCCTGCGCGTGGCATGAAAACCTAATGGGTTAGACCTGTGGACGCACAGATGGGCGGACGTGCAGAGGCGCAGGCGCAGAGATGTACGGATACATAGACATAGAGCAAAGACCCGCAGACGCTGGATGGCGGGGATGGGATGCGGGGCAACAGGGCGCGGGCAAAGGAACGCTTGGTGGCTCTATTTCGGGTAAGGAGCCTGAGAACTTGCTTCGTTTTGTCAGGCACACTCTATCTCGACCTGCAGCGAGTTGTAGATTCAAGCCTGCGGCCGACTACCGCAAACCCGCTAATCCGCTAATCCGCCAGTGGGCGTTTATTTTCTCGGCTGCAAATGTTAAATTGTTCAGTCAGACATAGCGAATCAGCTGAGATTTTTACTCTTTGATCATTTTTGATTAGGATATCTGGTTACACCGCAAAAACCTGTGCGGTGTGTCAAACAACCCAGGACAATAGTATTATTTGGGTCGACGCCACCGGTAGCGAACCAGGCCTACCCCGTCCAAAATCTGTTCAAACTCCAGCCCGTTTCCGCACAATTTCTTGAGAGTTTTTTCGATGTCTTGTGAGCTTAAGCCAAGCGCTGCTTTTAGTTCCTCCGGCGTTGCGCCTTCATCCCGCGATAAATATTCGGTAATAATACCTTCGTCGCGGCATACTTTGGTCAGGGCATCCAGCAAAAGAAGTCGCCCAATTGCAGGCGGCGGGCAATCACCGAACTTGATAAGCCATAGGATCCGCAAATCTTGGGTTGGTAGGCGATCAAGGCTGTCGTGGAAATACGACAGGTGGGTCAGGACAGATCGCACATTATTTCCTTCCCGGAACGCCCACACTGCAAGAGAATAGACTTATTAAACATCAAACAGCCTACTTGACTGTGCTGTCTCAAAAAGCAGATTGAAGCAGGATGAACCGGCATCATCTGGCTGGAAGATTGGATGTGTCATTTTGGGTCTTGCGGGCAAAATCGCCTCCGTCGAGGGGGGGCTGCGGCGATCGCAGCTCTTGCACCTGGAGAGGCCCGGGCAGAGTTACTGCCGCGGGTGGGTGGCCGGTGTTCCCCGTTTAAAGCTCCGGCCGGGTTTGGGCGGCCCTTGCGAATCATCGTCGCCTGTGTCTCCACACACGCTCTGGTCCGGCATGAAGTCCAGTCTTTTTTGGCGGGGACTAAAGCTCGGGTCTATTTCAATTCTCCGGTGATATCGGTGTTAAGCGCGTCCATTGCCCAATTAAGCAGGCGGTTGGCGTGTGGTTCGCATTTGCGTTCCGGCTGCTTATCCATCAGGTCCAAAAGGGCCATCATATCGGCTTCGGTCTGCTCACGCCATGCCTGGTGGTCTACGATATTGTTTCTTGTTAGCGTATCGAGGAACTTCATCGCAGCCAGATTGCCTTTGGCGGCGCTGATTGCGGTCTGCCGGTAAGCCGCCTCAAGCAGCGGCATATACAACTCAGCGCCATTTTCAACGATGGGTACCTGAACGTGCAGGGCGCGCATGATCATCGTTCGGTGATCGCGTGCGCTCTCCGCAATCGTCTTGCCCTTGGGTCGCCCCTTGGGATTGCCCGACTGACCAGGTTTGAACTGCGTATGTTTGGGCGGTTTTTTATAACCAACCTTGTAGTTGGCTTTGGCTTCCGTATAGTTAGCGGCTTTGCCTTCAAAACCTGGTTGGTAATCATTTATGTTTTCGGGCGCGTCGCCCATGATACGCCCCCATTCTTCATCACTGATGGAAGACATGTGGTTGTCAGTATCTTTCGCTTTACTCATTTGAATACTCCTATTTATTGACTGGTAAGTTTCAGTTGCAGTCCCACTGTCTATTTACGCCTTAGGCGATCAGATCAAACGGCAGGCCGCCTCTGACGAGCGTAGCTTCGTTGCCGGTCGCCGTCTGATAACGGCGGATGACGGTGTCGACATAATAGGGATCGATCTCGATTACGCGGGCACGCCGCCCCGTTTTCTCAGCCGCCATCAATGTGCTGCCGCTACCGGCAAAAGGATCGAGAATGATGCCGCCGCGCCTGCTGGCGTCCAGGATTGCATCGGCGATCATCGCAACCGGTTTAACAGTCGATGCATGGCGAGATCAGCTTTTCGGCCTTTACCTACATTGGTCGCACCCGCGTAATCCCAGACATTGGTACGATTGCGGCCAAAGCGGCCCAGCTCAATATTGTTAATGTGCGGTGCGGTGCCCTTCTTGTAGACAAAAACCAATTCGTGCTTAGAGCGGTAGAGGCTGCCCATGCCGCCGTTAGTCTTATTCCAGACGCACAGGTTCTTGAGTTCACTATAGATACTCCGACCGGCGGTTTGCAGCTGGTAGGCACTGCGCCAATCGATGCATTGATAATGCAACGAACCGTCGTTACTGAAGGCAGTCATGTGACCAAAAGCGGTTTTTAGGAATTCGGTAAATTCATCATCGCTCATTTCACCGCACGCCATGGCAAAATCATCATGTTTAATTTTGCCGAGGCCGCTGACGTTGCCGTCAATGGGAACGTTGTAGGGCACATCAGTGAAGATCATTGACGCGCGCTCATCCCCCATCAGGGCCTGATAGCTCTCTCGCTCAAGCGCATCCCCGCACAGTAGTAGATGATCACCAAGCACCCAGAGATCACCGGGATCGGTGACCGCCGGCCTGCTTCGGCCAACACCGGCGATTGCAGGCTCATTATCGTCAACGACATCGTGCCCAAGCCCGAGGATCATCATATCGATTTCGGGTGCGTCGAAGCCTGTGAGTTCCAAGTCAAAATCCAATCCAAGTTCTGACAACGCCTCAAATTCGACAGCGAGGATATCCATGTCCCAGCCAGCCTTCTCGGCGAGCCTGTTGTCAGCGATGATATAAGCGCGCACCTGCTCAGGACTAAGATGGCCAAGTTCGATGGTCGGCACATGGGTACGGCCAAGCAACTTGGCGGCTTCGACCCGCCCGTGTCCCGCGATAATTTGGCCGCCTTTTTTGATCAAAACCGGGTTAGTGAATCCAAACTCCTCAATTGAGACTGCAATCTGACGCAGCTGCTTCTCCGAGTGCGTGCGGGCATTGCAAGAGTATGGCTTAAGGTCGGTGATGGGGCGGTCCTGGACCGAAAGCGCTTGCACAACTGTTCTCCTGCAAAATTGGTTTCACAAGAGGATGCCAGCACCGGGACTACGTTTCCTTCACAAAAAACAGGGGCTATTTTTGTGCAGAGGCGATGTTCTGAATACGACGGAACGCGTGTGGTCCGTATCCAAAGAACTGTGCGGTCATACGTGCGGCTTTTTCATGAGCGGGACCCTGCCAGAAGTCTGCGGTCTGGAGTGCCTTCCAACCCATCAGGTGGCCGTCCCGGATTTTACGCTGTTGTAGCCAGGTCAGATACCGTTGATAGGTGCCCTGGATAAGCATGTTCCATCGGAGCTTGTCTGCTTTGCTCCGAGCCCTGCGCCCTTTGGGCTTTTTGATATCGCTTTCCAGCATCCGGCAGATGTAATCTGTGATCATCGCGGGCACCGGCCGTTCGCCATGTCTGCGCAGTACAGTCGCCAGTTCGTCCGGATAAACATAATTACCAGCTCTGATGCGGGGGTGAATCCCGGCCAGGTGCATTTCCGCTAGATAGGCAAAGCGGTTGGGGAACTTCTGTTCTTCTAGTTGCCGCATAGTTTTCTCCTCTTTTTGCAACGACCGGACCAATCCAGTACTCGTCCACATCGCCTGCAAGGAGAAAGTTTATGACTCGTCAATACCCCTGTAACCTATTATTGCGAGTATATTGGGGAGCATTCAAAACTGCACCATTTTTGACAACGCAATGCAGCGCAAATTATAGGTCACGTGGGCTGCAACTCAAATATTGGGTATGCCTTTTCAGACTGTTTAAATTTCCGGGCCTAGCTCAGCCAGAAGTTACTTCGATTTCCATTAGCTTAACCGGCTAATTTAACACATTCCGCCTCAGCAATCCCAAGCGTACGAATTAATAAGTTCAAAAAATCTACTTATCCCCAGATACCGCGTGTATCGATGATAATTTTTTCTGCGCGCTTACTTGACGGAATACGTTTGAAAGCTTTGTGATCAACCAGCAAAACAAGAATATCCGCTTGTTCCACAGCCTCAAATGTTTCTGTCAGCTTGATCTGTGTGTTTTTCAAATTTGCTGGAAGTTCGCTAATATTGGGTTCTACAGCCAGCATACTGCACTCAAGTTCATTGGCGAGTTGCACTGTTATATCCAGCGCCGGGCTAGACCTCAGGTCGTCGATGTCAGCTTTAAAGGCCAAACCCATGAAAGCAACAGTCGGGTTCTTAAAACGGCAAACCGCTTTCTTAACTTTATCAATCACGACTTGAGGTTTATAATCGTTTACTTCGCGGGCAGTTCGGATAAGCCGCGCCTCGTTTGGCACAGCATCTACTATAAACCACGGATCCACAGCAATACAGTGCCCACCGACACCTGGCCCTGGCTGCAAAATATTGACCCTAGGGTGCTTGTTAGAAAGCTCAATCAATTGCCAAACATCAATACTGAGTTTATCGGCAATTACCGACAACTCATTGGCAAACGCAATATTGACATCGCGGAAGGCATTCTCGGATAGTTTTGCCATTTCAGCGGTTCGTGCGTTTGTCAGATAACAGTCACCGTTTACAAATATTTCATACAAAGTACGCGCCCGCTCAGCGCATTCATCAGTTATACCACCGATTATACGGTCATTTTGAACCAACTCGATTAACACCCTGCCTGGCAATACACGCTCAGGACAGTGCGCTGCAAAATAAGCCCTACCGACTCCACCAGCATCCTTTAAGTCTGGCCGTTCCTCCTCAAGCCATGCCACCATCTTATCGGTTGCGCCGGGTGGAATAGTCGACTCGAGCACGATCAAATTGCCCTCACGTATAAACGGCGCAATAGACCGTGTCGCCGCTTCCACATAACTAAGATCAGGCACGTGATCCTCTTTAAAGGGTGTTGGAACCGCAATGATAAACGCATCAGCTTCGGCTGGCACTGTTTGGGCTTTCAAACTGCCATTTGCAACAACACCTTGCAAAAGGCCGTCGAGGTCGACCTCAACAATATGAGCCTTGCCAGTATTGATGGATTTGACGGCTTTTTCGCTGACGTCAACGCCCGTCACCTGCAGGCCTGATTTAGCAAATACAGCCGCCGTGGGCAGCCCAATATAACCAAGACCAATCACGCATAGGCTTTTAAAAGGTTGCACGCTTAATCGCCTCCAGAATTTGTTTCGCTGCCGTACCGTCCCCGTACGGATTGTGGGCTTCCGCCATGCGTTTATAATGACTTTGGTCATCAAGCAAGCGCGATGTTTCTTCAAAAATAAGCTCGGCGTCTGTGCCAACAAGCTTAACCGTACCCGCAGAAACCGCTTCCGGACGCTCCGTGGTGTCGCGCATAACCAGAACCGGTTTACCAAGCGACGGTGCCTCTTCCTGCACACCCCCTGAATCTGTCAAAATAATATGGCTGCGGTTCATCAGATAAACAAAGGCAGGATAGTCTTGCGGGCTTATCAAATGAACATTGGAACAGTTGCCAAGCGCCTCTTGCACAGGCCCCTGCACATTAGGATTTAGGTGGACAGGATACAGAATTTCAATGTCGTCCCGCATCGCCAATCTGGTCAGTGCAGTGCAAATATTTTCGAACCCCGTTCCAAAACTTTCACGGCGGTGCCCGGTGACCAAAATCAGTTTTCTGCTTGGGTTTAGAAACGCGAACTGTTTTTCGAAACCCTCCATTGCTGCAGCGTTCGACAAAATCCGGTCTCGCGCCATAAATAGCGCATCGACAACGGTATTGCCCGTTACCGTAATGTTGGCGTCTTTGATATTTTCTTTTAACAGGTTTTGACGCGAGCCTTCAGTAGGCGCAAAACAAAGGGTAGACAAATTATCGGTGATCAACCTGTTGGCCTCTTCCGGCCATGGAGAATATAAATTATGTGTTCTAAGGCCGGCTTCCACATGGCCGATTGGAATTTGCTGGTAATAAGCAGCCAGGGCCGCCGACATGGTGGTATTTGTGTCACCGTGAACCAACACCAAGTAAGGTTTTTCTGCCGCCAAAACAGCCGATAGACCGGTGAGAATACGTGCCGTAACGTCGGCCAAGCTCTGGCCCGCCTGCATCACATCCAAATCATAATCCACACGCACATCAAAAAAGCCCAGCACTTGATCAAGCATGTCACGGTGCTGCGCTGTTATGCACACACGGTTTTCAATTGCAGGATCAACCTCCAGCGCATGAACAACAGGTGCCATCTTAATTGCTTCCGGGCGCGTGCCGAAAATTTGCAATATCTTCATTCTTGTTCCTTGGCGGACCTAGATGGCTCGAATTGTTTGCATAGTATATCAGCCATCTTATTAGCCAAGGCTATCCTGTCAAACGCATTTGCGAGCAAATCACATCCTCCATAAAAGTCGGACAAAATAAGATCTCCCGACTGAAGTCTCTCAATCACATTCAACAAAGATTTTTCGCTCTCAGGTTCAAAGTAAATACCCGCATTATATGTTTCAACAATTTCTCGGGCCTGCCCATCAACACCTAGTAAAATAGGTTTTTGCATAGCCGCGGCTTCAAATATCTTTGAAGGAATTACTGTTTTAAACGTTTCTGATTTACGAAGAGGCACAAGAACAGCATCAATAACGCTTAGGTAGCGTTGGACAGACGCTTTTGGAATTGAATCCAAGAATGTAATGTTCTTAACCGCTAATTCCGCGGCCAACGCAACAACGACCGATTTCTGAGCGCCGTCACCGATAAATAGAAAATGGATGTCTGGATTATCAATCTTACTAATAGTTCGAATGATGAAGTCCAAGCCGTGCGCCATACCGTGCGTGCCCATATAGCCAATCACAATTTTGTCGTTAAGACCTAACTCTTCAAGCAATGCCTCATCTTTAGACACAGGAAAAAACTGTGCGGAGTTTACACCGTTGGGAATAACGTGAATTTTATTTTCGTCTTGGCCGTACTCGATAAGCCGTTTTTTAAAGGCGTCTGTGACCGGTATGATAAGGTCGGCCCGTCGGTACATGAATTGTTCAATTTTTTCCAGGACACGTATGGCCATGCCTTTCTCCATAGCGCCAACCGTAGTGATCGATTCTGGCCAGAGGTCCCTCAATTCGAAAACCCAGGGTCGGCGTTTTATTTTAGACAGCGAAAAGCCGGTAAAGGTGGTAAAAAACTGCGGAGACGTTGCAATAATCACGTCGGTTTTCTGGAACAGGCCTGCACAGAATGCCATCAAGGCAAAACTGATATAATCCAAAACGCGCTTCAAAAAACCGGCGTTGGCGGCGATGTAACTCCAGACCCTGATAACCTTGATACCATCCATGGTTTCCGAACTGTAAAACCGGTTTT
>JAJFIU010000038.1 GCA_021774695.1 Alphaproteobacteria bacterium | reverse complement strand
AGAATGAGAACATTGGTTCTGGTGCCCAGAAGAGGACTCGAACCTCCACGTCCACAAGGGACACTAGCACCTGAAGCTAGCGCGTCTACCAATTCCGCCATCTGGGCAATCTAGAGAGGGCAGTTATCAAGAAATGGTGCGCGGGATTTAGCCCGCGCGCGCGGTGCTGTCAAGTGTTCACGGCGTTGGTGCGCCAGTATTCTTGTTAAACTATGCCACTGCCGATCGCGGCGAATAGCCCCAGCCCCAGCAGAATCCGGTAAACAACAAACACAGTCATGCTTGCGTGGGTTAACCAGCGCATTAGAAAATGAATTGCCAGCAGCGCCGCCACGCACGACAGGGCAGCCGCAATTGCCGCGTCACCCAACAGGGCCGCGTTAGCTTCCTCAAGCGCTTTCAGGCCAGTGGCTGTGCCCGATGCCAGAATGGCAGGGATTGATAGCAGCATGGAAAAGCGCGCTGCCTCTATCCGCGAAAACCCCAGCATACGAGCGGCAGTCATGGTGACACCCGACCGGCTGGTACCGGGAATAAGCGCTAATACCTGCGCCAACCCAATCAGCAGCGCTGGCTTGATCGCCATTTGCTCGGTGGTTTTATGCGTGGCGCCGCGTTTGTCAGCAATATAAAGCAGAATGCCAAAAATGATTGAGGTGGCAGCTATCACCTCTGCATTGCGAAGTAGGTCGCTAGTGTCGGTGGCAACCATCAAGCCGCCAACAATAACCATGGGGATTGTGGCGATAACCATCGCCCAAAATAATTTTTGGTAATGGCTGCCCTCAATTGCGCGGCGCGCCGGGGCGATGCCGATGCTGCCAAGGCCCGCCAGCGCCAGACCGCGGGTGTCGCGCCAGAAATAGGTCAGAACCGCAACCAATGTGCCCAAGTGAACGGCCACATCTATCAATAGGCCCTGATCGGGCCAGCCGGTTAACACGGGTACCAGTATCAAATGTCCCGAAGAGCTGATTGGCAAAAATTCGGTAATGCCTTGCACCAGCGCAAGTACAATTATTTGGATGATCGTCACCCCGTATCTCCCCTGTGTCTCCCCGGCGTCGTCAGCTGTCGCTGTTATCTTGCGGTTGAGTGGTCATTTTTTGTCAAACAGCTAAGGCTGATTCGCCCCTGTTGGGTAGTTTAGCAGTGGATAAGTCCACTGGCGACAAGGATATTAGTACCAATTTGGAACTATTTATTGTTAAAAAGCCACAAATAATGAGTGAAAACCCAAAAAAAGAATTTAATAGGTCAGTATTGTTTACCCAAGCAGCTTTTTTTGCTTAATCTTTCGATTTTTTGAACATATACTGCGCGCCGATCACTCATTTAAGTATGAAAATTACAAGATAGTTGAATTGCAACAACGGTTTTTCGCTTCGGCACCTGCTGAAACTTTACCGCGCAGTCTACTTCTCACTCTAAAGGGAATGATATGGCCGATGATCTGTTAAAATTTGTGTCCATCGACCAAGAAATGCCGTCGAAGCGGGACCAAAACGCGCGCCGGTTGGATTTCGACGAAATTTACGCTGAGTATGATCCTATCGCTGCAAAAGAGCAGGCCAGCCGTTGTAGCCAGTGCGGGGTTCCTTTTTGTCATATCCATTGCCCGCTCGGGAACAATATCCCCGATTGGTTGAAACTTACTGCCGAGGGGCGGTTGGAGGAAGCTTATGAAATGGCTTCAGCGACCAATAATATGCCGGAAATTTGCGGACGCATATGCCCGCAGGACCGCCTGTGTGAAGGTAACTGCGTAATCGAGAAAGATTTTGACGCTGTCACCATCGGCAGCGTTGAGAAATATATCGCCGATACAGCGTGGGAAAAGGGCTGGATCAAGCCTATCGTTCCCACCATTGAGCGTACAGAGAGCATTGGCATTATCGGTGCGGGCCCCGCCGGGCTTGCCGCCGCTGAACAGCTTCGCCTCGCGGGGTTTCAGGTTGATATATATGACCGTTATGACCGCGCTGGTGGTCTGCTGATATACGGTATTCCCGGGTTCAAACTTGAAAAGGATGTGGTGGGTCGCCGCACTGGTCGCCTAGCGCAGTCCGGCATTACTTTTCACATGGACTTTGAAGTTGGTCGGGAAGAAAACATGTCAGATCTGCGCGAAAAACATGATGCGCTGCTGATTGCCACAGGCGTATACCGGCCGCGCAGCCTTAAGGTGCCTGGGGTTGGTCTGGGTAACATTCATGAGGCGCTGGATTATCTTGTGGCCTCGAACCGCAAAAGTTTCGGCGACGCCGTGCCCGAGTTTGACAGCGGCGCGCTCGACGCACGCGGCAAACATGTGGTGGTCATTGGCGGCGGAGATACCGCGATGGACTGTGTGCGAACTGCGGTGCGGCAAGGGGCAAAGTCGGTCAAATGCCTGTATCGGCGCGACCGGGAAAATATGCCCGGCTCTGCCCGTGAAGTGAAAAATGCAGAAGAAGAAGGTGTTGAGTTTGTTTGGTTGGCGGGCCCCGAAGCCTTTGTCGGCGACGACACTGTATCAGGGGTTCGTGCGTACCGGATGCGCTTGGGCGCGGGCGATTCTACCGGACGCCAAGCGCCCGAACCTGTTCCTGACAGCGCGTTTCAGCTGAACTGCGACCTGGCTATCATGGCGCTGGGTTTTGAGCCGGAAGACTTGCCTGCGCTATTCGGCGCGCCGGAGCTCAGGGTAAGTCGTTGGGGAACCGTAACGGTTAACCATCAGAGCCTGATGACCAATCTGGACGGTGTCTTTGCCGCTGGCGACATTGTGCGCGGCGCCTCGCTGGTTGTGTGGGCAATCCGCGATGGCCGCGATGCGGCAAGCTCGATGATTAAATTTTTGAACCAAAAAGCACGCAGCGCTGCCTAACCCCCCGGAGACCGACATGATACCCTATTACAATGAACATATCCCGGGACCGCAAGGCCTGTATGATCCCTCCGAAGAGCGGGATGCTTGCGGTGTTGGCCTTGTGGCAGCGCTGGACGGTCGGCCCAGCCGGGACGTGGTGCTGCGCGGCATCGAAGCACTAAAGGCGATATGGCACCGAGGCGCCGTGGACGCGGACGGCAAAACCGGTGACGGTGCGGGCATCAACCTGGAACTACCGCAGGAATTCTTTAAAGAGCATGTGAAAGCCACCGGCCACGAACCCAGTGACAGCAAACTCGCAGTTGGTATGGCCTTTCTGCCCAGGCTGGATTTGGCGGCGCAGGAAACCTGCCGCACCATCGTTGAAACCGAAATTCTAACCTTTGGCTACACCATTTATGGCTGGCGGCAAGTGCCGGTGGATATCTCGGTGATCGGTGAAAAAGCAGAAGCTACGCGCCCCGAGATCGAACAAATCATGATCGAAAACTCGAAAGGCGTGGACGAAGAAACCTTCGAGCGCCATTTGTATCTGATCCGCCGGCGGATCGAGCGCGCGGCTATCTCGGCCCAGGTGCCAGGATTTTACATATGCTCTTTCTCGTGCCGGTCTGTTATTTACAAAGGGCTGTTTCTTGCCGAGCAGCTGGCGATTTTCTATCCTGACCTGCAGGATGAGGGCTTTGTCTCTTCGTTCGCGGTGTATCACCAGCGGTATTCCACCAATACTTTCCCTCAGTGGTGGCTTGCCCAACCATTTCGGATGATTGCTCACAACGGCGAGATAAATACTATCCGCGGCAATAAAAACTGGATGAAAAGCCACCAAATACGCATGGCATCGATCGCTTTCGGCGAAAACTCCGAAGATATTAAGCCGGTTATACCCAACGGCGCATCCGATTCTGCTGCGCTTGATGCGGTATTCGAGGTTATGGTCCGTGCTGGCCGTTCAGCGCCGATGGTGAAAACCATGCTGGTGCCTGAGGCCTGGTCGAAAAAAACCACTATGCCGCAGGCGCATTTGAATATGTATGCCTATACCAATTCGGTGATGGAACCGTGGGACGGCCCGGCTGCCCTTGCCGCTTGTGATGGTCGTTGGGTTGTGGCGGGTCTGGACAGAAACGGTCTACGGCCAATGCGCTACACCGTTACTAACGACGGGTTTCTACTGGTGGGCTCTGAAACTGGAATGGTTGTTGTGGACGAGGACACGGTGCGCGAAAAAGGCGCGCTTGGACCCGGCCAGATGATTGCACTTGATTTGCAAGAAGGCCGTTTTTACCACGACCGGGAAATTAAAGACCGTCTCGCAGGTGCGAGGCCGTATGAGGACTGGGTTCAGGACATCAAGGCGATTGAAGACCTGCCAGGTTATAAGGGCCCTGAGGCCCCTACATTCAAAGGCACTGATCTACGTACACGCCAAGTGATGGCGGGACTTTCCCACGAGGATCTCGAGCTGATTTTGCAGCCGCAGGTTATGACCGGCAAAGAAGCGATCGGATCAATGGGTGATGATACCCCGCTTGCAGTGCTGTCCAGCCAGTACCGGAACCTGTCGCATTATTTCAGGCAAAACTTCAGTCAGGTTACCAACCCGCCAATTGACAGTCTCCGTGAACACCGGGTGATGAGCCTGAAGTCCCGCTTTGGTAACTTTGGTAATGTGCTCGATGAAGGTCACACGCAGGCGGATTCCATCGTGCTGGATAGCCCGGTAATATCGAACCGGGAGTGGCAAACGCTGATTAAGCACTTCGACACTTCCGCAGAAGTTATTGACTGTACGTTTGATCTAACAGACGGCAAGAATGCCCTTCGAAAAGGGTTGCAGCGTATTAACCGCGAAGCGGAAAACGCAGTGCGTGAAGGTCGCGGGCATATCTTTCTGTCGGACGAAAATATCAGCGCAGAACGAGCGCCTGTGCCCATGATTTTGGCGACTGGCGGCCTGCATTCCCACTTGGTTAATCAGGGCCTGCGAACCTTCACCAGCCTTAATGTGCGGTCGTCAGAATGCCTTGACCCGCACTATTTTGCCGTTTTAATTGGCGCCGGCGCCACAACGGTGAACGCCTATCTGGCGCAGGATACAATTGCTGAAAGACACAGCAAGGGCCTGTTCGGCGAGTATGACCTGACCACCTGCATTAACCGGGCGATTGAAGCCATTGATCAGGGCCTGCTCAAGATTATGTCCAAGATGGGTATTTCGGTTATTTCCAGTTATCGCGGTGGTAACAATTTTGAAGCGCTGGGTTTGTCCCGTGCGCTGGTGGCAGAGTTTTTCCCCGGTATGCCGACCAAAATTTCCGGTATCGGGCTGGCGGGAATTCAGCAAAAAGTGCTGGAGCAACACACTAAAGCCTTTATGGAAGGCAGCGTTAGTTTGCCAATTGGCGGGCTGTATCGGTACCGCCGTGACGGCGAGGTGCACAGCCATGATGGTCAGCTAATTCATTTATTGCAGACCGCAGTTGGCAACGACAATTACGCTAAATATTTAACCTATTCGCGGGGATTGGCCAGCTTGCCGCCGGTAAATCTGCGAGACTTGCTTGATTTTCGTCGCCCGGAAGAGCCACTGGCGCTTGATGAGGTCGAATCGATCACTGAAATCCGTAAACGCTTTATCACGCCAGGCATGTCGTTAGGGGCTTTGTCAAAAGAGGCGCACGAAACCCTTGCCATTGCCATGAACCGCATTGGAGCCAAGTCGGTTTCCGGTGAAGGCGGCGAGGACAAGCGCAGATATAAGCCGTTTGAAAACGGCGACAATGCCAATAGCCCAATCAAGCAAATTGCTTCGGGCCGGTTTGGGGTTACTGCCGAATATTTGAACGCGTGCGACGAGATCGAAATTAAAGTGGCGCAGGGTGCCAAGCCCGGTGAGGGCGGCCAGCTGCCTGGTTTCAAAGTTACAGAAATGATCGCCAAACTTCGACATTCAACGCCGGGTGTAACGCTTATTTCACCGCCGCCGCATCATGATATTTATTCAATTGAGGATTTGGCACAGCTGATCTACGACCTCAAACAGATTAACCCGCGGGCTAAAGTATGCGTTAAACTGGTGTCGTCGGCAGGCATTGGAACCATCGCAGCAGGTGTAGCCAAAGCCCACGCTGACGTGATCCTGATTTCTGGCCATTCCGGTGGCACCGGGGCCAGCCCGCAAACCAGCATCAAATATGCTGGTACACCCTGGGAAATTGGCCTCGCTGAAGTTAATCAGGTGCTGACCCTTAATAACCTGCGCCACCGGGTTACCCTGCGGACGGACGGCGGTATAAAAACCGGCCGTGATGTTGTAATTGCGGCCATGTTAGGGGCTGAAGAATACGGTGTGGGCACAGCGTCGCTGGTGGCCATGGGGTGCATTATGGTGCGTCAGTGCCATTCCAATACGTGCCCGGTCGGCATATGTACCCAGGACGAATCGCTGCGCACAAAATTTGAGGGCACAGCAGAAAAAGTCGTCAATTTATTCAGTTTTATTGCCGAGGAAACCCGCGAAATTCTGGCGGAGCTGGGCGTTGAACATTTGAATGACATTATCGGCCGCACAGATCTATTGCATCAGGTTAGCCGCGGCGCAGACCATCTGGATGACCTCGATCTTAACCCGCTGCTTGTGCAGGTTAGCGGCCGCAACACCAAATTAATTCGCACCGTCGAAGGCCGTAATCCTGTGCCGGACACGTTGGATGCCCAGATGCTTATCGACGCACAGGCAGTGTTCAGTCGCGGCGAGAAAATGCAACTGACCTACTCAGTGCAAAACACGCTGCGGGCAATAGGCACTCGTTTCTCAAGTGAGATTACCCGAACCTTCGGTATGACGGGATTGAAGCCGGATCATGTGACGGTGCGGCTGCGCGGTTCGGCCGGGCAGTCATTGGGCGCGTTTGCAGTGCAGGGCTTGAAGCTGGAAGTGGCGGGAGACGCCAACGATTATGTGGGCAAGGGGCTTTCCGGCGGCACTATCGTTGTGCGTCCTTCAAACCGAGCTTCGTTTAATTCGCGCGACAATACCATCATTGGCAACACCGTGTTGTACGGCGCCACCGCTGGTAAATTGTTTGCGGCTGGCCGGGCTGGCGAGCGCTTTGCGGTGCGCAACTCTGGCGCCAGTGTGGTTGTTGAAGGCTGCGGTGCCAACGGCTGCGAATATATGACAGGCGGTACAGCGGTTATTTTGGGCGCGGTCGGTGATAATTTCGGCGCAGGCATGACTGGCGGTATGGGCTTTGTTTACGACGAAGATGGCACAATGGCGGACTATATTAACGGCGAAAGCGTGGTGTTTAACCGGCTTGCAAGCAGTCATTGGGAACAGGTTTTAAAGAGTTTGATTGAAGAACATTTCGATGAAACCCACTCACGTTGGGCAGCCACATTGCTGGCAAACTGGGAAACTAAACGCTTGGATTTCTGGCATATTGCGCCCAGGGAAATGCTGGACCGACTAGAGCATCCGATCAGTGACGGTGCGGCGCAGGAAGTAGAAGCACTAACCGCCTAAAAAATCTGACACAGCGGCTATATTGGCGATTGGCGGCCCCTCTTTCATAGGGTATGAGAGAGGGGTAATGCCCATACTATATCATCATTGGCTTAGCCCTGCGGCGCGTTTTGTGCGTGTGCTTCTTCTGGAGAAGCGCATCGATTTTACCTTGCGCCTGGAAAAGGAATGGGAACGCCGCCCCGCGTTTTTGGCGCTTAATCCTGCAGGCGAGGTGCCGGTGCTGGTGATGGACGACGGCCATGCCTATTCCGGTGTGATGGCGATTGCAGAATATCTAGAGGAAATTGTTCCCGAGCCACCTTTGCTGCTTGGCAGTGCAGATGAACGCTATGAAGCTCGCAGGCTTGCTGGTTGGTTTCACACCAAACTGGGCAGCGAAGTATCGCGCCATGTGGTGTCTGAAAAACTGTTCAAGCGATTTCTGGGATTGGGTGAGCCGGATTCGGAAGCCGTGCGTTGTGCCGCACATAACCTGAAAACCCACCTGAAATACATCTCTTACCTGACCGAGCGGCGCCACTATTTGGCGGGCCCTCAATTTACCATGGCAGATGCCGCCGCCGCCGCGCATGTGTCGGTGATTGACTATTTCGGCGACATTCATTTCGAAGACTGGCCGCTGGTGAAAGAATGGTACGTAAGGGTTAAATCCCGTCGGTCCATTCGGGCGCTTCTGGATGATCGTATTACCGGGCTGCGGCCACCAGCGCATTATCAGGATCTGGACTTTTGACCACGCCTGATAACGGGGGCATTCGCGCTCAGTTGCAGCAAGAAGCCTTTGCACTTGGCTTTAACCAGTTTGGTGTCACAAGTGCCGCAGTTAGCGAGAATATTGCCAAAGGCTTACGCGAGTTTGTTGGCAAAAATCATCACGGCTCGATGGCGTGGTTGGCAGACCGGCTTCATCACCGGGAAAGCCCACAAAACCTTTGGCCAGCGGCCAAGTCGGTCATCATGGTTGCCCTGAATTACGGCCCTAAAAACGACCCTCGTGCCTTGCTTGATGAGAAGTCGAGCGGAAACATTTCGGTGTATGCCCGCGGCAAAGACTATCATGATTTGCTCAAGAAACGCCTGAAGGCGCTCGCCCGTCATATGGTTGCGGCATATGGCTGCGAGTTGAAAGTGTTTGTTGATACGGCTCCGGTGCCTGAAAAGCCGCTTGCCGCCGCTGCCGGGCTGGGCTGGCAGGGTAAACATACTAATATGGTGTCGCGAGAATTTGGCAGTTGGCTGTTTCTCGGTGCTATCTATACCGATATGGACTTGCCGGTTGATGAGGCGCACGAGGACCAATGCGGCAGTTGTCGTGCCTGCCTTGACGCCTGCCCGACAGACGCGTTTCCGGAGCCTTATAAAATTGACGCCAGGCGCTGCATTTCTTATCTGACTATTGAGAATAAAGGCCCGATCCCGCTTGAGTTCAGAAAAGCCATGGGCAACAGAATTTATGGCTGCGACGACTGTTTGGCTGCCTGCCCCTGGAACAAGTTTGCGAGTACCGCCAGTGAAGCCGCTTTTCATGCAAGAGTTGAACTCGGAGCTCCGGCACTGAGCGATTTGCTTGAGCTGAACGACGCGGATTTTCGGCAAATATTTTCCGGAAGCCCCATCAAGCGTATCGGCCGTGACCGGTTTGTTCGCAACGTGCTGGTCGCTGCTGGCAACTCCGGCGACAAAAGCCTGCTGGCGAAAGTTTGCGCGTTGCAGCATGATGAAAACGCCGTGGTCGCAGAGGCTGCGGCGTGGGCGGCATCGGAACTGGAGGGCACGGTATGAAAAAGGAACTTATCTTTGTTGTGATTGTGGGCTTGGTTTTGCTGGGTTTTGATTACCAGCGTCCGGACACGCATAGCCGTATCCTTAAAGCCGAAGTGATTTCACTTGCAGAGGCACCTGAAGGAAATGGCTGGCGGCTGATTACGGTAAAAATGTCTGATGGCAGCGAGCAATCCATTAGAACTCTTGTGCCGTTTTTCTACAAACCCGGCTACCTGGCTCACGTTGGTGTTTTTGAGCGCCGCATTTTCCCCGATGAATTGGATTTTATCGCGACGCCCGACGCCATGCCATGAGGTATACCAACGCTAAAGGCGGTTAAATGTCCTTGATAAGGTCAAAGAAGTTTTCTGTGCCGATGTTGGCACCGCATATGATCAGGCCCACCTTTTTACCAGCACACTTTTCCTTTAGCGGCCCAATTAAGGCAGCGGTAGTTGCCGCACCAGCGGGTTCAACGGCCAGCTTGAGGTCTTCAAACAGAATTTTCATGGCGCGGCGCATTTCATTGTCTTCGATCAAGACAATTTCGTCGATAAATTTACGGCACACGGCATAACTATAGGGTGCTGAATAGGGTGCGGATAACGAGTCGGCTATGCTTTTGGGGCCGCCCTCCAGTTTGCCAGTTGTGTTGGTTTCAAACGCCAATGTCATGGTGTTAGCCCCCACAGGTTCAACGCCGTACACCATACAGTCGGGTTTTGCCTGTTTAATTGCACAGGCTACACCTGATGCTAAACCCCCGCCGCCAATCGGGACAATTACGGCGTCCAGATCGGGAACCTGTTCGATAAACTCGGCGCCCAGGGTACCGGTGCCAAGCGTGATGTTCTCGCCTTCAAACGGGTGAACGACAGTTCGGCCTTCGTCCTCCGCCACCTTCAACATCATATCTAGTACGTCGTTTATGCTGGCAACTTGCATAACATCTGCGCCCAGATCCCTTATCGCCTGCAGGCGCATGGCATTGATGGTTTGCGGCACAATGATTTTGGCGTCTACGCCGTATGTTTTAGCCGCGAGGGCAACAGCAACACCGTGGTTGCCCCCAGTTCCGGCGACAATGCCGCGTGCTTTTTCTTGCTTGCTCAGGCGTGAAACTGTAGTGAGTGCTCCGCGTGCTTTGAAAGAACCAGCTTTCTGAAACAGTTCCAACTTTAGTACCGGATGGCAGTCGGCACCCAATAGCATATCCTTGGTGGGACTTTCCCAGGTTTGTACCGGGGTAAGGCGTAGGTGTTCCCGCAGCACCTCTGCTTGCCGGTAAAAAGCATTCAGGTCCGGGTATGATAAAGTGTCCGGGTTGATTTGTGTTTCCACCATTGAGATTGCCTGTTTGTTACGTCGCCCACTTTTGATTGCACCAGCATATGGCGGTATGCTCGTTTGGTGCAACAATCAAACAAGATGATGGGCCGCGGCGAGGAGTTACGGTCAATCAGGAAGCAGTAAAATGCTGGTTGGTTTGAGGGACTGGTCCTTAACCACAAAACCGCCGGGCGCGTATTTCGGCCATTGGCTCGATGCCACAAAAACCAGCCCGTCCGATGTGGAAGCCCCGAGCGTCGGTTCGTCAAAATCTGTGAGACTTTGCGCTAGAACTCTAACTCCGATCACCGCTTCCCGAGCGCCGTCAAGCTCGATCTCAATGACGCGCTGCGGCGTAACGCCGTTTTGAATAGCTATCAGCCGCCCTTTATGAGCGAACAGTCCGTCAATTCCAATCAGCGAAATCGTCGAGGGCATGGATAGCAAATCTGTCTCAAGGGTAGTTGTGTTGATACGCCATAATCCGCGGCCATAATCGGCCATCAACATGACACCGTTTTCAAGGAAAGCCATGCCTTGCGGGCTACGAAATTGCTTATCTGTGTTGAGTTTGCTTAGATTTTCGCCGTTGATTTTATATATCGCACCGCTTTGTGATTCCGTGACATACACAGCGCCGTCCGGGCTGATAGCAACATCGGCTATTTGTTGACCCTCTGTGCCACCCGATAGTGTCCAGTCTCCGGTAATACCGCCGGTGTCAGGGTTGATGCTCAAAACCCCGGTCTGACCTTCTCCCTTGGGCATATTATATGTCTGGTCTACCCGCCCGTAAGTGGCATAAAGCGCATGCTCTTGTTGGTTGTAGGCAATACCAAAAAAGCTGCCGATAGCATGGTCTTTACCGTCGGTTAAAATCGATATTTCGCCCGTGGGGTCAGCTGTCAATATGGTGTTTGAAACGACGGTGCTGAGGAAAAAAATGCCTTTGCCGTTAGTGGCTACGCCTTCCACCAGTCTGTGGTCGGTGGGGACGGATAGTATTTTTTCTGCAACGCCTTTAGGCTGTATAAGCGCTTTGAACTTCTCGCTGAAATGCTGCCATGTCTCGGCCGGAAGCTTTTCCTGCATTTTTGCCTGAATACCCGCCCCAGGAACCAATCCAAGAGCAACAAACCGGTTGGCAAAATCCGTCGCATCATCAGTGTTTCCGGTCTCTGCTGCCAGAAAAAGCGCATTGCTCAGCAGCGCTGTATTGGTCGGGCGATCAACAAGCGCGCGTTTCATGCCTTCTAGCGCAGTCGCCAAATCACCGGCACGAAAGGCTGTAATAGCCTCGCCGCGTACGGCTTGTGACCGCGAATATTGCTCTTCAGTTTCTGAAATGATGGTTTGGGATGACACGGTAGGTGTCATCCCAATACAAATTATGGCTGCCGCAAAAATTTTCATGGTGTCCAACTTAAACAGGCACCACACTTATGCCAAGCGGCAAACGACAAACGGTTTATCGCAAAAATTTAACGCCGCTTAAGGGGTTGGTTGCCGCCAACTTTGCCGCCACGTTTTGGCCCAGACCCCAAGCGCTTTCCCTTTACCGGCCGCCCGGCGCTTTTGGTATTTCCGGGTTTATCAGGTCTGCCCGGCCTGCCGGGTTTGCTGGATTGACCGGGGTTTCGGTTCTTGGCGCCCGGTTTTCCGGAAAATTTGCCGGTCGGCTTGCCAGCGGCGCCTCTGCGCGCGTCGTCTCGACTTGGGCGGTCATCGCGGTTTGGACGGTCGTCGCGGTTTGGTCTGGAATCGCGGTTTGGTCGGGCGTCTGCCCGCTGGGGCCGGTCTTCTCTTTTCGGCCTGTCGTCGCGACTTGGCCTATCGACGCGGCTTGGTCTGTCGTCACGGTTAGGTCTGGCATCCCGGTTTGGTCGGCTTTCGCCTTCGCTGGATCGCTGCCTCGGGCCGTCGGTGCGGAATGGGCGCGCATCAGCTCGGCCTTCTTCGCGCGCGAACTTTGGCTTACCTTTGTTTTTGTTTGGCTTTGTAGAACCGGGCTTGCCAGCCGCCGCGCCGGCTTTTTGTCTGCGCTCGCTTGGCGGACGGTCGGCAAAAAACTCAGCACGTTTGCCTTTAGTTTTCTTTTTGGCGGGTCCAGTTGATTTGCGCCCTGCAACGGCGGGCCGCTTTCTCGGCGCAAAACTGGCTTTCTTCGCGGTGGTCATTCTATAGGGGTGGTCTTCAATCACCTCCAGGGTTTCGCCGACAATGGCTTCGATTGCCCTGATCAGGCGAAACTCGTTTTTGCCGCACAGGGTAAAGGCTCGACCACTAGCGCCGCCGCGTGCTGTTCGCCCAATACGGTGAACGTAGCTTTCGGCTTCCACAGGTACATCGAAGTTGAAAACGTGGCTTATATCTTTGACATCAATACCGCGCGCGGCCACATCTGTGGCAACCAGATAATCAAACACACCGTTGCGAAATCCATTGATGGTTCGCTGGCGCAGCTTTTGCGGTTTGTCGCCGTGGATGGCTTCGGCCTTCAGGCCCAGGCTTTCCATGTAGCTGGCAATTTCGTCAGCATCGCGGCGCGTGCGGACAAAGACTATTGATTTGCTGGGTTCTTCTGTTTCGATTAGATACTGCAGCAGTTCTTTTTTCTGGTGGCCGGGCACATGCATAACCCAGTGATCCAGATTGTCGGCAACCGTCGTGCTGGTGGATACGTCCACCTGAGCCGGGTCATTGAGTAGCGTCGATTTCAGTTGACCAATAGCGTCGCTGAGCGTCGCTGAAAACATGATCGCTTGGTGCTTATTAGTGATTTTTGAATTGATTTTGCGAACATCGTCGATGAAACCCAAATCCAGCATGCGGTCGGCTTCATCAAGAACAAAATACTCAACCTGATCCAGAAAAATGTTGCCGCGTTTCATATGGTCCAAAAGGCGGCCCGGAGTGGAAATCAGGATATCAACGCCGCGGCGCAGGATATGGGTTTGCGTGCGGTAAGGCGCGCCGCCGTATATGGTGCAACAGCTTGCTTTCATACCGGTTGACAGTTCCTTGATCCGGTCTGTGGTTTGCAGGGCCAGCTCGCGGGTCGGCGCGAGAATGAGCGCGCGCGGCATATGAGCCTCAGCGCGATTTTCATACATGGCCAGTTTTTCAAGAAGTGGAATAACAAAGGCGGCGGTTTTACCGCTACCCGTTTGGGCAACACCGATCATGTCACGGCCTGCCAAAAGGGCTGGAATTGTTTCGCGCTGTATCGGAGTAGCCTCGGTGAAATTGCTATGTTCAAGCGAGCGCAGCATGGCCTCACTGAGGCCAAGTGTAGAAAAATCAGACATGTTAAATCCGTACGTTTATGACAAACCACGGGCTTGCCATTATTGTCCTGTTCCTTACGGATACCCATAAGAAGTAGGCTGGAAACCAGTATTCCTTAACCTTCGGATCATGTCTGAGCGGCGGATGGCCGGTGGACGGGTCACATGGGGTCTACGCGACATCGCGCGAACACTGGGGGGCGATTCTGTCGCCGGGGCGCTATGTGCGCCTTTATTGTGGAAATGTCAACTCAGGGTGACTTCAGGGCGCTTAGCGGCGGGTGGAGCCATCCAGTGCCAGCGTTGCCGCACCAATTATTGGACCGTGATAATAGCCTTGTTGCAGCAATACGGCAAAATGGTCTGCGCCAGCATCCCGCCCTGTTTTGGCCTCAAGCGTGTAGCTTGTTGCCGAGCCGTCCCAGTCAGGCAGCATATCAGACAGCCGTACCACGTTTGTGTAATGCAGCGAACGACCGCGATTTTCACCGTCGCCTATTTCTACTTTTGCGTCGCCGAGATACCAAACAGTTACCACGGCAACATCTTCCGGCACATCAGTTTGTGGCAGGCTCAGGGTGATAGTAGCGCCGTCACTGGACAAAGTTGGTTTAACAGTTAGTCGGCCTTCAGACTGGGCCGCCTTAACGGCCTCTCGAACATCGCCCTGGTTGGAGCCCACACTTTGAAACCGACCGTCGAAGACCATCTGCGGGGTGTAAACACCGCCGCGAGCAAACCGTTTGTTATAAGCAGCCTGGCGCATGGAATAATGCGGATGGGCAAATGTGTCTTCCCAGCCAAGCCGGTCCCAATAATCTACAGCCCACGACAACGTTAGCATGCCTGGCTTGTCCCGCAATACCCGAAGGGCAGCGTCGGCAGGCGGGCAACTGGAGCAGCCCTGGCTGGTAAACAGTTCAACAACTGTCAGGCGATCATCATCCTGCGCAGTGACCACTGAACTCAGGAAAAAACATGCAGCAAATGTTATTATCTTTTTCATCATGTCCATAAAGTATGTGAGCAATTCGTCACGTACCAATCACCTGTGTGTGAGGGATGTGTGCGTCCCGCGAGTTTAACCATGAAAATTGTTAAAGCAAAATCTGCTGGCTCTGCAAAGGTTTTATCGCCCGCCGTCACATCAACGTGAGTTTTTGTACAAGCATCGACAAAACTATCACCCGACCTTCGCTTGCTTCTTTTTCTGTAGTTTTTGCGCGAACCAACAAAAAAGGGCGGCACAATGGCCACCCTTTTGGTCATTATTTCAGGTGCTAGCCTAAGCCGCGAGCCTACGAAGTACATAATGAAGAATACCGCCGTTTTTGAAGTATTCGACCTCATTTTCAGTATCAATCCGGCACAGAACGGTAATTTCTTTCGACGTTCCGTCTGCGTAATGAATTGTAACCGTCACGTCCTGACGCGGCGAGATATTGCCGGCAATACCGGTAACATCGAAAGTTTCCGTGCCAACCAGACCCAGGCTTTCGCGGCCGTCACCGTCTTTGAATTGTAGCGGCAGAACGCCCATGCCCACAAGGTTGGACCGGTGGATGCGCTCGAAGCTTTCAACTAAGACAGCTTTAACGCCCAGAAGGTTAGTGCCTTTAGCCGCCCAGTCCCGCGACGAGCCGGTGCCGTATTCCTTGCCGCCGATAACCACCAGCGGTGTGCCGGCTTCCTGATATTGCATCGAAGCGCCGTAGATGCTCATCACTTCGCCCGATGGCTGGTGGGTGGTCCAGCCGCCTTCGGTACCCGGTGCCATCAGGTTGCGTAGCCGAATGTTGGCGAAGGTACCGCGCATCATTACTTCATGGTTGCCGCGGCGCGAGCCGTAGCTGTTGAAGTCTGCGCGTGCAACACCGTGAGCCTGCAGATATTCACCTGCCGGGCTATCGGCTTTAATGGCACCTGCCGGGCTGATATGGTCGGTAGTGATACTGTGCCCAAGCAGCGCAAGCGGCCGCGCACCGATGATATCCGTGATATTTGCAACCTCCGGACCCATGCCTTGGAAATAGGGTGGGTGCTGGATATAGGTTGATTTGTCATTCCACTTGTATGTCTGACCTTCAGCCACCGGAATGGCCTGCCACTCAGGCGTGCCGGTGAATACATCTGAGTAACGTTCGATGAACATTGCGCGGGTTAGAGATGCGTTTACGGCTTTGCTCACTTCCTCGTTGGAAGGCCACAAGTCTTTCAAATACACATCGTTTCCGTCTTTGTCCTGCGTCAATGGTTCTGTGGTGATGTTGATGCGCATGGAGCCAGCAATGGCGTATGCAACAACAAGAGGAGGTGATGCTAGGTAGTTGGCTTTAATGTCCTGGCTAATGCGGCCTTCGAAGTTACGGTTGCCGGACGAGACACTGGTGCAAACCATGTCATTTTCATTGATGGCTTTGCTGATCGGGCCGTCTAGTGGGCCAGAGTTACCAATACAGGTTGTGCAACCGTATCCAACTAAGTTGAAGCCCAGAGCATTAAGGTGTTCGGTCAGGCCGGCGCGGTCAAGATAATCGGTCACCACCTGGCTTCCGGGCGCTAATGATGTTTTAACCCACGGCTTGCGCTTTAGGCCCATCTCGTTGGCTTTTTTGGCTACCAGCCCTGCCGCCACAAGAACACTTGGGTTTGAGGTGTTGGTACAACTGGTGATCGCAGCGATGCAAACATCGCCGTGATTGAGTTTATAGTCCTCGCCTTCAACTGAATATCCGGCGTCGTCGCCGCGCTTGCCGAAGCTTTCGAGTACGTCGTCAAAAGCTTTGTCAGCAACCGATAGCTCTACGCGGTCTTGCGGGCGTTTTGGGCCAGCCAGCGAGGGCTTAACAGTTGAAATGTCCAGCTCCAGCGTGTCGGTAAACACGGGGTCAGGCGAGTTGGCGTCGCGCCACATGCCTTGTTCTTTGGCGTAGGCTTCAACAAGCTTAAGGGTTTGTTCGTCGCGGCCGGTAAATTCCATATAGTCCAGCGTTTGGCGCGAGATTGGGAAAAAGCCGCAGGTGGCGCCGTACTCGGGCCCCATGTTGGCGATGGTGGCTTGGTCCGCCAGTGTCAGCTCATCAAGGCCGCTACCGAAGAATTCAACGAACTTACCTACCACGCCTTTTTCACGCAGCATTTGCACAACGGTGAGAACCAGATCGGTTGCGGTAATTCCTTCATTGAGTTTGCCAATTAATTTGAACCCTACAACTTCTGGGATCAACATGGACAC
>JAJFIU010000037.1 GCA_021774695.1 Alphaproteobacteria bacterium | reverse complement strand
CCAAACCACCTTCAACTGTGCAGGCATGCACATGCAACGCCCCTACTTTCTTCAGGGTGTCTGTAACGGTAATCTTCGCATCATCCGACGTCAGCAAACCGGTATCACCCATTTGGCCACCAGACTCTCCGTAAAATGGTGTTTGATTGGTGACGATAAACACATCATCACCAGCAACTGCGCTATCAACGGTTTTTCCATCGTTAACGAGGGCGACTATCTGCCCTTCTGCCTGTTCTGAACTATAGCCAACAAATTCGGTTGCTCCGTGTTGGTCGTAAAGGTTGAACCAAATTGTCTCTGTAGTTGCATCCCCTGACCCTGACCAAGCGGCGCGCGCTTTGGTTCGTTGTTCTTCCATCGCGCTATTGAAACCAGCAGTATCGACTTTCAGGTCTTGCGACCGCAGTGCGTCCTGGGTTAAATCCAGCGGAAAACCAAACGTATCATACAGTTTAAAGGCCACATCACCCGCTAGCGTGTCACCAGACAATTTGCCAACCTCATCGTCGAGCAGCCGCATGCCCTTTTCAAGCATCTGCCTGAATTTGGATTCTTCAAGTTTAAGCGTTTCTTCAATCAAGCGCTCGGCCCTGATCAATTCAGGGAAAGCCTGCCCCATTTCACCTGTCAACGACGGCACCAACTGATGCATGACCAGGTCTTTTGCACCCAGCAAGTGAGCGTGACGCATAGCGCGGCGCATAATGCGGCGCAGCACGTATCCGCGGCCTTCATTGGACGGCAACACACCGTCAGCGATCAAAAAACTGGTGGCACGAAGATGATCGGCAATAACTCGATGCGAGGCACGGGTTTCATCTGTTTCCGCCGAGTTGGTGGCATCAACCGACGCTGCAATAAGCCGCTTGAATATATCAGTTTCATAATTATCGTGAGTGCCTTGCAGTAGCGCGGCAATTCGCTCGAGGCCCATCCCGGTATCAATGCTGGGCCGCGGAAGGTTTACCCGGTCACCCGCGCCCTGCTGCTCGTACTGCATGAAAACAAGGTTCCATATCTCAACAAAACGGTCACCGTCTTCCTTCGCACTTCCCGGAGGGCCGCCCCAAATATGGTCGCCGTGATCATAAAATATTTCGGAACATGGCCCACAGGGTCCGATATCCCCCATCGACCAAAAATTGTCGTTAGTGGCGATACGAATAATGCGTTCCTCGGGCAGTCCAGCAATTTTCCGCCATAGATCATAAGCAGCGTCATCATCATGATAAACAGTCACGGTTAGACGACTGGGATCGATACCGTAATTCTTGGTGATCAGCTCCCAAGCCAACGATATAGCTTGGTCCTTAAAATAGTCACCAAACGAGAAGTTACCCAACATTTCAAAGAAAGTGTGATGCCTGGCCGTATACCCCACATTGTCGAGATCGTTGTGCTTGCCACCAGCACGGACGCATTTCTGCGATGACGTAGCCTGGCTGTAAGGCCTGCTTTCTGCTCCGGTAAAAACATTCTTGAAAGGAACCATACCAGCGTTGGTAAACATCAATGTTGGATCATTGATTGGAACCAGCGATGCTGACGGCACAACTTCATGGCCATTAGCCGCGAAGAAATCCAGAAATGTTTTTCTGACTTCACTGGTGGTTTTTATCGAACCAGAACCAGTGTTTTTCCCAGTGCTCATCATAGTCTACGCCTCTCCAGCTTACAGAATGCTCCCCTTGACCCACGGCAACACTATAGCAACTGACTATGTATAGCAGGTATCATATTTCTCAAGGAATTTATGCCCAAAAAACCTGCAGAAGATGGTCAAACGCAGCAAGAAGGCTTCTCATAACAATATTTCCAGCAACTATCACTAAAGCGACAAAAAAAGGGTGGAGAACCACCCTTTTTTAACCATCGAAATAGAAGGTTACAGACTATTTAATCGTCATCACCTTTACTAGGTGACTCGGTTAACATGGCTTCATTAACGAGCCCGGCGTTCTGGCGAATCAACTGCTCAATTTCATCCGCAATATCAGTATTCTCAAGAAGGAAACGCTTGGCATTCTCGCGGCCCTGCCCGATGCGCTGGCTGGAATAACTATACCAGGAGCCGGACTTTTCAACCACGCCGGCCTTAACGCCCAGGTCAATGATCTCGCCCATTTTCGATATGCCCTCGCCGTACATAATATCAAACTCGACCTGTTTGAACGGCGGTGCAACCTTGTTTTTAACCACCTTTACCCGTGTGGCATTGCCGACAATGTCATCCTTTTCCTTAACTTGGCCAATACGGCGAATGTCAAGGCGAACGGAAGCATAAAATTTAAGAGCATTACCGCCAGTCGTAGTCTCGGGGCTACCGTACATCACGCCAATCTTCATGCGGATTTGATTGATGAAAATAACAATAGTATTTGATTTGGAAATCGATGCGGTCAATTTCCGCAGTGCCTGGCTCATCAACCTGGCCTGCAGGCCCACGTGGCTGTCGCCCATCTCGCCTTCAAGCTCTGCGCGAGGCGTCAAGGCAGCAACCGAATCAATCACTAAAATATCTATGGCGCCCGACCTAACCAGCGTATCGGTAATCTCAAGTGCCTGCTCGCCTGTGTCCGGCTGGCTGATCAAAAGCTCATTAACATCAACACCCAGCTTGCGAGCATAAATGGGATCAAGCGCGTGTTCCGCATCAACAAAGGCTGCAATACCACCAGCTTTTTGTGCCTCTGCAACAGCATGCAGTGCCAGCGTTGTTTTGCCAGAGCTTTCAGGCCCGTATATTTCAACTATCCGACCTTTAGGCAGGCCGCCAATGCCAAGCGCAATGTCCAGATTCAGGGAACCTGTTGAGATTGCCTCAATCTCAATGCTGGATTCGTGCTGGCCCAGCTTCATCACTGAGCCTTTTCCGAAGGCCCGGTCAATTTGCCCAAGCGCTGCCTCAAGGGCCTTGCTCTTGTCCATGGATGCTCCTTTAACCAATTCTAAATTTGCTAATGCCATTGTCCGGGTTCCTTATTCCATAGCTGTTGTTTGGGTGCAATGGAATGTTTGTACACATTTTGTTCTCATGTGACAAGAGCAAATTTTCACCTTTTGTTCTCATTTATTTTTCTGAAAAAACCAATAGAAACTGACCCTGTCACACAAAGCTTATGGCTCCGGGTTATGTGCCTATTCCAAAATGGTTTTCACAGTTTCGGCGAGGTCTTTCAATGTGAATGGCTTGGGCAAAAACTCAAACTCTTCTGCTTCCAGGTCTTTGCGGAACATATCTTCTGCATAACCGGAGATGAAAATAACCGGCATATCTGGTCTGTCTTTGCGCGCAGCATTCACCAGCGCCGGGCCGTCCATATTGGGCATCACGACATCAGTGATCAATAAATCAATTGTCGCATCCGTATTGTTAAGCACCGCAAGACCCGCCTCGCCTGAATCCGCCTCCAGAACTTTATAGCCTTTGTTTTCGAGTGCCCGCCGAGCAAACATTCGCACAGGGTCTTCGTCTTCTACAATCAAAATAGTGCCTTTGCCGGTCAGGTCTTTCTCTGGAATTTCCACATGCTTGACGTCTTCGATTGCTGCTAGCTCCTCTGGCTCAAGCGCTTTCAACAACAGCCGGAAAGTGGTTCCTTTGCCAACCTCAGACTCCACAAACACAAAACCGCCTGTTTGTTTGACAATCCCGTAGACGGTCGCAAGGCCAAGCCCCGTACCCTCACCTACTTCTTTTGTTGTGAAGAATGGCTCAAAAATTTTATTCAGATTATTTTCGGGTATGCCGCAACCATTGTCTTTCACTTCAATCAGAATGTAATCATCCGGCACTACCACGTCATATTTATCGACCAGCGGATCATCTGCTCCAATAAGACGGGTGCGCAATTCAAGCTTGCCGCCACTGCTCATGGCATCACGGGCGTTAACCGCCAAATTGATGATCACTTGTTCAAGCTGGCCTTGATCAACTTTTGTGGGCGGCAAGTCGCGTCCATGAACAACCTTCAATTCGATTGTTTCGCCTATCAAGCGTCTGATCAAACTGGACAGGTCCGCGAGCACGTCGGTTACGTCAAGCACCTTAGGACGCAAGGTTTGCTGGCGGGAAAAAGCCAGCAATTGTCGCACAAGATTGGCCGCGCGGTTGGCGTTTTGTTTGATTTGAATGATGTCCGAGAAAGATTGGTCCCCGGCATCGTGGCGCACCAAAAGCAGGTCACAAAAACCAATGATTGCAGTTAGAAGATTGTTGAAATCATGCGCGACACCACCGGCAAGTTGACCAACCGCCTGCATTTTCTGGGCTTGGACAAACTGCCGCTCAAAGCTTTTTTCCTGTGTCGTATCAACAAGATACAAGATCGCATATTTGGCGTCACCCTTGGTGATCGACGTTGAATAAACCTGTCCTACCCGCTCTGGCTGCCCGCTGTATGTCACATCCAGCGTCTTTGAAGCCGGTCTGCCATCATGTGCAAATTCAATAAGTTCTTTCAATGCGTCGCGGTCTTCTTCAACAATAAGATCGAAAATGCTGGATCCTCCAACGATGCGAACGCCGGAAGGATGCAGTTTTAACGGTTGGTTATATTCCTTAACCGCGCCGTCCCGTTCAACAATGGCAATAGCTATCGGCGCAGCATCCAAAATGGGGTCGATCAAAAATTCCCGTTCGATCGGCATCAAACTGCTACGCATCTGGTCCAGACGGCGAACGAAACGAAACTGCCCGATCTTTCGACCTTCTTCGCGTGCGCTGAGAGGAATATTAGTAACTTCAACATCAATGCGCTGGCGTCCGCCAACCAGCAATTGAGTGTCCTGTGCTTTCAACTGAATTTTAAGCGGAACAGTCTCGCCGTCATCAATGCCTAACCAGGAAAGAATGGTTTCGTTGGCATAGTGAATGCGTCCGCTGGAATCCTCCAGAATGACGCCGCATTCCAGTTTTTCAAAAACTGGCGCTGCCCAACCCGACACCATGGTTTTTTCCCGGTCAAGACGGGCGCGTTCATTTTGGCGAGTTACCTGCCAAATAAGATGATGCCCTACCCGCTTGCCGACCAAGGTCAGCTCATCGTCTTCGTTTTCAGACAATTCAATTTGTGCGGCGCCGTTACCGGCCTGCCGCACTGTGTTCAAAACGGCATTAATGGCCTGTCGCCCGTCTTCATTGCTTACCATATCCTGCAAACGCTGCACCGGCTTCTCGTTTAATTTCTCGAACGCCTGATTGGCGGCAAGCGAAATACCGTCAAGTTGGGTGACGATAAGCGCGCGCCTGTCCATCGACACCAAATTTTGCAAAAGCTCCCGGTCCATGCGTTCGGCAACATGTACGGGTGCATCCAGGCTCTTAAGTGCCTTAATCAAAATGAATGCAGTAATGACTAGCGTAAGGCCACCGATACCAATGGCCCCTACGTCGCCCCAAAATATATAGGTGATAACCGACACACCGCCAGCACCAAGAAGACCGGACAAAGCCATAGCTAAAAGCTTGAAGCCAGACTTGACCTCATTATTCATCAGCGCGTCGCGAATAGGCTGTGGTAGCTGGCTTTCCATATAACGTTTTCCTGCCTGCCCGGTTTAATTTGGCCCGGTTTAATTTGGTCCGGTTTAATTTGGTCTGGTATAATTTGGCGCTATTTAACTTGGAGCGGTATTAAATTGACGGAAAATACTCGGTGGAACTCTAACCGCCTTCGAATTGAAGGCGCAAGTGTAGGTTGCTAATAAAAGAGCGTTCCCTGATTGGCTGTTTGGCATCACAGCAGTTTTGCTTTTGGCCCCAATCCGGCGCGCCTTAGTTTCATTATATAGCTGATGACTTCCGCAACTGCTTTATAATGATCAGGCGGCACCTCCTGGTCCAGCTCTACCGACGCGTAAAGGGCTCGTGCAAGGGGCGGGTTTTCAATGATCGGTATATCGTGCTCTTTGGCCAAGTCGCGAATACGAAACGCAACGTCGTCCAACCCTTTTGCTATCAACACCGGCACGTCCATGGAGCCGTGCTTATATTCAAGCGCTATAGCATAATGAGTGGGGTTGGTGATCACCACGTCTGCCCGCGGTACCGCAGCCATCATGCGCTGAGAATGACGCTCCATCCGGATAGACCGCAATCGTTGCTTGACCTTTGGATCACCGTCGGTCTGTTTGCGTTCGTCTTTCACTTCCTGTTTTGTCATCCGCAATTTTTTGGTGTGTTGATATTTTTGGTAAGTAAAATCAACGGCGGCAATGATTGTCATCAAAATCAGTACGCCAAGCATCAACTTCACCGCAGTTACATGCACCAGCAACATAATATCTATTGGCGGCAAAAACATAATCGTGTCCAGCCGCGATCGCTCAGGATAAACGATAATGAACAACACCAAACCCAAGGCCGCCAACTTGCCAATGACCTTGAAAAAATCAACAACAATTTTTGAGGAACCAAATTTCTTCAATCCATTGATTGGATTAATTTTTTTTATGTCAGGCTTCAGTTTATCAAAGGTAAAAACACCCTTATGTTGAATTTTGGCGCCAACCAGAGCCGCGACAACAAAAATGGCAAATGGAAGCAGTAGAATTAAGAAAATGTCGAAGATAAGAGTATTAAGAAGTTGCAGGCCGGAGTTACGTTCAAATTCAATTTCATGCATCCGGCCGATGAAGCCCGTAAGCGGTGCCCGTATCCCTGTTGTTATAAAACCACCCGCGGCTGCCACCACAATTGTTCCCGCCGCAAGCATAAACCAGGTTTTCAGTTCCTGACTTTGCGCCACCTCCCCCTTTTTTCTGGCTTCTTCCAGTTTTTTTGGAGTGGGCTCCTCGGTTTTCTGGCTGTCGTCTTCGTCGGCCATTCTCTATCCTAAATAAGAAAGCAAGTGAGATTCGAACCGATCAAGAAACAGCTCCATGAAAGAACCGATCAACAAACTCATCAGTAAAAAACCCATAAATAAATTCACCGGCATACCGATGAAAAATACCTGAAATCCCTGAACCATTCGGGCAACAAGACCGAGGCTCAGATTAAATATCAAACCATAAACAATGAAAGGCGCCGCCAACTGAAAGCCCAGTGCAAACGAACTAGCGACAAATTGGACGATCAAGGTAGTAAAATCCTCATAGGGGATGGCTTCGCCGACCGGGAACTTGATATAACTATGAGCAAAGCCCTGAATCATCACATGGTGCAGATCGGTCACCACAATCATGGTAATGGCTGTAAGCGAAACAAACGAAGCGATAATCACACTTTGGCTACCCTGCGCTGGATCGAATGACTGCGCCGCGGCAAGGCCGGTTTGAAAGGCAATAACTGTACCTGCAGTATGTGTTGCCGACAGTAAAATACGCGCGGTTAGCGCCAACATAGAGCCAATTAACAGCTCTTGAATCATTAAGGTGAACAAGTTGAAAACCTGCGGCGGCATCGGTGGAATTTTATCTGCGTGGATACCGTAGATAATCAGCGCGAGTGTTACAGCAAAGCCCATACGAATGCGCGCGGGGATTGTCCTATCACCCAAAACCGGCATCAACATCACAAGCGGTGCTAGCCGCATCAGAATTAAGGTAAAAACATACGCTTCCGCTGGTAAAATTTCACCGAGCATAGGCGCTATCCGCCCGCGACAATGCGATCAGCAATCTGCCGCATCAAATCAGCCAGATTACGCCCCATAAACGGAAACAGCATCAATAACGATATGAACACCGCGATAATTTTAGGGACAAATGTCAGGGTCATTTCCTGAAGCTGGGTGATAGTTTGAAACAGCGCAATCACCAAGCCAACCACCAACGCAACCATCAAAATCGGCAGAGACGTGGTAATCAAGGTTGTCAGCGCCAATCGCGCCACGTCTAGAACGTCAGGTCCGGTCATTTGTTTCTCACGGTAAAATTGCCAAGCGTCGCTGGTACTAAATTGGCATTTTCAGGATATCATTGTAGGCGCCGATCACTTTGTCGCGCACGGTGACAACCGTTTCAACTACCATTTCCGCGTTGGAAACCGCTGTGACCACATCCACCAGATCGGCCTGATCCACCAGTGCTTTCGCGCTGGTTACTTCCATATTCGCCGTGGTGCTTTTAACATCACCGATCGATTCTGAGATCAACGACGAAAACGCGGATTCAGCGCCGCCACCGCCACCAGATTCTTTTGGTCCGGAAAGCCCCTGCTGCAATTGTTTGGATGCCTGCGCATAAGCGTTAACAGCGTCCATTTGTTTGATATTCATGCCCCGTCTCCCAGCTTGAAGTAATTTTAGCGCAATAGCTCAAGCGTCATGGATGCCAACCGACGGCTGCCCTCCAGCGCATTAAGATTTGATTGATAAGTTCGCTGTGCCTGCTTCATATCCATCATCTCAATCAATCCGTTCACATTGGACTGTTTGACATACCCTGCAGGGTCAGCGGCTGGGTTCCCCGGATCATATTTCTGGCCAAACGCTTTCTGGTCATATGCAATCTTGCCAGCCTTCACCAGCTCAACACCGTTGGTGCGGTCAAGTTCGGTTTGGAACGTCACAATTTTGCGGCGATAAGGGTCTTCGCCCGGCCCAGATGCCACCGAATTCTGGTTTGCAATATTTTCAGAAATTACCCGCATCCGTACCGATTGAGCGCGAAGCCCAGACGCCGATGCCATCATCGCTTTCTGTAGATCCATTGATACCTCAGCTATGCAGCCCCACGCTGCTTACCCATGCGCCAAACGCTTTCTAGCGTCCGCCGCCTTTACCCATGGCCGTTTTCAACAGCCCGATATTCTTTTTGTAGAGATTGACAACCATGCCGTATTGCATCTGGTTATCAGCAACCTTGAGCATTTCTTCTTCAAGAACCACCGTATTACCTGTTGGTGATTCCTCGCGTCCTTTTGCGTCTTTCATCTGCACATCATCAGCCCCGCCGCCGCCCGGACCCATGTGACCCGCCCTGTTAGCGCGCATGCCTGTTGCCGCTGCCGAGCGCATCTTTGTTGCGCCGCCCGCGGACGACAAATCATCAACCAGGCCGGAAAAATCCTGCTTGTCCAATTCCTGTGCTTTGTAGCCCGGCGTATCGGCGTTAGCAATATTTTGGCTGAGCGCCGACTGATTGGAATGCAACCACTGCATACGCTTTTTCAAGGCGGCCATTAAAGGAATTGACGTTAGGTCCATATTTCGTTCTTTCCTCGGTTAGTTCCGAGCGTCCGGTAACATTTTGTTAAGCCTACTGTGACACAAATAAGGTTAACAAGTTGCAAACAAGTTGGCTGAAATTACGTGAAAACCGGTGTTCTTTTGCCGTTATTTTGCGGCATAAAAAGAAATCCCGCGCAATCGTCCTATGACACCAATCAAAGATACCCAGACTCACACACCAAAAGCTGTCGCCATAAAAGGCGCAGATAGCGCGCTTGGTGAAGACGGCCAATCCCAACCAAAAATTATAGCTAAGGGTTCTGGCGCGCTGGCAGAGAAAATTCTTGATATTGCGTTCGCCGAGGGCGTGAAGGTCAGGCAGGACAAAGACTTAACCGAAATTCTGGACGCATTCGATGTTGAAAGCCCAATTCCACTAGAAGCCTTACATGCTGTGTCGCTCATTCTTGAGCGGGTTTATGCAGAGAATAATAAAATGAGCGAAACAACGATGAAAAATACCGATGACAAAAATGTAGGCGACAACGATGTCGACAACTTGGCTAATGCTCCTGACACGAGAGGCCTGACACGAGAGGATAGGCCTGATGGCTGAGGATATTTTTGGCGCATTCAGCGCCCTTGTTTTTGTACTTGGTTTGCTAGGGCTATTTGTGTGGGCGATCAAGCGATTTGGTTTTATGCCCGGTCAGCCAAAATTCGGCACCAGCAGTAAAGAGCTTGAAATTCTCGAAAGCAAAATGATCGACGCGCGAAATCGGCTGGTTGTAGCACGCTGGCGCGGCGCGGATTACCTGCTTGCCTTCGGTGCTGATGGGGCCAAAAAAATCGATGCTAAAGAGGCAAACTCAAGTACCCGCCTGCCTTCAAGTTCGACTAACGAAGGATCCGGACAATGAAGGGCCAGGCAATGCAGGTTAAACATATGCAGTATCCATCGGTGAAAAGCCTAATCTCCCGACTGAAGAACTACTTGCGCCCAACAAAAGTCGGCGCATTGAAACTAGGGCTGCTGTTTGTACCTGCGGCGCTTGCGCTGACGATGATGGGTACTGGAGATGCGCTGGCACAGTCACTTAATCTGGATTTGGGTGAAGACGGCGACCTGTCTGGTCGCGTCGTCCAGATGATTTTACTGTTAACCGTGCTCAGCCTTGCGCCCAGCATATTGATCATGATGACCAGCTTTACCCGCATGGTGATTGTATTCTCGCTGCTCAGAAGCGCGATGGGAACCCAGCAAAGCCCGCCCAATATCGTTATTGTGTCGCTGTCGTTATTCCTGACCGGTTACGTGATGGCCCCGACCCTTACCGCCGCGTGGGAACAAGGCGTGCAGCCATTGATTGAGCAAGAAATTGACGAGGTTGAAGCCTTCAACCGCGCGTCTGCTCCGATGAAAGATTTCATGCTAACCCACGTGCGCGACAAAGATTTGGCGCTGTTCATTGACATGGCAGGCGGCGATTCGACCGCGGCAACACCGGAAACCATCCCCTTGATGACTGTTGTTCCGGCTTTCATGATCAGCGAAATCAGGCGCGCTTTTGAAATTGGCTTCCTGCTTTATGTGCCCTTCATCGTCATCGACATGGTCGTGGCATCCATTTTGATGTCCATGGGCATGATGATGCTGCCGCCGGTGATGATCGCCATGCCGTTCAAGTTGATTTTCTTCGTCCTGGTGGACGGCTGGAATTTGGTTGTGGGCTCGCTGGTGCAAAGCTTCGGCGTCGCACCGCCGCCGGGGACAGGTTAGCGATACCATTCGCTGCAATAATATCACCAGTAAAAATTACTCGTATTTACTTGCGGCTGACAAAATCTGCGCAAAAACTTTCCACGAGACATCGGCAGGCATTTCTTCGTTTGCATTTTTATAGTAACCGTCCATATCAGTTACCCAAGCAGACATCGCTTCCAAATAATCAGGCATGGTAACATTTTCCCAATCGTGGCTTCTTTCTTGGAAATCTGCTCGTAGTCCGTCAATAAATGCACAGAAGTCCTCGCGAGTTTTAACCTCGACACTTTTTTTCAATACTTTCAAAATAGCATTCCTTAAAAAAAGAGGGCGGCCATCCTTGGCTTAGTTATCTAGTTTCAACCGTCCAATTTGCGGTGCTTCCAAGCTTCCCAGATACAGCATATTACCCACCTGCTCCACTGACGTGATCATATAGGCGTGTTCACCCAACGGATCATGATATGCCGCTATAACCTCGCCCTGCTCGTTCAAGCCGATGATAGCACCGCGTTTAATTGCGCCGGGCTGGGTTGATCTGGGTAACTTGGCGACAATGTTTTTAAGAAACGGGCTCGGGTGCATTTCATCCACTTGCGGGTTTCTGGCTGACGGTAGCGCCAGCCAGAATGTGCCGCTGTGGTTCGATGAAACCCCGTCCGGGAAACCGGGCAAATTATCGGTGAATATATCGCTGGTTCCAGCTTTTTCGCCCGCAAGCCAATAACGGGTAATCCGATAACGACCAGTCTCGTTAACCAGAACAAAATCCTCATTCATGGATAGTGCAATACCATTGGCAAAATACAGATCGTCCAGCAGCATATCAGTTGCTTTAGTTGCCGGGTCATAAACCATCAAGCGCCCGTGGGGTCTGGCTTCAAACAAGTCGTACAAATAATCGGGCTGGTTATAGGTATCGCTGGCATCAGAGAAATAAATCTTGCCGTCAGACGCAATATCCAGATCATCGGTAAATGCAAAAGGCCTGCCGCCGTGCCCTGTGGTTAGGACGGATACTTCACCTTGAGGGTCGACTGACAACAAACCTTTCCAAGCATCCGCAACGATCAAATTGCCGCTAGTGTCAAAGTGCAACCCAAGCGGCCTGCCGCCTTCGATGGTTGTGAATGTTTCCTGATTTTTACCGTCATTGCTGAAACGGATGATCCTGCCGTCATGCAAGCCGCCGTATATGCGACCTTCGGTGTCCACAGCAACATCTTCAGGCCCCTCTCCGCCTTCGATCGGGATGATTTCCGCACGTAAAAGGACGGTATTCTCCGCAAAATCACCAATGAAACCTTTGTCTGTCGGCGGCTGCCACGCAACAGGGTCAATCGGACCCGGCGCCAGAAGAAACCAAGCCAAGCCCAAAACAACTAATGCAGCAATTACTTTTTTCATCCGGCGTCTCCGTCCATCATTTTGGTCATTCAATCCTTGTCTTCCTGTCTGTGAAGTTACACGATTTTCAAAGTTGGCACGAACAATGCGAGCATGAATCAGTGTATATTAACAAGAGACTCTAGGGCCTGATTATGAATAAACAAATTTTAGCGTTGATTTTCCTCAGTTTGCTGGCAATACCAACATCTGCGTTGCTGGCCGATGATTTCAGCGCGTTCAACCGTTCGCTGGAAAAAATGTGCCACCACGAGTATGTCACCCTGGAGCACGGCAAAGCCTGCCAAACCGGCGGCATTATGGCCTACGGTGCGCCGCGTTCCACTGCGCTGGCAGATTATTTGGCGCTTCTGGACCAATGCATTGCCACTTATCAGGATGCACGCGGCGATTTCTCGCCGACCATTTCAGCCGCCGAACTTCGTGCCGCCTGCCAAACAGGTTTGGTGTGGGCCAGAACCGTCATTACAAAACCTGAGAGATAAAAACCGTTGTTCTGATTGAGGCCCCGATTGCGTTCCTGCGCTTAAGCAGTTCAACTTTCATCGACTTCTGTCGGTGGATTTGGGCCAACCTGTTCCCACAATTCCAGTTTGGTGCCGTCCGGGTCAATAATCCAGGCAAATTTGCCGTACTCATGGTCCTCACGTTCTTTGACCTCCTTAACCCCGGCCGCCAACAAACGCTCCATTAAATCATCCAAGTTTTGAACCCGTAGGTTGATCATAAAATCTTTGTCGGACGGCGCAAAATAGTCAGTTTCCGCCTTGAACGGCCCCCAAACATTATAGCCCTCAGCGTCGGGGTTATCATGCTCACGTATCGGAAAGCTCGCTCCGTACCCATCATAAGGAAACTCCAGCACGTCGCGGTACTATTTCACTAAGGCAGTGGTGTCTTTGCTTTTGACAAAAACACCACCCAGTCCTGTCACTTTACCTTTTGTAGTCGACATGCCCTTTTTTCCTTTCTTTGGCGATGTTCAACTAATCGCAACTGGCAACGCCATCTGCTCCATAACGTAAAACAGGCAATCCTGTTTGATAATACCAACATCAAGTGTTGCCATGGACGGCGTCAATGTCTGCTTCAGCGTTAAAGTGCCGCCCGCCACATCGAATAAGGTTGCACTGATGTCGACGCCGTCATCGTTGGTAACAATGATCGGCATATTTGTTTTGCCTTTCAGGTCGGCAAGCGTTTCGCCGGCATCGAGTGGGCTGAAGTTCAATTTGTCCAGGTCGGGTCGAAATTGAACCTCATGGTTGTCATCGTCAAAACCAAAAGTAACGCCCGCACGCATTTTTGCGACCGCGACCGTACGCAATAATGTGATGTCATGAGGCGAAACTTGATGGTCGGGCAAGTGGTGCATGTGAAGGCATGCATCCAAAAAATCAACTGCATGAACCAACGCTGCATTCTCCCCGGCCTGGCCGCATTCCAGCGTTACCGCCGGGCAATGCATTGACATGGCAAGTGATTGAACGCCAACAGGCTGCTTGAAATAAACTACCGTGCGCGCGAACAAGGTTGCCAACTGCAAATAGCGTGGTTCCAATTCGTTGACACAGCCATAATGCGGGTTACTGCCGGTATTATTGTGCAAATCGACACTGGCAAACAGCGGCTTGGCTGTAACCGTGTCAACAACTTCCCGCATCAGAGCCGCTTCTACTGTTGCTGTGTCGGTCGTGCCGGGCCAGGCGCGGTTATAATCGTTTTGAGTATCTAGCGTGCGCAGGCCCGCAGCGGCTGAACCCACGTTGGCGACAAACAACCATACTGCCCGCGGCAATTCTACCGACTGATATTTCCGCAAAATTTGTTGGATCGCCTCGAAACCGGTTGGCTCGTTGCCGTGCTGTAAAACAGTTATGAAAAGCGGCGGTTTTCGTGCGCCTTCCAGATAGAACAAAGCTGGCCCTCCGAGCAACTGTTCCAATTCGATGGATGATGAATGCAACATCGCGTCGGGCACATGATCGAAGCGCTTGAGCATGGTCACAGCGGCCATTCATGGACCGGAATTGCTGTTTCCTGGCGCAACAAATAAGCCTCAAGCATATCTTCCATATCAACAGCATGTTTCTTTACAAAAGACCGCTGCCACGCCGCACCATTTTGTTTGTTTCTAGTGCGACCTTCAATAATGCCCAGATAGCGTTCAATATCTGCTTCATCAACATCAAGGCTGTTTAACCCTTGTTCCGCCATCGGCAAAAATGTATCGAGAATTAAGCCGTCAATCGGCTGGTCATCGGTGTGGTTCCATCTCACCCGGGCATCCAGCCCCTCTTTCGCTGCCTCATAAAAATTGTCGCGCGTCGTGAAAAACTGTGCCCTTTCGTGAGGGCGGATTTCATGGTCAGCCAAATAGGTTACCAACCCATAATAAAAAGCCGCATTGGCCATTGAATCCAATATAGTTGGGCCCGCTGGCACAACACGTTGTTCGATCCGGTAGTGTGGTGTTCCGTCTTCGTCCCAACCAATCAGAGGCCGGTTCCAGCGCCAAATTGTTCCATTTTGCAAACGCAGATGATCAAGTTTCTCAACCGGGCGGGCGCGGACTTGCGGCAGCAAAACCGGATAGCGCTGGCGGTTGGCCTTGAAAACCTCGGACAGGCTTTCTTCGATATATTGAACGCCAAATGTTACCCGCTCGGCATAGTCCCAATCACCAACAGACACGGCCTGCTCGAACAAAGGTATTCGGGATTCTGCCCACAAGTTTTTGCCGAAAAGATAGGGCGAATTTGCCGCAACAGCAACCAACGGCGTCGACACCAGTTTGGACGCATTATAATAATCCACCTCTCGCCCTATCGGCAATTTCAGATGGATTTGAAACGAGGTAGCGGCAGCCTCAAGCATTACATCATAATGATCTCTGTCGAGTATGTCTTCGCCCTCTATTTTCAGTTTGAGAGGTCGGCCTTTGCGCAAGCGAAACACCTGTTCATTCACTGCCTCAAACCGCTTGCTGGAGGACATGTTCGCAACGCAAAGATCACTGTCCTTTACCGTTGGCAAAATCCCTATCATCGCCAAACGCAACCCATCTTTGTCAGCCACGCGCACGGCGTGCCGCCACAGGTCGGAAAGTTCCGTCTGCAACTTTGACAGGCCGTCGCCGGTCAATTGTTGAGGATCACCGTTAAACTCTACGTTGAAACAAGAAAGTTCTGGAACAACAAGCTCGTTGTCTACCGCCGCTATAAAACTTTCATTTTGCGCCGAGGGTCTTGCATCACGGTCCACAAGCCAGGCTTCAAGCTCAAATCCCGCAGTGGCGGGGCCTCTCGACAATTGACCGTCCCGCTCCCATGCCTGCACCAATTCGGTTTCGGCCCGCAAGTTGCGCACAAATTCAGCGAAATCAGAATCGCTAAAACTGCTGGTTTTCAATTCTTCGCCCATAAAACTCCCGCCTCATAGTCGTTAACTATGATGCCCCAACACTCTCCAATGTCAATAGGTGGCCTGACTAGGGTTTCATTGCCTTGACCACGATCAAGAACCATTCTTGCTGATTTAAGCTGACAATAATAAAATGTCGTCAGTATAGTTTGAGGCAGTCGATGGCGGCATGGAACTCTGCAAGATCGCCGATTTGCTTCTGTTGATATAATAATGCCGCTTGAATCGGTTGATGCCTGGAGCAGCATTGAAGCAGTAATCCTGCACGGTAAAGTGATCGAACGAGCCAGCTCGAACGCAAACCGCACTCTACTGAAAATATGCTAGTATACTTCTTCTTTTATCCGCAGGAACTTCAAGGTGGGGAAATCTTCTTTCGCCTTGTCAAGGTGCCAACTGTTGCGCGCCAAATAGACCGGCGCGCCAGCATGGTCGTTGGCCATTGATGCACGGTTTTGGTCGGTGAAGGCTTTCACTTCGCGCGGATCGCCCTCGATCCACTCAGCGGTCATCAAAGTGGTCGCCTCGAACTTGCAGGGAATTTGATACTCGGTGCGAATGCGATCAGACAGCACATCAAACTGCAGCGGGCCAACTACGCCCACGACCCAGTCGCTGCCTAAAAACGGTTTGAAAACACGCGCTGCACCCTCTTCCGCCAATTGCTCCAGCGCGCGGCTAAGATGCTTGGCCTTCATCGGGTCGTCAGCGCGAACTTTCTGCAAAATCTCGGGCGCGAAAGACGGTACGCCGGTATAGCGCATCAGTTCGCCCTCGGTCAGCGTATCACCGATACGCAAGTTGCCGTGGTTGGGAATGCCCATAATATCGCCAGCATAAGCTTCTTCCGCAATCTCGCGGTCCTGCGCCAAAAACAGCTGAGCGTTGTGCACGGCGATAGTTTTACCGCTTCGCACATGCTTTAGCTTCATACCCTTTTTAAATTTGCCCGAAATCAGCCGCAAAAATGCGATCCTGTCCCGGTGTTTAGGGTCCATATTGGCCTGAATTTTAAACACAAAGCCAGATACGTTTTTTTCGGTTGGCAAAACCAATCGCTCAATCGCTTTGCCCGGCCTTGGGCTTGGGGCAAATTCACCCACACCCTTCAGCAGTTCCTGAACCCCGAAGTTATTAACCGCAGAGCCAAAAAATACCGGCGTTTGATTGCCTTCAAGATAAGCAGCCATGTTAAAGGGCGGGCACAGTTCCCGCACCATTTCAACATCTTCGCGCAATTTCGCGAGCGCATAATCCGGCAACAACTCGTCCAGCTTTGGATCATCCAGTCCGGAACATTTAATGCCTTCTGCAAGAGCGTCACCTTTGCTGCGGGCAAACAAAATCAACTGATCACGCATCAAATCGTAACAACCAAGAAAGTCCCGCCCCATACCGATAGGCCAACTGGCTGGGGACACATCAAGCGCCAGGGTTTGCTCAACCTCATCAAGCAACTCAAACGGGTCTTTGGCTTCCCGGTCCATTTTGTTGATAAAGGTGGTGATGGGCATGTCGCGCAGCCGGCAAACCTCAAGCAATTTGCGAGTTTGGTTCTCGATGCCTTTGGCCGCATCCAGAACCATCACAGCACTGTCTACCGCTGACAGCGTGCGGTAGGTATCTTCGGAAAAGTCTTCGTGGCCAGGCGTGTCGAGCAAATTGAAAGTGTACTGTTCAAAATCAAACGTCATAACAGACGACGCCACAGAGATGCCGCGCTCCTGCTCCACCTTCATCCAGTCTGAGCGTGCGCGCCGTCGGTTACCGCGTGCTTTAACCTCGCCCGCAGCCTGAATGGCACCACCAAACAACAGCAGTTTCTCGGTCAGCGTGGTTTTACCAGCGTCCGGGTGGGAGATGATCGCAAAGGTGCGTCTCTTCTCGATTTCCTGTTCAACGGTCATCGGGTTCTTATTCCGCCTTCATCAATTTGCCAACGCTGACGCCTGTTTTGGCGCGCATTTAGCCATGTATTTGGGGCATATATTTGTGGCGCACCCTAGCGATTTGAGCGCGGTATGGAAGCAGAAATTTTCCAATCGATGAAATGCACAAGAAAAAGGCCGGAACGCACATAGTGCAGTTCCGGCCCAAAGTATCATGCTTGCTCACCCAGCCCGACCTAGGGGGAATGGGGGGGGAGGGTCGAACCAAAAGCGAGCAAGCAGACCTATGTTTTTCTCTTACCAACCCTATATGGGTACCCTAGATAGGGCTTCAAGGCTAAATCCAACAAAATCAGTCAACTTTTGCTAACCCACTAAAAAACAATAGCTAATGTACGGTGCGACAAACGCGCACACCCCGTAACCACAGTGCTAAAGTGTGGCCTGATCCTTAACGGTGGCGGCGCCTTCTCCGCCAAACCGCGTGCACAGATAGCCTATCACCAAGCCGCCCAAGGCACCCTCGAATACAAACCAGAACGGTGATGCAAGCATACCGTTTTCACCGAATATGGAGGTCATGAACGCCTGGAGAGTGTCGTAGATAAAGAGTGTGAGCACAAAGTTCAGCCACGCACCAATGATGGGCGCCCGGAACCACCAAGGCATCGGCAATTGCAGAACTGGATGATAGGTGAACACGCCGAAAACACCGATAATGGCACCAAACGTCGTGTACCATAGCAAGATGGCCCACCGGAACATTGTGCTGGCATCCGGAACGAACATTGGAATAAAAACAAAACCCAGCAAACCGAAAATCAGGCCCACCCCTTTGCCGATGGCAATCCTCGTCATCATCGATGGTTTCTCACCAATTGCACCAAGATCCATTGTTTTGCTCCTGCTTTGTTTTCAAAATACCGATGCGGCTTTCCAAAATACGGGAATCTCCAAAACACGGGGTTTGCCACCAAATTGGGGCCAACCTATACCAAAATTGCCCATATTAGTCAAAATAGGTTGGGCGGCGAATTTACATCAGCTCGCGAATTAGGGATTCCGATGCGCTGACGTCGAATTGCGTGCATTCGCGCCGCCCAGTTTTTATATAGCAGTGCCATTTCAGCGGGTCTTTGACCATAATCAAGTGGGCTGCTGCGTGAACAAAAAAAAGGGATGCCTGATAGCGTCCCTTTCTCAATTCATTGCTTGGCGCAGGCTATTTTAGCTTGCGATCAAAGAAATTCAGCGCCTGATTCCACAAGAAGGAACGGGTTTTTTCACCGCGAATACCATGCCTTTTGCCAGGATATGTCATCAGCTCAAACTGTTTGCCGCTGTTTTGCAAAACCGACAGTAATTTCACCGTATGATCAAAGAACACATTGTCGTCTGCCATACCGTGCATCAGCAGCAAGTTATCGCCTTTGAAGCCATCAACATAACTGAACACACTGGTTTTGGCATACACATCACCAGGCGCGTCCGGATGACCCAGATAACGCTCGGTGTAGGCAGTATCATAGAGGCGGTAATCAGTTACCGGAGACACCGCTACCCCCGCCTTGAACACGTCCGGCTCTTTGAACAAGCTCATCAATGTCATGTAACCGCCGTAAGACCATCCCCATGTGCCGATGTTTTCGCCGTCCACATAGGGCAAGGTTTTCAGGTAGTTGGCTCCTGAAACCTGGTCAGCCACTTCAACTGTACCCATGGCGTTCTTTACGTGACCTTCAAATTCCAGGCCCCGGTTCCACATACCGCGGTTGTCCAAAACCATCACAACATAACCCTTGCGAGCTAGAATTTCGTTGAAATTAACCTCCCACACCCGGCGCACGCGCTGACCGTGTGGTCCGCCGTAAGGCGCCAGGATTGCAGGATATTTCTTGCCCTCTTCCATAGTGTGCGGCGTCAGCAAACGAAAATGCAGCGGTGTACCGTCTTCCGCATTGAGCGTACCAAACGACTGGCTGGAAGCATTATCCAGGTAGCGATGATACGGGTGGCTCGCGTCCAACTTATTAGCAAGAATGGTTGATTTCAGGCCGCCGTCCTTCAAGTCACGGATGGTAATTTGTGGCGGCTGGGTTGGGCTCGAAAAATTGTCGATAAAAACATCTGCGCCCACCGTCGCATTGTGCCACCCAAGGTCTTTGCTAACGCGCGTTACGCTTCCACCTTTAAGCGGCACTGAATAGAGATGTTGCTCAATCGCAGTATCCTTGAAACCAGTGAAATAGATTGTCCCACCCGCTTCATCAATTTTGCTAATCGCGCTGACCACCCAGTCACCCGACGTTAATGCTGTGCTGTTGCCACCGCTCATGTCATAGCGAACAATATGGCGAAAGCCGGTTTCTTCGCTTGTGCGCACCATGGTTTTAGCGTCGCTCAAAAACCGCATATTATTGTCGAGATTAACCCAAATATCTGATTTTTCGGTCAGGAAAACCGAGGTTTCCCCCCTAAGGTCAGCCAGTAAAATATCCAACTGCGTCTGGGCTCGGTTCAGGAGTTGAACCGTTATTTTCTTGCTGTTCGGCAACCAGTTAACGCGGCCAAGATAAATATCCTGCTCTTCGCCCAAATCCACCCACTCAACATCGCGGTCATCAAGAGAGACAATGCCCAACTTTACCAGCACATTCGGGCTTCCGGCCTCGGGATAGCGTTGCTTCAGCGCCACCACACTACCGTCGGGCTGCACTTCATAGCGGTCTTTGACCAATACGTTGCTTTCGTCAAACTGTTCAAACGCCACACGGGTTTCGTCCGGCGACCACCAATAGCCAGTAAAGCGGTTAAGTTCTTCCTGCGCCACAAACTCCGCCATGCCGTTAGCGATGGTGTCGGTTGATCCGCTGGTTAATTTGGTTTCCCGTCCATTTGAAATTTTAACGGCATAAAGTTCGCGGTCTCGAACAAACGATACGTAGGTCCCCTTCGGGCTGAATTTGATGTCGGTTTCAAAAGCCGCGGTTTCGGTTAGCCGTTTAACCTTGCCGCCGATGGGCAAAACATAAACATCACCGCTGATTGGAAACAAAAGCGTAGAACCGTCTGCAGACCAAGAATAAGTTGTTATGCCGGTTTTGCCAGTAATGGCGCGGTTGCGCTCCCGTCGGGCTTTTTCTTCTTCGCTGAGCACCTCAACTCCGCCGCCGAGCAACACCGCTGAATCCACCAGCAGGTTGGATTCTCCCGACTCGATATCAAATTCCCACAGGTCAAGCTGGGCGGCATTAGCTGCCTTACCCCGCAAGAAAGTAACTCTCTCGCCGTCAGGTGACATCTTCAGCCCCTGCACGCTCGCACCGTTTATGGTCGGGCTACCTTCCAGGCGTTCAATTGTGAAGTCTTCGGCAACCGCAGATGCGGATACCAATAAAATGCCCAAAAGCGCCGTTTTAATCGGGGCTATTTTCATCATGAGTGTTTCCCTATCGAATTATCTAACTGTGACCCGAAACCTTTCTAACCGCTTTCAATTGCGTGGCAACAGATTTGCGCATCACATTATACCTTTACAGCAAGCTGCAAGAGCGTTCTAAAACCAAAAGTCATTAAGTTAGAAAGGGTTAAGAGTGTAGCCCTGTTGTTGCAGCAACGCGTGCGCTGTCATTGCCGACACGGCCATTTTCACGCCGGGCAATAAATCCTCGGCATTGACATTTTGGTATGCGGCAGACTGCCCGCACACATGAACAGTTACCCCGTTCGCCAACAACAACTTTATTAAGTCGGCGTTTTTATTGTCGCCGCCATAAACAGTGTCATTGGTCAAATCCAGCACTGCCGGGCCGTGAACAACCACCGCCAGTTTCATATTTTCCGGCGCTACACCGGCTGCCGCGTGCATGTTCAAAAACCGAGCGGCACTTTCAAGTCGACGGTTAATAGCATCCTTCTCGCCGCGCTCGGTCACGTCAAACGCGACATTAAAAACGGTGTTCGCTGCGAGCGGTTCCGCACCGGGCACAACGGTCACCCGGCCATATTCGGTTATCAACGGACCGGTTTTAAAATCGTCTGCATCTGCAAACGACGGTGAAGCCACAGCACCGACAATTATGGCTGCGATAAGCGCGCGTCTTACATTCATGGGAAACCTCTCAATTCTATTTGGTGAATGGATTAACGTGAAAGCGTCAGTTCTGTTAGTATACGTGTTGGGTTATTTGTCACACAGCCGTTTGAACCCAGCCGCGACAAACGGCACCATACGCTGGTAAGCACCAACCATATCTTCGGATTTCGCCACCCCTTCAGACAGTTGGTCAATACGGCCAGTATGGGCAAATGTCAGTGTCAATGCGCCTGACAAGAAATGGTAACACCAGTAAAGGTCGGCGGGGTCGGCGTTGGGCAGCGCCTTTTTCAGTGCCTCCATAAAGGTGCGCACCAAGGGGTCAAAATACTTGGTCATCAGTTGCCCGCCCCATTCGAACGAGCTGTTAACCTGCGCCACCAATTCAAAATAATGCAGCCAGCCCTCGTCTTCCTGGTATCCGTGCGCCAACAGCGGCTCCAGAAAAGCGTTTATGATCGCTTCAACAGTCGGACCGCCTTCCCCTGCTTCAGATTTGCAGCGGTCCAAGGCGGCAAGGCGCGTTTCGTTTAAAACTTCAGCGCGCCGTAACAATACCGCGTCAAACAAGCCCCGTTTATTGCCAAAATGATAACTGGATAATGCCAGGTCCACGTCCGCCGTTTCAGCAACCTTGCGCATGGAAACACCTTCAAAACCATATTTTGCAAACAAGGCCTCGGCGGCGTCTAAAATACGGTCTTTACGCTTGAGTTTATTCATCGTCATGCAGACTACCCATGTTGGTTCTTACTTACCCGTTGATATTATTAGCCAAAATAACGCTCAGGGCAAATGCCGAATGAATGAAATTCAATGATTGTTGAATTTTCTGTTGACTTTCAACGCACGTTGAATTTTATTAGGTTCGAAATGAACAGATGGTGGAATTGGGATTCGTGCCAGTCTGGCTCAAGGGAGAGAGAGATGAATTCGTTAAAAATAACACGCGCTACCCTTCTGGCAGGCGCTGGAATTGCCAGTTTGCTTGTCGCTGGGAACGTAGCAGCCCAAGTAGCAACACAGGATGATGGCCAAGCCGTAGTTCTGGAAGAAATAAAGGTAACAGCACGCCGGCGCACAGAGAGCTTGCAGGATGTGCCGATTGCCGTAACCGCCTTTAGCGGCCTCGAGTTGAACAAACTGGGCGCAACCGACATAACCTTCCTCGCGCAAACCACCCCCAATACGACGCTGGAAGTATCACGCGGCACCAATACCACCCTAACTGCCTTCATCCGCGGTGTCGGACAGCAAGACCCGGTTGCCGGGTTTGAAGCAGGCGTGGGTATTTATCTGGACGATGTATATCTGAACCGCCCACAAGGCGGCGTCATGGACATATATGATGTGGAACGGGTCGAAATTCTTCGCGGGCCGCAAGGCACCCTTTACGGCCGCAACACCATCGGCGGCGCGATTAAATATGTCACCAAACGATTGGGCGACGAACCAACATTGAACCTGCGTGTGCAAGGCGGCACATACGGGCAGCACGACATTGTCGCGTCGGCCGAACTGCCGGTCAGCGACACGGTGCGCCTTGGCGGCTCCATCGCCTATATGAACCGCAGCGGATACGGCGAAAACCTAAACACTGGCGCCGAACACTATGACAAAGACCTGCTGGGTTTCCGGGGCAGCGCCGAATTTATCCCGTCAGACAACCTGTTTATCCGTATATCCGGGGACTATTTAAAAGATAATTCAAACCCCAAGTCAGGCCACCGATTAATACCAGGCCTGTTTGGCGGCGCGCCGATACTAGACGACGTATTTGACACCCGAGCCGGGATCGAAGGCAAGAACGAAGCTGACCAATACGGCGTCACCGGACTGATTGAGTATCAGGTCAACGACAAAATAATGGTGAAAAATATTGTCGCTTACCGCGAAGACGATACTTTCCAGCTAATCGATTTTGACAGCCTGCCAACCATCGATGTTGATGTGCCTGTACGCTATAAAAACGACCAATTCAGCGAAGAATTTCAAGTTTTATATACTGACGAAGCGGTTAGCGGCGTCTTTGGTTTCTATTATCTGGACGCAACCGCTTTCAACGAATTTGATGTGGTTCTGGGCGCTTTGGGCGACCTGATCGGCCTGCCCGGTCTCAACGCCAACACCCTCGGTGATGTAAAAACCGAAACCTGGTCCCTGTTTGGTGATTTTAGCATAGACCTTGATGCTGCCTTTGGCATGGATAGTAATCTGGAGCTGAACATCGGCGGTCGTTATACCGAAGACGAGCGCACATCGACCATTCTTCGCCGTACTTTCATTGGCGGCAATTCAGCAACCTTTGGCGGTAATGCTACGCTCATTGCCACAACATCCGACTTTACCGGATCAAAAAAATACAAAGACTTTACGCCGCGTGCCAGCTTGTCTTGGCAGCCAAATGACGACCAAACCCTTTACCTGTCATACAGTGAAGGCTTCAAGGGCGGCAGTTTCGACCCCCGCGCGCAAAGCACAGCGGCACCTGACCTGAATAATGACGGTGTAACCTCGGACGCCGAGATATTCCAATTTATCAACTTCGACCCTGAGAAAATAACAACCTACGAGGCCGGTGCCAAAACAACATGGGCCGAAGGCCGCGTAACCACTAATTTAGCGATCTTTTACAGCGATTATACCGATGTGCAGGTGCCTGGCTCCATCGGCGTCGACACCGACGGCGATGGCATCAATGACAGCTTTTCCGGCGTCACAACCAACGCCGGAGCAGCGGATTTCTTCGGTGTCGAATTTGAGGGCAAGGCCATTATCGCACAGGATGCAGGCGTTCAGGGCGATAGCGTGGTCGCGGATTTCTCCCTTGGCTGGATTGACGCAGAATACGATGAGTTTATCACCGCGGTAACCGACCCTGTATCGGGCACTACAACCTTACAAGATGTGTCTGATCAACGGGTTATCCAGAACACCCCCGAATGGAGCACCAACGTGCGGCTCACGTATAACCGGCCCACGGATATGCTCGGACTGTCGGGTACATTATCGTTCCTGGGTGGCTGGTCCTACAAAAGTCTTACCAACCAATTCGAGATTTCGAACCAGTTCCTTGATCAGCCAGGCTACTCTTTGTTTGACGCCAGCATCGTATGGCTGTCTGACGATGGTCGATACGAATTTGGTGTGCACGGCAAGAATTTGACCGACAAGGAATATAAGGTTGCCGGTTACAATTTCGCCAATGCCGCAGGCACGGCATCAACACTGGGCCTTGAGGGAATTGCTTCCGCATTTTACGGTCCGCCGCTGACAGTAACGGCGGTGCTAGGCATCAAATTCTAGCAATCGGTATGCCTACTGGGCGCACATGGCCGGAGGAAACTTCCCTGCAGGCAAGCCCTGCACCCTCCGGCCATATGACCGAACAATGAACCCTGTTTTCGCTCAAATGGTTGCCACCAAAAGATCGTCACCAAGGGGATCGTTACCAAAAGGATCGTCAAATGACTGCATTTGATACCCATGCTCCTTTATTGCCCGAAATTTTATCACTGCACGGCAAATGGAAGGGCGAAAAACCCGCTGTAATATGCGGCGATATGACCCTTTCATGGTCACAGTTTGACCGCGCAACCAACCGGGTCGCGAACGGCTTGCTAACCAAAGGCATCGGCCGCGGCCACACGGTCGGCGTGTTGATGAACAACAGCCGCTATATGGTTGAAGCCCTTATAGGCATTATGAAAAGCGGTGCCTGTTCGGTGCCGCTCAACCTGTCAGTTTCCAATGAAGCTGTTACCGCCATGCTGAAAGACGCTGGCGTATCGGCGGTTTTTGTAAGCCCCGACCAAGAAGCCAGACTGTCAGTATTTGCGGAGAAAAATGCAGATATTCTTTACGTGACAGCAGATACGGCGTTCGACGCTTTCAAAAACAATGCAAACGACACATTTCCTGCGGTCGCCATTGAAGACGATGACCCACTAAACAGTATCTATAGCTCGGGCACCACCGGTATGCCGAAGGGCATTGTGCAGACCCACCGCGGTCGGCGCGACTGGGCCTACGATCTCTGCATTGCCTTGCGCTACACCAGCGCGTCGCGCACCCTGTTTACGATCGGCCTTTATTCCAACATCAGTTGGGTTGGCATGCTGTGCACCTTGCTCGCTGGTGGCACCATGGTGGTCCAGCCCGGATTCGATGCGACAGCGGCGCTGACGGCAATACAAAACCAGCAAATCACCAACTTCGCGATGGTGCCCATTCAACTGCAACGGCTACTCGAGGCACCCGACAGCAGCCGGTTCGATCTTAGCTCGATACAAGCGGTAATGAGCTGCGGCTCGCCGCTGCATGCAGACTTGAAAGAACAATTGTTCCGTAAGCTTGGTGAAACCACTGTTATCGAGTTATTTGGCCTGACCGAGGGCGTTATCACAACGCTGGACCCGGAAGATGCAGCAGGCCGCATGGCGTCGGTGGGCAAGCCCCTTATCGGCACCGACATCAAAATTGTCGGCGAGGACGACAAGGAAGTTGGCGTTGGACAAGCCGGTGAAATCGTCGGTATTGGCCGCATTGTCATGCCCGCCTATCTGAACCGGCCAGACGCCACAGACGAGGCAACATGGGTAGATCCCCACGGCCGTGCATGGTTGCGCACCGGTGACATCGGCCAGTTGGACCAGGACGGCTATCTGTATGTGGTGGACCGCAAGAAAGACATGATTCTGTCAGGCGGTCAAAATATTTACCCGCAAGACATCGAGGCGGTTCTGGTAACCCACGATGCGGTTAGCGAAGTTGCGGTTATTGGTGTGCCCAGTAACAAATGGGGCGAAACCCCGCTTGCAGTGGTGGTTAGCGAGCCCCGCGCGGCTCAAGAAAGTAGCGCTATTATCGAGTGGGCGAACCGCCAACTCGGTAAACAACAGCGACTTTCCGGACTTATTTTTGCTGAAAGCTTGCCAAGGAACCCAAATGGCAAAATACTAAAGCGAGAGTTGAGGCAAAAATACAAGGATTGGGCAGATGGCTGACTTTACCGACGAGTTTTTCACCAATATCGACGGACTAAAGCAACATTACCGAGATTATAACACCGCCCCGGACGGCGCACCCACTGTGTTGTGCATGGCAGGGCTCACCAGAAATGCAAAAGATTTCGGCTATATTGCCGACCATTTGGCTGATCGTTGCCGACTTATATGTGTCGAGCAGCGTGGACGCGGCCTTTCTGACTGGGACCCTGACCCTTCTCGCTATACGCCGGTCACTTATGTGGGCGATATGATGGCCCTGCTCAAGCATTTGGGCCTAAATTCCATCATCACTATTGGCACGTCGCTGGGTGGCTTGATGACTATTATGATGAACGCCATGCACCCCGGCGTTATCAAAGCCGCTGTGATCAACGATATTGGCCCGGAAATAGACCCGGCGGGTATTGCGCGCATCAAATCTTATGTGGGCAAAGGCACGCCGCCAACCACGTGGCCGGAGGCTGTTGCTGCAGTTAAGGGCGCAAATCCAACCACTTACCCAAATTTCACCGACGACGACTGGGTAGACTTCACCAATTTGCTGTTCATCGATGTGGACGGCAAGCCGGTGGTGCAGTATGACCCGGCGATCCGGCAAAATTTCGATAGCCAGGATGATCAGTCGGCACCTGATTTATGGCCGGTTTTCGCGCTAATGCACTCGGTTCCAATGGTTGTTCTGCGTGGGGCTTTGTCGGATATTTTGGCGCCCGGCACATTAGAACGGATGGCAAACGAACATCCGGATCTTGTCGCCGTTACTGTGCCGAACGTTGGTCACGTACCACTCATGAAAGAAGCGATTGTGCACGCAGCAATCGATCCTCTGATTGCTCGGTTTCTCTAAAAGTTACGGATTTTAGGTCAAAAATCAGAACTCAACTGGCAAAAATCAGAGTCCAATCGGCCAAAATTGGAACCAAACTCGCCAAAAATAGAATCAAACCTTGGTTTTTCTATCCAAAATCCGCCAAATTCCGCGCCTGCCGCGCCTTTTTTCTGGACAGGTCATTTTGCCTGTGGCATCGCTATCGACTTGTAATAAAGTTACCGAGGTTGCACCGTGAGTGAAATTAAATTACCCAAAAGCCAAACGCTGCCAATTTCGGCGGACGATGTTTACGCGGCCGAAAAATCAATCAAGGGTGCAGTGGTGCGCACGCCTCTCAACCGGTCAATCACTTTGTCGGCTATCACTGGTGCCGACTGTTATTTGAAGTTCGAGATTTTCCAGTTTACCGCCGCCTATAAAGAACGTGGTGCGCTCAATCGCTTACTATCATTGCCCAGGACTACAAAGGGTGTGATCGCGGCATCGGCAGGCAATCACGCGCAGGGTATCAGCTATCATGCCGGTCGGCTCGGCATCCCGGCCACCATTGTTATGCCGGAAGGCACGCCGTTTAATAAGGTCAAACGCACCGAGGAACTGGGCGCCCGTGTGGTGTTGACCGGCGCTGATTTCGAGGCTGCAACACAAGCCGCCTATGCGTTGGCGGACGAAGAAAATCTTACCTACGTGCATCCTTTTGACGACCCACTTGTCATGGCGGGCCAAGGCACCGTGGGCCTTGAGATGATGGAAGACCAGCCGGACCTGGATACGCTGGTGGTACCCATCGGCGGCGGCGGGCTGATTTCAGGCATTGCCACCATCGCCAAACACATCAACCCGAACATCCGTATTATCGGCGTGCAAACCGAAGCCTTCCCGGCGATGAAAGAACGAGTGGACGGCACGCAGCTAGCTGGTGACAATATTTCCATCGCCGAGGGCATTGCGGTTAACCAGCCCGGTGCCAGCACCCAGATGGTGGTCGAGCAACTGGTTGACGAGATCGTCACGGTGTCCGAGCGGCAGATCGAAAAAGCGCTGGTTACTCTCATGGAAATCGAGAAAGTAATCGTTGAGGGCGCCGGTGCGATCAGCCTGGCGGCGGTTATGCAGTATCCAGATATGTTCAAGGGCCGCAAAGTTGGCATGGTGCTTTCGGGCGGTAATATCGACAGCCGCATGCTGGCCAGCGCGATCATGCGCGGCATGGCCCGCGACGGCAGGCTTGGCCGCTTGCGCATCACCATGATGGACCAACCGGGTGCGTTGGCGACAGTTACAGATATCGTCGCCAAAATTGGCACCAATATTATCGAAATGCGTCACCACCGGGAGTTTGGAGCCATTTCGCTCAAGCAAACCGAAATGGAACTGGTGATCGAAGCCAAGGACGGCGAACATGCGCAAGCACTTGTAAACGCGCTGGAGGCTGCAGGCTTCAAGGTCGATTACGCCAAGACCGTTTAACCACTGCAATGCTTAATCGCCCGCGCCCAATAAATTCAGCGCTGAGTTTCTTGCGGCTTCGCGGATCTCATCGGCCAACACCGCATCATCAAGAGTTCTGGACAATACCATTCCACCAACACACAGCGCAGACAGCGCAAGCGCCTTCTCCCGCCGCTTTTCCGGGCTGTTTTCTGGCAGGTGGTTTTTTGGCAGATTATTTTCAAACAACCAGCTCATTGCCTGAAGCAGCGAACCATAGGCCGCCCGCACTTCGGGCGCGCCGCGCGCCACATCGGAGGGCAATGCAATCAAGGGGCACTGGCCGTCCACATCTTTGAGGTGCTCCGGGGAAAGATAGCTGTCAATCATCGCCCGAACGGTCTCCGGCCCGCCGTTTTCCACGTCCACCCCGGCTTCCTCCCGCCAGGCTTTGCCGCGCCCGTTCAGAAAACTGGCTACAGCCTCAGCGTATAATTCTTCTTTGTTGCTGAAATGATTATAGAAACCGCCGCGTGTGAGCCCAACGCCCGCCATTAGTTGGTCAATTGACACGGCGGCAAAACCATCACGGTTGAACAAGATGCGAGCCTGTTCAACGATGCGCCTCCGCACGTCTGTTTTGTGTTTAGCGCTGTAAGGCATGGTCCTGTTCCTCCTGTTTCCGCATCATACCTTAAAGTTAAAATATGTTCTTGAACATATTTAGATGATCCCCACACTGCCCGAACAGTGAGAAACACACACCTCAAAACAAGGAACGATAAATGAAACTATACAACGGCATGTCCCCCAACGGTGCCCGGGTGATGATCTTTATGGCGGAAAAAGGAATTGAAATCCCGACCGTGTCGATTGACCTGATGGCGAACGAAGGCCAAGCGGCGGACTTCTTGAAAATAAATGCGCTTGGGCAGGTGCCGGTTTTGCAGCTTGATAATGGGCGATATCTTACCGAAAGCGTGGCAATTTGCCGGTATCTGGAAAGCCTGCACCCTAGCCCTGCCCTGTTTGGCAAAACACCAGAGGAACAGGCCTTTATCGAAATGTGGATGCGCCGCATGGAGCTTTGGCTTTTCAACGTTGCAGGCGCTGTTGGTTTGCACGAAATTGAATTTTTCAAATACCGCGTCGAGCAAAACGCCGACTACGCCGCCTATTGTCGGCGTTTACTTGTTGAACGGCTGGCTTGGCTGGACACTGAGATGGCTGATGGGCGCGGCTTCATTGCCGGGGACACATTCACCATGGCAGACATCATCGGCATGGGCCTAGTTATGGTTATGGGGTTCGTTCAAATTGAAGTTCCCAGCGAACTTACTAATGTTGTGCGGTGGCAACAAGCGATGATGTCGCGCCCAACCTTTCCACAAATGCCGGGCTAAATTGGCCACCAAAAAACGAAAGTCATCGGCTACTGGCCGGTGATCCCGGAATTGAGCAAACCGGAATACTCTGAAATTCGTGTAACTATTTGCTTGCAACAATATATTATGTTATATAGTTACATATGACCAAATATCTATATAGCATAGTGGCGGGATTCGCTGCCATCATCGCTTTCACGCTGGGCCTCGGGGGCATTCTCGAAGCGAGTGATCCAAACTACACCCGTCCATTATATTATCCTACGGTCATGCCGCCGGAATATGTGCAAAACTACTCTAGGCCAACTGCCCCGGATATGCGGAGACTGATCTGGCGCACGCGGCACAACGATGCGCGTGCAAAAGACTCGTTGTTGGAAATTAACTTCAGTATATTTTATAAAAATCATATAGTTAGATTATTTCAGGCACGCGCGTTTGAGGCCATTCAAACGCAGTTAGAAAACACGAATTACAAATTTATAAACCAAATTAGAGACCGATGCCCAACGCATCGTCACGATAACGATTTGTGCGCCTCACTATTTCCGCCGCCCATGTGTATGTGCGGTGGCCCGCCGTTAAAGTCTAATATCATCACGCCCCTGCCCGCCCTTAGGCAAGCCGCCAGAAGCATAAAATGGCTTTAACGCTGGATGAATTATTGCGCGCGTAAAAAGCCCCAATAGCAAAATAGTCACCAAAAAGTCGATTCTTTCACTTGCACCGCCGATCTTAAACGCTATAAGGGGGGCTTCGCGCACCACTCCGAGTCGTTTTGGCTCGACCTTTTTTTTTAACACGCGCACTAGGATATGATACAATGGCTAACGGCACAGTAAAATGGTTTAACGCAAATAAAGGCTTCGGCTTCATCCAGCCAGACGATGGCGGCAACGATGTGTTTGTACACATTTCTGCAGTAGAAGCAGCAGGCCTTCGTGGCTTAAACGATGATCAAAAAGTAACATTCGAACTTGAGACTGGCCGTAACGGCAAGACTTCAGCATGCGATCTCGCACTAGCTGACTAATAGTTCAGACTTGATGATGCTAAAAGGCCGGGTTTTCCTGGCCTTTTTTTATGGCTGATGTTGAAGGCTATCAGGTAGAGACCCGAGCGCAGCCACCTACCCCAGCAGCATTATCAGCGAATGCGGCATTCACGTGAGCTTGGCGCAATCTAGCTCAAACAAACCAAAATGAGACTAATGGTTGGAGCCAAAGATAAAAAGTATGCTGTCAATTTTTGCGTGTATTATACTCGACTCATGATTGAATTTATGCTATAAGGCGGCCTTTCTGAGTATTCAAAAATATTTCAGGGGATAGCAATGAATACGATAAAGAATATTATTTTAGGTATAGGTTTATTTGGGTTTGCAAGTCTAACCCACGCCGCAAAAGCCCAAAATATATCCCAATGCGACGCAGCTTTAATGCCTACACAAACTATTCTTGGCAGTAGACAAGACGTTAGGTTAGCGACATTAAGCATCATCGACAGGCAGGCCTTTAGTCGCATGAAATCTGGGGGCGGATCAGGCTTTGATATAATCGTTGGTGGCGCACCATTAAGGGCTTACCAAAACTATGACAAGTTTAGTGAAGCTCGAACTCACGAATTCACGGCTAAAAGTTTCAATTACCAACGGCACCAAGCAAACTCATATGTACAAATTGGGCTAGGTAATAATGCTGCACAAGCCTACATAAAATGCCTGCAACTATTCAAGAATGGCGTCTTTGTATGGTTCCAAGATGTATCAGAGGATACTGTAACAATATATGTCGAATATCGAAGAGCACCTCTAGGGCCGAAATTTGTTAAACTTTCTCAAGATCGTCCGCACTTAATAGGTGCCACCAATACTCCTGATTTCGACGTAAAATATGAAGATGGCGCTCCGAGAGCCTTTGGTATTGAGCGTCAAAAAGGTACTTCTTTACATTTCGCCATAAATTTAGATGCAGGAAGTGGTTCTGCCCTTATACCGAAACCACCCGTATTCAAAAAAGACATCCACTACTATAGTTACACTGCTCTCGATCAGCTTTTTGGCATTCATCGCCCTCCAGTAGAAAAAAGCCCTAGATACTGCGGGGGACAGACCGAAATCCAATGTGAAAATAAAGCTAGAACAATGTGTTCTAAACTTGGAAAGACAAGGATGATCGAGTATTTTCACCGTGACGAGATACGTGCTGTTCATGCGTTGGTATGTGGTGACTAACTTACTTTCGGCATTAAGATTAACAGGCCAAATTCATAGCACTTGCAGCTTTATTGCTAAAAATTTAGATATTATCCAAGGTGTGCTAAAGTCGTGTTATCACCATATGCGCACGCGGTCCTCGGGCGCTATCCACATCTGGTCACCCTCTTTCACATCGAAGGCTTGGTAAAACTCATCCATGTTACGGGCCATACCGTTAACCCGCAGATACATCGGGCTGTGGGGCGCTGATAGCAGCCGTTGGCGCAGGCTTTCTTCGGTACGTTTGTAGCGACGTCCTTGTGAACGACCGAGGAAAAAGCGTTGCGGACCGGTGAAACCATCAAGAACCGGAGCTTCGGCGCCACCCAGCGAGCGTTCCCAAGCATGGTAAGCCACAATCATACCAGCCAGATCACCAATGTTTTCGCCCAGCGTTTGCCTGCCGTTCACATGCAGACCCTCAAGCGGCTCATACTGGGCGAACTGGGCGGCAAAACCGTCGCCCAGCACATTGAAAGCTGCGCGGTCGGTTTCAGACCACCAAGCCTGCAACACACCGTCACCGTCGTATTTGGAGCCCTGATCATCAAAGCCGTGGCCAATTTCGTGACCGATGATGCTGCCCAGTGCGCCGTAATTCAGCGCCGGGTCAGCGTTCGGGTCAAACAGCGGTGACTGGATGTAGCCAGCCGGAATGAAAGCTTCATTGCGCGACGGGCTATAGAAGGCATTCACTGTTTGTGGGCCGGTGAACCATTCCAGTTTATCCACCGGCTTGCCGAGGCGCGCCAGGTCTTGCGCATGGTCAAACTCGCCGAAGGCAACCACATTGGCCATTAGGCTGTCTCGTGTAACTTCCAATCCACTGTAATCACGCCATTTTTCCGGGTAGGCGACTTTTGCGTTTATTTTCGAAAGCTTAGTGCGCGCTGCCACTTTGGTTTCCGGGCTCATCCAGGTTAGGTTATCGATGCGTTCGCCCAGTTCTGCGCGAATATTTTCAAACATTTCACCGACCAAACGTTTGGATTCAGCGGGGAAAAAACGCTCGATATATATTTCGCCTACGGCTTGATCGAGGGCGTCGTTGACATAATTGATCGCCCGGTCTTCGCGGCTGCGTTGTTCCTTCTGGCCGCGCAAAACTGTGCCGAAAAAACCGAAGCGCTCCCCGGCGATATCGTCCGAAAGAAACTGTGCGTTGGCCGCCACCATATGAAAAGTGAGATAGTCTTTCCAAACATCCACAGAGGTTTCAGCGAACAATGCTGCCATCCCCGGAAAAGCTTCCTTTTCGCGCAGGATGATTTGACCTGCACCGTCAACACCGCCAACACCATAAGCCGCCACTGCTGCCGCCCACGGAAAACCGGGAGCATATGCGCTAAGCTCGTCCATGGTCATGGGGTTATAAGTGCGGTCAGCATTGCGGCGCTCAGCGCGGGACCAATGGTTTGACGCGACCGCTTTTTCCAGCGCAAAAACAGCTTCTGCCTTGGCGCGGGCGTCCGTTACCTCAGCATCTTCGTTGCCCAGCCGGGTAAACACCGCCTCCATATAGTCAATATACGCGGCTCGCAGCGTCGCCAAACGCTCGCTGTCGCGTTCATAATAGCTTTTGTCCGGCAGGGCTGTTCCTGCATGGCTGGCATAAACGGCGTAAGAGGTTGGGTTTTTGCTGTCGATACCAATGAACATACCGAACAGCGAGCGCGCGCCCAA